>CALKVW010000041.1 GCA_938004785.1 uncultured Polyangiaceae bacterium
GGCGGGGGGTGCGGTGCTACGGCGACCGACCCCAGCGCGACGTCGACGTCGAACCTATGGCGTGAGCCGCGCAACTGAGGTTGACGACTTCACGCAACAGGGCGCGCCGCGCTTGCCGTTCGTCTCCCGTAGAGGCTAGCGTGTCACCCCTCGCCGCAAGGACCCACAACGTGCACGAAGACACGCAGAAGCCCACGCCAGCTCCAGGTCGAGTCCTCATCACTGGGGGCGCCGGCTTCATCGGCTCGCACCTCGCGGAGGCGCTGCTCGCCCGTGGGGACGAGGTGATGGTGATCGACGACCTGTCGACGGGTTCGATCGAGAACATCCGCCACTTGCTCCCACACCCGAAGTTTCACTTCGCACGAGAGACGGTGCTCAACGACCTGGTCCTCGACCGACTCACTTCGCAAGCGACGTCGGTGGTCCACCTCGCCGCAGCGGTGGGCGTGAAGCTCATCGTCGAACGGCCCGTGCACACCATCGAGACCAACATCGCGGGAACCGAGCGCGTCTTACGAGCCGCTCAGCGCTATGGCGCCAAGGTCCTGGTGGCGAGCACGTCCGAGGTCTACGGAAAGGGCGCACGCATCCCCTTCCGTGAGGATGATGACGTCTTGCTGGGTAGCACGGCCAAGAACCGCTGGGCGTACGCCGCGAGCAAGATGGTCGATGAGTTCCTGGCGCTTGCCTATCACCACGAGCACGCGCTCGAAGTGGTCTGCTTCCGCCTGTTCAACACGGTCGGTCCGCGGCAGACCGGACACTACGGGATGGTCGTTCCGCGCTTCGTCCAGGCCGGGCTCCGCGGCGAGCCCATCACCGTCTACGGCGACGGCACGCAGAGCCGTTGCTTCTGCGACGTGTCGGACGTCGTGCGAGGGATCGTCGGGCTCCTCGGTGAGCCTCGCGCGGTGGGGCGCGTGTTCAACATCGGCGGCGTGGAGGAGGTCAGCATGCGCGCGCTGGCCGAGCGGGTGAGGGAGCTGACAGGCGGCGTCTCCGAGTTGCAGCAGATTCCCTACGACCAGGCGTACGCGCCGGGCTTCGAGGACATGCAGCGCAGGCAGCCCGACATCACTCGCATCAAGGACTTGCTCGGCTGGCAGCCCACGGTGACGCTCGACGGCATCCTGGCGGGTGTCAAAGAGTGGATGCTCGCCTCAGGCCGAGCCTGAACGAAACGAGGAGGGCGAGGTGAGCTCGCTGGCGTTCGTGTTGTGCGGCGAGTCGCATCCTGGACTGCTCGGCTCGTACGGACGTGCTCTGCGCAGCCTTGGATGGCGCACCACGCACTACGACCACGACGCAGGGCTGCGCCGACACGTCCGCCTCGGGAAGCTCGGCGAGTTGCTCTCAGGGCACCTCGGTGTCGAGTCGTGGAACCGCAAGGCCAACCGGGACCTCTACCTCAGCATCACCGAGGCGAGTCCGGACGTCTTCGTATTCGCTGGCCCCCAGCTGGTCCGCCCGGGTCTCCTGGCGCAACTTCGAGTTTCTCTGCCGCGCTGCAAGATCGTTTGCTACTGGCCTGACACTCTCCTGAACCTCGAGGCCCACTCGCTCCAGTTGTTCGCTCTGTGCGACCTTGTGCTGAGCTACAGCCGGGAGGCGTCCCCGGTACTCGAGCGCGCCGGCGCCCGCCGAGTACTGTTCTCGCCGTTCGCCGCAGACCTCGAGTTGTTCCCCGAGCTGCCGGAGTCGAACGCAGCGGAACGGCAGCGCTGGTCGAGCGACGTCATGTTCGCCGCGAACCATCGACCGGAGCGAGAAGATGCGGTCTTGCGCCTGCTCGACGCCGGGATGCGTGTGCGGGTCTGGGGTAGCTCCGATTGGTCGCGGTACTCACGACACCCCGAGCGCGTGCGCGACTACTTCGAAGGCGGGATCCTGGCCGGCAGCGACATGACGCGTGCGATGCGCGGAGCCCACGCATGCCTCAACCTCATCGACCCGACGAACTACCCAGCGGCGAACATGCGCTTCTTCGAGATCTACGCCAGCGGAGGATGTGCCTTGAGTTCGCGTTGCCCGGAGATGGAGAGCGAATTCGTAGACGGCCAGCACGTCTCGTACTTCGAAGCCGACACCTTGGTCGAGCGCGCTCTGGCGCTGTGCAACGACGCTGCGCTCAGGAGGCGGGTCTCCGAGCAAGGGCGCGCGAAAGCCCTGTCGGCTCACACCTACGTCCACCGGGTTTCCGAGTGGCTGGGCGCACTGGATTGACACGCCACCCACGCGCGTCGTTCACCGCTTCCTCCGGAACCGGTCGAGCTTCTCGTTCATTGCGAACAGGTTGCACCCTCGACGCTCCACGATCCTGAAGTTCGCCTGCTCGAGCAAGGCCGTGACTGCTCGCTCTTCCTCGGATCCTTCGGAGGCCTCCACACACACGAGCAGCGTGCGCTCCAGCGTGGCCGTCGCTCCACGCAAGGCCGCGGCAGCGTGGCCCTCCACGTCGACGCTCAACAAGAACACCCAGGATACGTCCAGATCGAGGATGATCCGATCGAGCGGGAGCACGGGGACGATGAGCGACTTCCACACCCGACCAGCCTGAGCACGGTGTAGCGAGCTCAAGACAGGAGTCTTCGAGACGCTCAACTCGGCCACACCAGCTACGTCTCCGCACGCAACCGCGAGCACGGTGTCTCGGGGTCTGAAGAGCTTGAGCAGGGAGGCGAGCTCGGGGAACGGCTCCACCGTGATGCCGCGGTGTCCAGCGCGATAGAACAGGTAGGTGTTCGAGATGTCGGTGGGGTGGTTGGCGCCTACGTCGACGTAGATGCCACCGGACAGGTCGAAGTCGGCGAGCAGCTCCTTCGAGCGCAGGTCTTCGCCATGCTGGGCGTAGGTGTCTCGCGGGCGGATGCTGTGGCTCGCCGCGACCGCGAACCGCTTGAGCGTGCCCAGTCGTGGCAACGCATTCACCAGAAACTCGCGCAGTAAGCTTCCATTCATGACGACTCCTGCGTGTCCGGGGCACCAACGGCCTGAGCGTGCGGGGAGGGCGAACCCGAGCTCACGACGAGCCGAGCAGCTTCTCGATCTGCTGGATGCGGTGTCGGTAGGTATGTTCTGCCAGCGCTCTGCGGTGCCCCGCCTCGCGGATCTCCGTCGCGCGTCGAGGATCCTTCTTCGCGCGTTCCAGATGCCCGAACAACTCTGGCAAGCTGTCGTAGACCAGAATTTCCTCTCCGGGCTCGAAGCAGCGCTCGATCACCGGACGGTGCTCGATCAGCTGCAATCCTGCGGCGCCAGCCACCTCGAAGGTACGGCAGTTCAGCGAGTTGCCCTCCGAGAACTGCATGTTGTTGAGGCACGCGAGAGCCTCGCCGAAGATGCGGCTCTTCTCTTCCTTCACGACGATGCGGCGGAGGTGTGAGCGCTCGAACTCCGGCAGAGACCACCTCGGCGGAGCTCCGCCGTACGCGTCGACCTGGAACCCCGCGTCGACGAGGCGCTTCACGAGGAACTGCCGGTAGCCATAGGGGTTGCCGACCACCGCGATGGCGTCGTTGCACCGTGACGCCATGGGCTTGTGCCACTCTGGGTTCATCGCTTCGAAGAGCAGATGCGCATTCAGTCCCACGCGCCTGAGCTTCGCGACTCCGTCCGGGTCCTTGCTGAAAACGTAGTCCCACTCGTCCGTCAAGAGACCGAGTTGGGTCTGGTTGGCGAGAGCGTCACCCCACCAGATCATGCGATGCCGCACCCCGGCGAGCTTCATGTCCCGCAGGATGCTGGGCGGCAGAGGGTGGGTCAGCGAGAGCACGACCTCGGGTTTGTGCTCTCTCGCGAGCGCGAGGGCCGTCTCGTGCTCTGCGCTCACGTACTCGCGCACGAGGCGCTTGAGGACGTTGTTCTTCCGCCGGTAAAGGCGCATCCTGAGACTGCCCCAGTCGGTCGCCGGAAGAGAGACGACTGAGTGCCCCATCCTCTGAAGGGTGAAGACGACGTTCTCCGAGAACGAGTCCGGTGCGAGGTAGTTCGGGATCAGGAACTTCATCGGAGCATCGTCTTCGTCAACTCAACCCGGACTCGCGAGCAGCGCGATCGCGTCCAGCGCCCGGCGAACGGCGCTCGAGTCGCCCACACCCGCGCGCCAATAGTCCTGCTCGGGCAGGCCCTCCGAACACAGCGTGTGCACGTCGCTCGACGCGCTCCCCACGTAGAGGACGGGCCGGCCGGAGGCGATGCAGGCGTACACCTTCGAGGGGACGACGAGCCCGACGTACTCGTCGCGAAGTGTGATGAGGTGGGCGTCTGCGGTCCGCAGGAGCGCAGCGAGATCCGAGAGCGCTACGCCTTCGGTGCGGTGGTAGGGGAGCCCGCGGGCGTCGAGCGCCGCTTCGAACTCCGACGCCCTCGCCCCCGTCGCGTTCAGCCACAGGATCACCTTCTCAAGGGATTCGCCAGCGTGATGCTCGGCGTAGCCCTCCACGAAGGTGTCGATCTCATGGGCGTGCCCGACGGCTCCTGAGTAGAGGAGCACGGAGCGCCCTCGAAGGGCGAGCGGGCGCTCCAGTGGCCGCACACCTCCGTCGAAGCTGACCGGTGAGCCGCTCCGGCGCAACACCACGCGGCGGGCGTCCGCCCCCGACTCGAGCACCCGACGTCGCTGGTCCTCGCCAAGCACCTCGACCAGATCCGCTCCCTTGCGCATCCTGACCGTGAGTGCATGGAACGCGTGGAGCCACGCCGGCACCTGCGCGAGCTCCTGCATCAGACACTCCGGGTGCAGATCCGCCAGCCGGAACACCAAACGCTTCCTCAAGGCGCGGGTGAGCGGCACGAGGAGATGTTCCAGGAAGGGCGGGCTCGCGGTGATCAAGACCTCATCGGCCTCGAAGATCGAGGGAAGGGCGTGGGTCACCAACCTGAGGTTCGTCGACAGCGTCCACACCGCCCGCTTCTTGAAGTCGCTGCGATCCGGCTGGGCGGCGCGCAACCGATGTACTCGAACCTTCCCGGCGCCGAACTCGCGACCCTCGACCGAGCTCGCGGTGCTACTCAGGCCGAACAGGTCGACGAGCTCTCCCTGCCGAGCGCGCGACTCCGCTTCGGCCAGAGCGTACTGCCCGATCGCTCCGGCGTCCGGAGGCAACCAGTCGACGATGTAGGCGAGGCGACGAGGACGCATCGGAGGTCGAAATTGAACGTCTCGCGGGCGGCGCGCCCCGAACGGAGCGTGATCGAAGCCGCACTCCGTTCGCGTGGTGGGGTCAGCTCCCCGATGGATGAGGCCATCGGCCGCCTCCTCGCTCTGCGCGGGCTTCTAGCACGGCTGCACCTCGCCGGCTGCACTCCGCCGGCTGCTTGGAGCCGCGTGGCCAGAGGCCGGATGGTGTAGTGTCCCCCGGCCTCGAACGCCCTCTCCCCGTCGACCGATGAGCAAGCTCCAAACTGCGCCAGTGCAGTCGTCTGCCCCGGAGGTGATGGTCGTCGTGGGCACTCGACCCGAGGCCATCAAGTTGGCGCCCGTCCTCCGGGAGTTGGAGCGTCGCGGCACACTGCGCTCGATGCTGGTTTCCACGGGACAGCATCGCGAGCTGCTCACCACCGCCTTGGATGCGTGGAACCTCCGTCCCGATCATCACCTCGACGTGATGCTCGAAGCGCAGACGCTGAATGGGCTGCTGGCCAGGGTGCTCGAGGGTGTGTCCGCGCTGCTCACCGAGCGCCGTCCTTCGTTCGTGGTCGTTCAGGGCGATACGACCACGGTTCTGGGTGCCGCCCTCGCCGCGTACCAGCTCAGGATCCCCGTGGCCCACGTGGAGGCGGGCCTACGCACCTACGATCACCGGCACCCGTTCCCCGAAGAGGGGAACCGCCAGCTCGTAGATCGCCTGTCGGACCTCTGCTTCGCGCCCACCCCGCTTGCTGCTCGGCATCTCGCGGACGAAAACATCGACCCGGCGCGCGTCGTCGTGACCGGGAACACGGCCGTCGACGCCATCCTGAACGCCCACGGGAGGTCCAGCTATCGTTGTCCAGCCGACACTCTGTTGCTCACGCTCCACCGTCGTGAGTCCTTCGGTGGCGAGCTCGACGAGATACTGTCTGGAGTGTCCGACTTCTTGGACAGGGAGCCGAGCGCGAGGGTCCTGTGGCCCGTGCACCCGAACCCCGCGGTTCGCGAATCCGCCCAACGCTGCTTCGGCAGCGCGGATCGTCTGATTCGAGTCGATCCCCTCGGATACCTCGACTTCGCCGGGGCGCTCGCCTCGTGTCGCTGCGTGCTCACCGACTCCGGAGGAATCCAAGAGGAGGCTCCGAGCTTCGGCAAGAGGGTGCTCGTCGCCCGGGAGGCGACCGAGCGTCAGGAGGGGCTCGCGGCGGGAACCAGCCGGCTCGTGGGCCGAACTCGATCCAGCGTGTTGGAAGCGCTCGTCGAGGCCTGGCAGGAGCCGCCCTACGAAGGGGAGCTGCCCGCTCCGAACCCCTTCGGAGACGGCCGCGCTGCCTCGCGCATCGTGGATGCCCTCGAAGACGCCTTGGGGCAGTCCCAGTGAGGGTGCTACACGTCGCGCCGTTCGATCCCAGTCGGTACCCGCCGCTCATCCAGACGACCAAGGTGTGCGCGGCCGCCGGTGCCGACTCCGATGTCATCGCGGCAACGCCGGTGAGGGCACCACTCACCCTGACCGGAACCCAGCTGGTCCAGCCTTCCACCCACCTCTCCCGGGTCGACCTGCTCCGCTATCTGATCACGGGGATTCGTCGGGCGATGCGAGTCAACAGGCCTGACCTCGTCATCGCGCACAACTACCACGGTCTGCTCGCAGCGGCCGTCGGTGCGGCAGCGACCGTTCCGCTGGTCTACCACTGCCACGACTTCGTCGGAGCGCCGAACCTGCGGGGGCGCCTCGACCTGCTGCTCGAGCAGGTTTCGTCGTTTCGCGTAGACGAAGTCTGGGTCCCCGCAAGGGAGCGCACCGAGGAGGTATTCCGCCGGGGACTACGTGGTCAGGTGAGGCTCGTCCGGAATTGTCCTCGTCGGCTGGCCACGCTGCCGCGGGGGGGGCGGTTGCGCGGCTGGCTTGGTGAGAGGGGATGCGACACCCGAGCGAGAATCGTTGCGCGCCACGGAAGCATCGGTCGCGCGCACTGCATTCTGGAGAGCATCGAAGCGCTGGCGTGGGTTGCGGCACCGACCACCCTGGTGGTGATCGGCGAAGGCGACGAGGACTACGTGCGAGCTTGCGAAGCCAGGGCCCGGCAACTGGGCCTCGAGCGTCGCGTTTGGTTTCACCCGTTCGTTCCTCACGACCAGCTGTACGAGCTGCTCGTCGATGTCGACGTCTCCTTGGGGCTGTACGCACCCACGGAGTTCAACACGGCCAGCCCAGCACCGAACAAGGTCTTCGAGAGCCTCGCCGCCGGAGTGGGCGTGATCGTGACTGCGGGAAACAGCCTCGCGGAAGAGGTCGTGAGCGCGAACGTGGGACTCGCCGTCGACCATCGATCTCCACGGGGGATCGGCGATGCGATCGAGCGGCTCATCGACGGCTCGAGCTTCGCGGAGCAAGTGAAGGCGAACGCCCGTGAGGCGCACCTTCGCGAGCTGAACTACGAACATCAGCTGGCCCCCACGGTGCTGGGGCGCCTGCTGGGCTTGTCGTGAGCCTTCGGCGCGCGCTCGGGTCGTCGGTCATCGCGCACGCCGTGCAGATGGCGAGCTCGATGCTCTCCGTGCCGCTCTTTCTCCGCGCATTCGGGACGGAGCTCTACGGCTACTGGGGGGCCTTGCTCGGGCTCACGTCCTACCTCGCGCTGCTCAACCTCGGGATCGCGCAGACCGTGTCCAGCAAGGCCTCGACGGCCGACCCGACGGACCGAGACGCGGTGCCGCGAGCCGTTCGCGCTGGGCTCGCGTCGTACGCGCGCATCTGCGCCGTCGCCTTGCCGCCCGTGGCGCTCCTCGCGGCGCTCGCGCCCTGGGCCAGCTGGTTCGTGCTTCCCGAGTCGTGGGCACGCGCTGCCACGGCCGCTGCGGTCGCGGTCGGCGTGAGCTTCGTGCTCGAGCTCCCGTTCTCGGTATTCCGCGCGGCGCTTCATGGGTCTGGCGCGGTGGCCACGGAGCGCGCGATCTCCAGCGCCGCGGTCGCGCTGAGGCTCGGCGCCGCGTGGGTGTTCGCCCACGCTCGACCATCGCTCTGGCTCGCGATCCTCATCCTCTCCGTCGTCACCATGTTCGGTCACGTCGGTTGCGCGGTCGCGCTGTGGCGTCGCTTCCCCAGCTTGTTCACGAGGGACGTCGGGGCGCTCGAAGGCGACGAGAAGCGTCGCTTCCGGTTGGCCGGCTGGGGCTACTTCGTGCTCCAGATCGCCGGCGCGGTGGTGTGGGCGACCGACGCCTTCATCGCAGGCGTCACCCTCGGGGCCGACTCCGCAGCTCGCGTCTCGGTGGCGTGGCGGGTCCTCAGCATCGTGCTGGCCGTCTCGAGCCTGGTCGCGCCTGCTCTGGCGCCCACGCTCGCTCAGGCTTGGGCCTCGGGGGATCGCGAGCGCGCAGCGAAGCTGGCGACACATACGAGCCAGGTTCTATGTGGGCTCACCGTGCTCTCCGCCTCGTGCATGCTCAGCGCAGGCGAAGACTTGTTCGAGCTCTGGCTGGGACCCGGCATGTTCGTGGGTCGTTGGACCTGGCTGGCCTACGTGATGATCCTGGTGGTTCAGGCGCCGCTCACCATCCCCCACGCGTTCGTCACCCAGGCAGGGCTCCACCAGCGTTACGCCGTGGTGACGATGGCAGAGGCAACGCTGAAGCTGGCACTCAGCGTGCTGCTCATGACTTGGATCGGCTTGCCGGGGCTGCCGCTCGGCACGCTGCTCGCGCGCAGCGTGACGACGCTCTGGTCGCTGCCTGCCACCTTCGCCGCGCAGATGAGCATTCCCCTCGGCCCATGGGCGTGGGCGCTCACCAAGCCGCTCCTTGGCTCGTCGCTCGCGTTCGCGGTGCTCTGGTACGGCGCGCAGGTGCTGGGACTCGCCCCCGTCCCGGCAGCGCGGATCGGCGTGATGTGCGGCGCGAGCGCCGCCTTCGCGGCGGTCTTCTACTTCCACGGCATCGACGCGGAGCTACGCTCGCGCCTGTCCTCCATGCTCCGCCCCGCCGCGCGCACACACGCATGACGCACTCTCCTTTCACTCACGGGACCCAAGCGCGCCCATGTCCGGTCTGCGGCTCGTCCGAGCTGCGAGGGCGTTCACTCACCCGCGTCGATGGGGCTCGGTTCGGCGAGTGCGCGCAGTGCGGCCTCCTCTACGCCTCGCCCTCACCAAGCCCGCAGTCCTTGTCGTCGTTCTACGCGAGCTACTACACCGAGTACCGTGACCTCGTCCGGCCGTCCAAGCAGGCGATCGCCCAGACGGTCTCCGAAGGCGCGCTCGACGTGCTCACGAGCTTCGCCCTGCAGAGCTGCGGTCGCGTACCCCGCTCCGTCGTCGACGTCGGCTGCGGGCAGGGCGCGCGCCTGGCGCTCTTCGCGGAGTTGGGCGCGGCTTCGGTCACAGGCTGCGAGCTCGACCGCGTGGGCGTCGACTTCGCGAAGGCCGAGTACGGGCTGAGTGTGGCCCACGGCGATGCGACCGCGTTGCTGTCGACGGGCGTGCGCTACGAGCTCGTGTTGTGTAGCGAAGTGCTCGAGCACGTGCTCGAGCCCGTCGTGCTGCTCGAGCAGCTGCGGGAGCTGCTCGAGCCCGACGGCGTGCTCGCGATTTCGACCCCCAACGCCGGCTCGAGGCATCGCGCCGGCGCGGAGTGGAACGCGCTCGGGTCCGACTTCGATCACGTGGCGTACTTCGACACCTCGTCCATGAGCGCGGCGCTCGCCAAGGCGGGGCTGCGCCCTCTCGAGCTGCTGCCGCTCGGTGTGCCGTCGCCGTCGGCCGAGAGAGCGCGCCTTCGAGAGGGGCGAGCCCTACGAGCCGCGCGTCGGGTCGGCGCGCTCGCCTCCCGGCTACACCGCGCAGCGCGGACCTCGCCATGGCTGCTCGAGCCGTCGTGGGGGCACACTTTGTTGGTGTCGGCCCGCCATGCCTGAGGGAGCAACGAGCGGGAGGCTACGGCGCAGCGAGCCCTACGAGCTCGCCGCCGTGTTCGGTCTCGGGCTCATCGTCCTCTGCTCGGTCCAGATCCTCGGCGCGCAGCCCCCCGCGGTGCTGCTCGGCGTGGCCTTCGCGAGCATCTCGCTCGGGGCCTACTTGGCGAGCCGGCGCCAACTCCGGGTGTGGGTCCCACCAACCTCACTCTGGCTGGCGGCTCTGGGCCTGTGGTCCCTCGTCCAGATCGTACCGATGCCGGTGTCGTTCCTCGGCCTCGTCGCGCCCCACAACGCAGAGGTCTGGCAGCGGGCCCTCGAGCCCGTCGGGGGAACGGTCGAGTGGGCTCCCATCAGCTTGGATCCGAGCGCGACGGCGCGAGAGTCGGTGAAGTGGATGACCTACGCGCTGCTCCTCGGGTGCTCGGCGATCCTCGCCGCGCAGCATGCAGCGCGTCACGTCATCGCGCTCGTGGCGTGCTCGTCCGGTCTGCTCTCGGTGGTGACGGTCGCCCACGCGCTCTTCGGCGCCACGCGGCTGTTCGGGCTGTACGAACCCGTTTACGCGTATCCGCGCGGAAGCCTGTCGCCTCTCCTGAACCCGAACCACCTCGCCAGCTACCTCGTGCTGGGCGCTCTTTGCGCCGCAGGTCTCGCCGTCTCACCCCGTACACGAAGCCTTCGTTGGGTGTTCGTCGCGGTCGCCGTCATCGATTTCGGAGTCATCGTTCGAACGGCGTCTCGAGGGGGGGTGCTCGCGCTGCTCCTCGGCTTGATGGCGACCAGCGCGATGATTTCGGTCAGGGGGCGCGGCCCCCGCGCTGACCGCGCCGACACCGAGTCGAACGCGCTTCCCATGGCCGTGTTGGCACTCATCGTCGTCGCTGGTGTGGGGCTCGCGTTGACAGGCCTCGACGCCGGGCGGAGAGCCGAGCTCCTCGACTCCAACCCGCAGAAGCTGCTCGCGATGACGGCTTACCTTCCGATGCTGCGACACTACGCCTCGACCGGCGTGGGGCGCGGGGCCTTCGAGTCCGTCTTCGACGCATACCGAGAGGAGGCCGGGGGGAACACCACCTACACACACCCCGAGAGCTGGCCGGCGCAGTGGCTCGTCGAGTGGGGCGTCATCGGGATGGTTGCGGCCGTTGCGATCACTTGGACGCTCAGGCCTTTGCTACGCCTGGCGAGGCGAGACCTGGCTTGGGCTGGGGCGACAGCGGGCGTGCTGGCGATGGCCGTACACAACCTGCTCGACTTCTCGCTGGAGCTCTTCGGTGTGGGGATTGCGTTCTCGGTGGTCTTGGGGGCGCTGCTCGGCGCTTCCACGCGGCTCGAGCGCGAGGAGCCACCCGCGGTGCGTGGGAGGGCGACGCTCGCGGGGCTCGTCGCCGCGCTCCTGATCGCGACGGGCGTAGCGAGCGTCGCCGGCGGCGAGCAACTCGGCGCAGACCGTCGTGCGCTGAAGGCTCACTTCGACGCCTGGGCGAGTCGGGAGCAGGGGACGGCATCACCCACCGATCGGATAGCGCGCGGTCTGCGACGCTACCCTGCCGACTACTACCACCCGATGATGGGGGCGATGCTCGCCATCCGGGAAGGGGGCAACCCCGAGCCTTGGCTGCGCCGCGCCCTCGAGCGAGGCCCGACCGTGAGCCGGGTGCATCTCACCCTCGCTCAGGTCCTGCAGGCTCGAGGTGCGACCTCACAGGCGCTGTTTCATTGCAGGCTTGCCGCACAGTTCGACCCGGTGCTCGGCGACGTCATCGCCAGCAGGGTGCTCGCCTGGTCGAAGTCGAGCGAACAGGTGCTTTCGGCCGTCCCGGAGGGATCCAGTGGAGGCGACTTGCTCGAGATACTCGCGCGTCAAGCGATAGCGTCCGACCGGTTCGAGCTGGCCATCGAGCTCGACCGAGCTTCCCTCGAGCGAGGCGAGCGGGTCGGCGCGCGAAGGCGACTCGCGGAAGGCCTGTTGCGGCGCCTCGAACGCGACGAGTGTGAGGACCCGACCGAGTGTGAGCTCGAGATCACCGCACATGCGCTGCAGCTCGTCACGCGTGACCCATCGAGCTCGGCCGGCGAGCAGGCCTTGGCGCGCACGGCGCTCGTCACGGGCGGCTCACTCGAGGCGAGGGAGCGCTTGCGCGAGGGCTGCAAGAAGCCCAAAGACCTGGAAGCGTGCCTGCGACTCCTGGCGACGGTGGAAGAGGATGCCCAAGTCCCGAAGGTCGTCGCGCGCTACGTGCAGCTGCTCTGCGCCCGTCCCGGTCAGTGTGCCGAGGCGCTCGACTGGTCGAGCGCGTTTCACGCAGACCGAGGAGAGCTCGCGCTCGCGTTGGTCTCGGCTCAGCGGGCAGCGCGGCAGCAGTCGAGCCCGGTGCGCTGGCGCCTGGTCGCGGAGCTGGCCAGCCGAGTTCGCAATCAGGTGGCGCTCGACGAGGCGCTCGAGAGGCTCGCCGGAGAACCCGCTCATCGGCCTTGATCGACCGCCGGGAACCTAGCGACCGGCGGCGTCGGATCGGTAGGTGTCGCGTCGATAGTAGTAGTACGCGTACTTGTACTCGTCGTGGCGGAAGCTCACCGCGTTGAGCAGCACGCCGGCCACGTTGGCGCCCACGTCGCGCAGGAGGCGGTAGCCGTGGCGGGCGAGGTCTTTGCGCGTCTTGAAGGCGCGCACGACCAAGAGCGTACCGTCGACCTGCGTGGAGAGGATCGTCGCGTCGGTCACCGCGACCACGGGCGGCGAGTCGAGGATCACGTGGTCGAAGCGTTCCTTCATGCGCTCGAGGAACTGGTGGAACTTCTCACTGTGGAGCAGCTCCGAGGGGTTCGGCGGGATCGGCCCGGCCGGCACGATGCTGAAGTTCGGCACCTCGGTGGGCACCACCGGGTCGACCGAGTCGTCTTCGAGCAGGGCGGTCGTGAGCCCGGGACCCAAGTCGATGCCGCGGTCGCGAAACACGCGGTGCACGCGCGGCCGGCGCAGATCGCAGTCGACGAGCAGCACGCGCTTGCCGGCCTGGGCCATGGCCGTGGCGACGTACATCGCCACGGTGGTCTTGCCCTCCGAGGGCCCGGCGCTCGTGATGAGCAAGGTGCGGAAGGGCTTGTCGGGCGACATGAAGAGGAGGTTGGTGCGGATCGACCGCGCCGCCTCGGCGACCGAGCCCATCGGGTCGTGGTGCACTATGAGCTCGGGCAGCTCAGGCAGCTCGGTGGTCGCCGTGACGCGGCGCTTGCGGCGCTTCTTCGCCGCGCCCTTCGACTCGCCGAGCTCCGGGATGAGGCCCAAGAAGGTGGCGCCCATGCCGACCTCGACGTCGTTGGGTGTCTTCATCGTGCGGTCGAGCATCGACCGGCCGTAGGCCGCGCCGATGCCCAGCACGAGGCCGAAGAGCGTGCCGATCGCGAGGTTGAGCGGCACGTTGGGCTTGACCGGGCCCTTGGGCACGGTGGGGTAATCGATCACCGAGACGTTGTTCACGCGCAGCTGGCGCGTGAGCTCGCTCTCCTTGTAGCGCTCGAGCAAGAGGCTGTAGAGCTTCTCGGTGTTGTCCTTCTGCCGGCGCAGGCGGTTGTACTCGATCTCGAGCAAGTTCAACTCGAGCGCCTGCTTCTTCGCCGTCTGGAAGAGGCCCGATACACCGGACTCTTGCCGGCCGACGATGGCGAGATCGCCCGCGAGCGCGCCCTGGATGTTGCGCACCTCGGCGAGCAGCGCATCGCGCGAGGTGTCGACCTTGGCCTGAGCGCTCAACACCTCGGGGTGGTTCTTGCCTTTGCCGCCCTTGAGCAGCGACTCGCTCTCGCGTACCGCGTCCACGTAGGCGCTGCGAAGAGTCTGGAGCTGCGAGCTCTGCAAGAGCTCGGAGGCGGGCAGGTTGCTCGGGTCGTCGAGCTTCACCTTCGCGAGCTGCGCGTAGCGCGCGGCGACCTCCTCGCGGCGCGTGCGCACGAGCGTGAGGGCGCCGTTGAGCTGTGCGATCTCCTCGCGCAACATGCTCGACTGGTCGTCGTACTCCACCGAGAGGATGTTCTTCTCCGCCTTGTACTCGTGGAGCGACATCTCGCTCGTCTCCAGCTCGCCCTTGAGCTTGTCGTGCTCCTTGCGCAGCCAGTCGATCGCTTCGTCGGTCGACTCGAGCACGCTGTCGACGTTCTGCTGGCGGTACGTGTCGACGAGCGCCTTCGCCAGCAGCGCCGCGCGCTCGGGGTCGCCGTCGCTCACGCGGACGAGCGCGATGCGCGACTGCTTCACGGGCTCGACGCGGACTCTCTTGCGTAGCCGGTCGGCCGCTTCTTCCTCGACGACGGGTTCGAAGTCCGTGGGCGTCGCGAGCTCGGGCGGGAGGTTGCGCAAGAAGCGCGGGTCATGGTTGAGTCCGAGCTGCTGCACCACGCCGAGGGCGACTCTGCGCGACTGCAGGATCTGGTACTGCGTCTCGTAATACTCGCGCGTGTCCCAGAACGAGCCGCTCCCCAGCTCGACCACGCTCTCGACCTTGCCGCCGAGCGGGCGGGGAGGGTTGGGATCGAACTGCAGGCTGGCGGTGGCCTCGTAGACTTTGGGCTGGCGCAGCGTGGTGAAGGCCGTGCCCACGATCACCACGGCCGCCGTGGCCACGGAGAGCATCCAGTGCTTGCGCAGGGGCGCGAGCAAGGCGTGCAGATCGAGCGCAGGCACGAACTCGCCTGCTTGGGCGGGCGCGGGCGACGGTGGGTTCGGCGGCTGGCTCACGACTGCGATCGCGCTTAGCCCGGCAAGCTCGCCGCGGCCATCGACAAGGTTCCTTCGGTGCCCGCCGCCGCCAGGGCGTTCATCGCGCGTTCGGTGGTCTCCACCTCCGCCGCTCTGCCCTCCAGATCGGCCGCGAGGCGCCGCGCGGCCTCGTGCAACAAGGCGACCACCTCCGGGCCGGGGTCGCGGACGGCCTCAGGCGTGTGACCGCGACGCACCTGGCGGAGGAACGCGCCGAGTTGCCTGTCGAGTGGAGGAGACGAGGGCTCGACGGCCAGGGCGCGACGCGCGCTCGCAACCCCTGCCGCGACGAAGCTCAGGGTGCCGGCCACCTCGTCGAGCTCGTAGCGGCCCGCCGCGGTCTCGACCGTGGCGCCGCGCCGTGCCGGGGACGCGCCGCGCTCGAGGCGGATCGCCGCGCGCTCGCCGAGGCCTCCAGCCAGCTCCAGCAGCACGCCTCGCTCCAAGCCTCGCGCGACGGCCACGCGCAGGCCCGGCCCGAGCGTACGCAGGGCTACGCCCACGTCGTGGGGCCCGAGGCTCCAAAGCACCTCGACCGGATCGATCGCCCCTCGGGCGGCGCCCTCGCGCAGGGTGGAGACCGCCGTGGCGCGCTGGGGTCGCAGCTCGTCGAAGAGGCGTTCGTAGGCTGCCTGGTGCAGCACGAGGTGCCCGGTGGCGAGCGCGAGCCCGCGCCGCTCGGCCAGCGCGGCGAGCTCGCGCGCGGCCACGGGACACATGCACAGCGGCTTCTCCACGAGCACGTGCTTGCCGGCCTCGAGCGCGCGACGCGCGAGCTCGGCGTGCGTCTCCGGCGGGGTCGCCACGATCAAGGCGTCGACGTTCTCCCCGAGCACCTCCGAGACGTCGTCGCCGACCCGGAGCCCGGGTCGCAGCACGGCGGCGCGCTCTCGCGCCGAGGCGGTCGTGTCGACGGCTGCCACGAGCTCGACGCCGGCCCTTCGGTCGTGACGCTCGCCGAGCAACCGGAGGTGGTTGATTCCCCAACGGCCTACGCCCACGATGGCCACACGCAGGGGCTTCGCCAGCACGCCACGAACCCTACGCGAGCGTCGCTCGCCCCGCCAGCCCGTCGGCCGCCGCCGCAGCCTCAGCCCAGCGGCTACAGCGCGGGCTGACGCCCAGCTCGGTCTCCCCGCGGCCCCGCCAGGACGAGGTCGATGCGGCCGATGGCACGGCGTCCGCGACGGCGAAGAGCGAGCTCGACGAAGCGCGAGAACGGCAGCCGAGTCGGTCGCGAGCGTGTCGAACCGCGCATGCGCGGCCTCAGGCTGGCAGCGCGGAGGCCGAGGGGGTAGACGATCCTGGAAGGTCGCCCGCAGTCGAAGTGAAGGGCTGAGGTCCCGGCCGGTCCGAGACCGAGCGACGCGATGATCTGCATCCATGTCCATCAGCCCCCAACCTGACCGGCTTCGACCCCACCCCCTCGACGACCTTCGTTGCCCGAAGTGTCGAGCGGTACTCGAAGCCCGAGCGCAGCAATTGGGGTGTGCCTGCGGCGCCGCGTTTCCGCACCAAGAAGGGGTAGTTCGGTTCGTGGCCGACGACCCCTTCTACGAGGGTGCCTACGAAGCCCACGTGACGCTCAGGAGCGATGGCACACTCCGTTCGGAGTTGGCGCTCTACTTCGTGAACACCCACTACCTCTGGTGGGTGCGAAAGCACGTGCCCGCCGGAACCCGTCTGCTCGAGCTGGGGTGTGGCGGCGGAGTATCGCTCTTCGCACAGCATTGGAGGACGACTGGGCTCGACCTCTCGTTCAGGTCGTTGCGGCGGGCGGGCGCCCACTACGAGTTGGCGCTCCAAGCAGATGCGCTGAACATGCCTCTGCCGGACGCGAGCTACGACGGAGTGGTATCGGCCTACTTCTACGAGCACCTGTCCCCCAGCTCCAAGGAGCTGCTGCTCGCCGAGACGAGGCGTGTGCTCCGACCCGGAGGAAGGGTCGTCTTCCTCTTCGACGTGCTCTCCTCGAACCCGCTCTACCGCTACTACAGGCGCGATGCTGCGCTCTTCGAGCAGTGCTTCGTCGAGCATGACCACCACTACGGCCTGGAACCGGCATCGACCAGCCTGGATCGGTTTGCGCGCCACGGCTTCAGAGTCATCGACACCCACTTGGCGAACAAGTCCGTGCTTCAGCACCTCCCCGCATACCGTTGGGCGCGTCCATATGGCACGCCGCTCACGCGGCTTCTCGCGGGTGCCGCTGACGCGGTCGCGAGCCGCCGGGCGCTCAACCTCGCTTGGCAGTGCGGGGTCACCCTCTTCGACGACCTCGTCGAGCCGATGCTCCCAGCCGACTGGGCACGCATCATGCTGGTCGCACTCCAGCGCGACTGAGTGGCGCGAGGCGACGAGCTCTTCACCTCTGACCAGAGCTGCGAAGGCTCCGCGGCCGCGGACCTCAGTGGGCTGAGCTGCCCTTCAAGACCTCGTCGAAGAGACTCAGCATCTGGGTGACCTGGGCATCGATCGAGAACCGCTCGATGACGCGTCGTCGGCCGGCAGCGCCCAGCCGACGCCGGCGCTCCGGGTCGGCCCTCAACTCGAGGACGGCAGCGGCAATCGCCGGAGGTGAGTCCTCTTCGACCACGACCCCGGCCTGTCCGATCATGTCGGGGATGTTGCCCGAGCGCGAGCCGATGACGGCGACCTCACAGGCCATGGCCTCGGGGAGGACCCTCCCGAATTGCTCCTTCCAGCGCTCCGTCGTGAGCGATGGCAGCACCACCACATCACAGAGGTTCATGTAGTCGGCGACGGCGGCATGAGGGACGTCGAAGGTCACGATGCGTTCGCGCACGCCCAGAACCCTCGCGCGCTCCATGAGTGACTCCGCGTAGCTCCCAGGTTCGAAGTTCGTGAACATGTCGAGGAGGAGCCGAACGTCGCGAGGCAGTAGCGCCAGGGCTTCGACCAGCAGGTGTACGCCCTTCTCCGGCACGAGCCGGCCGAAGTAGCCGACCACGAACGAGTCGCTCACACCCAGCTCCGCGCGGCGTGTGGAGACGTCGCGCTTCGCGAACCTGTCGACGTCGGTCCCCAGCGGGACCGTCTGCAGCGGCTTCGACCAACCGAGCCCCTGTCGGAAGAGGAGGTGCCCCTCGTCGCTGATCGCCGCCACCCCATCAGCCGCGACCGCACCGAGCGAGCAGAGCGTCGCCACCGAGAGATCGCGGGCGAGCTCACGTGGCTTCAGCTCCCACAGCGCTCGTCGAGCGTCCAACCATCGGTCGCGCAGGATGTTCTCGACCGAGAACGCCACACAGCGTGCGCGGGGCGCGGCGAGCGCGGAGCCGATCACCGCGAGGCTCCCGGGATCCTGCTCGAGGAACACGACGTCGGGTCGAACTCGGCGCAAGACTGCGCTCAGCCCGCGGTACCACGTGAAGCGCCCGCTCCGCTGGAACCAAGGGGGAAGCGCATGCAGCGCATAGGCCGCGTCCGCTGGCGCTGGGTCACACTTCTTCCGACCCGCGCTGCCGAGGCCGATGTGTGAAGGGGCGACCAGGTGGACTTCCACACCCGGGACTCTGCCGAGCCGGTCGTAGGGTGCGCGGTGGGGCTCGTTGACGCTCGCGTGGGAGACGACGACGACCTTCATGGATGCGACTCGTCGAGCAGCGCGAAGATGCGGTCCGTCTCGAGGTCGACCTGGTCGGTGGGTCGATAACCGAGGGCGGCGAGTCGGTCGATCCGGTAGTCGACGGGTACCGCGGGCTCCGCCGCGACGCTCGCGGGACGACGGATCGCGCACTCTGCGCCGTAGCGAGCGCGCGCTCGCGCCGCCACGCGCTCGGCGATCGTGAGGATCGACATCGAGCGCGCGCCACCCACCTGGAAGAGGCGCTCTCCCAGCGAGGAAGCCTCGACCTCGAGCAGCAGCGCTGCGGCCTGGGCGATGTCGCTCACGGCGACGAAGTCGCGGTGCTGCTGACCCGAGCTCGCGAGCGTGATCTCGCGCCCGGCGTGCGCCTGGCGACAGAAGTCGTTGTGCGCGAGCGTCCACCGGTCGACCTCCGCCCACGCGGGCGCGCCATAGCCATTGGAAATCCTGAGGACGATGGCTTCTTGACCGCGAAGACGCGCGCGACGGCAGTAGGACTCGCCGACGAGGCGGGAGATCCCGTAGGGGTGCGCCGGACGGGTGAGCACACTCTCGTCGATCGTGGCCGGCGAACCCGGCCCGTAGACGTGGAAGGTCGAGAAGTAGAGGACGCGGGCGACCCCGGCGCGCTCGGCCGCCTCCAGCAAGAGGCGCGTGCCTTCACCCGACACCGCCAGCGCTCGGCCCGGATCGCGCTCCGCCTCGCGCTCGTCGAGCGAAGCCAGGTGGATCACGGCCCCGACACCCTCGACGGCGCGAGCGAGCTCAGCCGGGTCGAGCACGTCGGCCGAGCGCACCTCGAATCCGCGCGCGAACTCGGCCGCACCAGGCGGAACGCCTCTGCCAGAGAGCACGACCTCGAAGTCACGCTTCTGGAGGAGCTGAGCGAGCCGGCCGCCCAGGTATCCGAAGGCCCCGGTGATGAGGACGCGCATCAACGGTCTCGCCTCGACCAGTCGTAGGGGATGTGGTTCTGGTGGGGATCCATCCGCTCGATCTCGTCGGCTCGGTGCGGGATGTCCGAGCAATTGGCGACCATCGCGGGCTCGACCCCCACGCCCTTGAACCCGTTCCAGACGCCAGGAGGGATCTTCACGAGCTGGTAGTTCGCCTGGCCCACGAAGAGCTCCATCAGCGCTCCCTTGGTGGGACCCGGGCGCTCGTCGAAGAGCACGAGCTTGATCGTTCCGACGGGCACCGAGTAGTAGAGCGTCATCTCCTTGTGGAGGTGCCAGCCCTTCACGACGCCGGGGTATACCCACGAGAAGTAGATCTCGCCGAAGCGCTGGAAGTGCGGATCGTCTTCCCGGAGCATGTGCGCGATCATACCGCGCTCGTCGGGGATGCGTCGCAAGGGGTGGACGAGGACACCTTCGATCGGCGAGTTGCTCATCGGACCATGTTCTCCAGGTGAACTCGGAGCCCCTTGCTCCAGAATCCGCGTTGTTCCGCGCGTCGGCCGAGCCGAGCGCGCTCATACCATCCATCCGGCCGCACGCCGTCAGCCACGCGGAACGCCCCGCGCACCGATCCGAGCTGCTCCGAGGAGCGCGTGGCCCGCTCCGCGGACCCACCCTGCTCCACGCGTCGAGGCGAGCTCATCGTGCAGGCTCCGGCGTCGGGCTCGGCCCGCTCGAGGCGGTTCGGTGCCGACGGTCGCGCACGAATCTCGCCGGCACGCCGGCGACGACCGCCCAGGGAGGCACGTCGGATCGAACGACGGCGCCCGCGCCGATCACGGCGTGATCGCCGACGGACACGCCTGGCAAGATCACCGCCCCGGCGCCGATCCAGACGTCGTCGCCGATGCGCACGGGCGCATACACCACGGGCTGCTCGATGACGTCGAGCTCGGGCGCGCTCTCGTATTGGTTGGACTGCGTGTAGACGATGACCCCCGACGCGATCGCGCAGCGGGACCCGATGCGCAGGCCGCCCTGCCCATAGAGCACGCAGAACTGGTCGACGTGGGTGCGCTCACCGATGGCGATCGAGCCCTGTGGGCCATTGGCGTTGAGGTAGGTGTTGCCCGAAAGCGAGACCTTCGCGCCGATCGTGAAGCGGCTCGACGGCCCGACGAACTGCACGTTTCGACCCAGCCGCAGCCGAGCCCCCGCCCCACCTGGCCCGAGCACGCGCCCTCGGAGCACCGCCTCCACGCCGTGGGCCTCGCGCCCACTCAGGCGACCGAGCAGCTTCGCAGAGAGCTCGAGCAGCACGCCTCAGCTCCTCGTCGCCCCGGCGCGCAAGAGCCGCGCGCTGGGCACGTCTGCTGCGTCTGCCACCGGGGTGCTGGCGCTGCGCTCGAGCCAGGGGCTCCCGAGCGCGGAGAGGCGCAGCGCCGCGCGATCGAGCGCCACCTGGAGCAGCACCTCGGCCTGAGGGGTGACGTTGCCCTCGTCGTTCGACCAGGCGAACACCATCTCGAGCAGTGCGCTCTCCCCGCCCCCGAAGCGCAGGCGCAAGCGCACCTCGTCGCGAACCGAGGGCAAGCCTGCACGAGTCCAAGCGTGCAGGCTGCGCCCAGAGACGCTCTCGGCGACGCCCAAGCTGTTGAGCTTCGCCTTCGCCGCGAAGGACTCGAGCGCCCCGAGCAGCTCCGCTTGGGTGGACGCGGCCTCCGCGGCGATCACGAAATCGGGCAGCGCTGCTCGGAGCAGCTCCGTGTCCGGGGAGCGCGCATAGGCCTTGTCGCTCGCGCGACTGCGGAAGTACTCGAACACGCCAGCGAGGCGCACCAGCGCGACGAGCGTGGTCGCCGCGACGAGCAGCGCGAGCCCGACCTGCCAGGCTCTGCCGAAGTAGGTGCCGATGGCAGCTGCGGCGAATACCGCGCAGACACCGTAGAGGATCAGCACGGCCCTGCGGTGCGTGATGCCCATGTCGAGCAGACGATGGTGGAGGTGGCCTCGGTCGGGCGAGAAGATCGAGCGCCGCTCGAGCACGCGCCGGAGTACGGAGAAGAGGACGTCGAAGATCGGCACACCGAGGGCGAGGATGGGCACGAGCAGGGCGACGGCGGCCGAGGCACGTGGCACGCCGGAGAGCGACGTGACCGCGAGCACGAAGCCCAGGAAGTAGCTGCCCGAGTCGCCCATGAAGATGCGCGCCGGGTTGAAGTTGTAGAAGAGGAAGCCGAGCACGGCGCCCATGGTCGAGGCCATGAGCAGCGAAACCAGGACCGCGCCGGAGAGCTGGGCGACGACGAAGTTGGTGAGCGCGGCGAAGAAGACGACGCCACCCGCGAGTCCGTCGAGGCCGTCGATCAGGTTCACGGCGTTCACGATCACCACGATCCACGCGACGGTGATCGGCAGCGCGAACACGCCCATCGACAGGCTGCCTACGAAAGGCAGGTCGACACCGTCGATGCGGAACCCACACGCGAAGGCGAGCACCGCGACCGCGGCCTGCACGTAGAGCTTGTAGAGCGCCCTCACGCTCCGCACGTCGTCGAGCGCTCCGAGCCCCACCATCGCCGCCCCGCCGGCGAACAAGCCCGCCACCCTCGCGACGTCTCGTGTGAACAGCTCGGAGACCGCCGACTCGACGAAGAACAGGCCGATGAGTGGCGCGAAGAAGGCGAGCGCCAGGCTCAGCCCACCGAGGCGTGGCACGGAGCGCTCGTGTACGTGCCGCCCGCCCGGGTTCGACACTGCGCCGACGCGCAGGGCGAGCTGACGCACCATCGGCGTGCTCGCGGTGGCGACGAGCGCGGCGACCAGGAACGCGGCGACGAAGGAACGCATGGGCTGGGGCGGACCCGGAGGGCTTGGTTGCGCCTGGGCTCAGCGCGGTTCAGGGAGCCGACCGTCTCCCTTGTGACGGGGAGCGTCAACCCCGGAGCCGCCCCGAGCGCCGGCAGGCGGGTAGCGCAGTCGCGCCGTAGGACACCATCGCGCCAAGAGTCGCAGCGCGAGCGGGTGTCTCGGCGCTGCCCGCGCGCCGACGCCGCTGAGCACCTCCGCGAGCGGCTCGAGCGGTGCCTTCGCGCGACGAGCGCGATCCGAGACGCGCGACGAGCGAATCTTGCTCAGCGCGTCCTGCATCTGCGGACGGGACTCGACCCAGCAGATGCGATCCCCTCGCGCGAGCTCGCGGCAGATCTCGAGCTGATGGTCGTTGACGTGTTCTCCGGCCCTCGCCAGGCGCGCCATCACGATCGGCCGATGCCCGGCGTCCATCGCCGCTCGGATCGAGCCGATGCCCGCGTGGCAGATGACGACGTCGCTCTCGCGCAGCTCGCGCTCGAACTCTGCGCGGCTCAGGCGTTCGCGGGCTTCGAGCCCACGCGGAACCACCGTCGAGCTCCCATACTGGCAGACCCCGGTGACGCCCTGGCGCGGCAGCGCCTCGTCGACCCAACGAAGCATGCGGTCGAAGGGGTCGAGCGCCGTGCCGACCGTGACGAAGACCCTCATGGGAACATCACCCGCAGGAGTTTGCCGCGCGGGAAGGCCTGGGCCAGCGAAGGCCACTGGTAGAAGAAGGCGTCGGCGATCGGGTGGAGCAACCTGCCGGTGAGCGTCGGCCGCTCGACCGCCGCGGCGGTCTCGATGAAGATCGTGCGCGCACCGGCGAGATACTTGCCGACCAGCGCGAAGGGCACCGCAGGGCCTGCGCCCATGGAGACGATGACGTCGGGTCTCTCGGCTTCGAGGATCGACGCGGCCTCGACGAAGTTCCACAGCACGCGCCAGTCGCGCTCCGCGTGTGCGATGCGGTACACGGCGCTGAACGGGAAGTCGGGCAAGCTCGCTTCTTCGTTCACGACGAGCACGACCTCGTGCTCGCGCAGGATCGGCGCGAGCTCCATCAGCTCGCTCAGATGGCCGCCGACCGAGCTCACGAGCAACAGCTTCATCGGCCGCGCCTCGAGCTTGGTCGCACGACGGAGAGGTAACCCTCGAGGAGGCCTTCGGCCACCCTCGACCAGCTGTACTCTCTCGCGAGCTCGCGGCCACGCTCACCCATCTCACGCGTGAGCGACGGCGAGCTCAGCATGCGCATGAGCGCCCCTGCCAAGCTCGGTGGATCGTTGTCCACCCAGAGTCCGGCACCGGCCTCTTCGAGGCGCTTCCACGGCGTGTGCCGCGACGCGATCACCGGCGTGCCCTGCGCCAGCGCCTCCACCACGACCTGGCCGAAATTCTCGGTGTGCGAGGGGAGCACGAGCAGCGTGGCACCAGCGATCAGCGCCTGCTTCTCCGCGCCCCGCACCACACCGAGGAAGCGCACGCGCGGCCTCGGCCTGAGCGTCGTGAGCTGCTTCTCGAGGCGCGCCCACTCGCCCTCGTCGTCGTGCCCCGCGAGTACGAGCTCCGCTTCGGGCAGCTCGCGAGCGACGAGCGACATCGCCTCGACGAGTCGATCGAGGGCCTTCACCGGGTGCAGCCGACCGAGAAAGAGCACCTGTGCGTCCGCACGCGTCACCTGCTCCGGCAGCGCGGTGGGGAGGTCGACGCCGTTGGGGATGGTCCACACGGTCTGCCCTGGCAGGAGCGTGCGCAGCTCCTCGGCCTCGGCGTCGCTCGTGGCGTGCAGCGCGCTCGCCGCGCGCAGGTTGTGGCGCTCGATGGCCCACCAGTAGGGCTGCTTCTTCCACGCCTTCTGCCGGAGCGCGAAGGGCCTGCAGCTGCCCCTCGGTGAGACGACGTAGGGCACGCCGTGGCTGCGCGCGGCGATGCACGCGGCTGCCGAGGGAAATGAGAACGCCGCCGTCACGTGCACGAGCTCGAAGCGCGGCACTTGCTCGTGCAGCTCGCGCACGAGCGGCGCGGAGGGGTTGAAGCTCGCGTGCGGCCAGCGCTTGCAGTAGCGGACCGGCACCCCCTCGACGTCGACGACGCGATCGGTGGGTACGTCGAGTGTGGCCGGGCCGTCCGCGTTCGTGGTCAGCACCTCGAGCTCCACACCCGCGCGGAGCAAGGCTTGGCAGGTGCGAAGCACGGACTCGATCGGGCCGCCGTAGCGGACGGCCGGGAAGAAGCCTGGGATCACGTGCAAGACGCGCGGGCCCCGGCGCGGCGCACGAGCCTCAGAGCCGGCGCGCATGGACCTCGAGCTCGCTGCCGAGACCGGCGCGGTCGACCAGCGCAGCCACACCGACGCCCGAACGCGCGAGCAAGCTGCCCACGCGCTCGGCGAGCGGCGAGCCTCCGAAGACGAAGCGACGCAGCCCCGAGCGCAGCTCCTCCTCGCCGAGGTTGGAGAAGCTCGTCGTGCGGAACGCGCGGAGTCCTGCCCGGGCGAGCAAGCGCTCGAGGCCGGGCCGAGAGAAGAGGCTGAGGTGGTTCGGTGGGGTGACCATCGGGAAGCGCTTCCCAAGCAGCCTTCCCTGCAGACCACTCACGGTCGGCGTCGACAGCGCGAGCACGCCACCTGCGCGCACGTGACGCAGGGCCTGCTCCAAGAGCTCGAGCGGATCCGCGACGTGCTCGAGCACTTCCCACAACGTGACGGCGTCGAAGACGCCGAGCTCGCCCGCGTCGGCGAGGGTGCCACGGACCACGAGGTGCCCTGCCGCGCGCGCTCGATCGCCGCTCGGCCCGGGCTCCACGCCTTGCGCTTCGAGCCCCGCATCTCGCGCCGCGTCGAGGAAGAATCCCGCCGCGCAGCCGACGTCGAGCACCGTGCGCGCTCCGAGCGCGACGAGCGCTCGCGCGCGCTCTCTGGCCTCACGGCGGATCCTCGGCTCGTGGCGCTCGGAAGAGGCGTAGTAGTCCGGCGCGGCATAGACCCGCTCGAGCTGCTCGTCGCTCGGTAAGGGATCGACGAACAAGCTGCGGCAGTCGTCGCAGCGCCGATGGATGTATCCCGCCACGGTGAAGGCTGGCCGCGAGCTGCCTGCGTCGCAGGCCGGACAGGGGCGGGGCTCGCTCATCGAGCAGCTCCCGCTCGCCATCGCTCGAGCAAGACCCGGTGCTCTTCGCGGAACCGCTCGTACGAGAAGACCTCACGCGCCACCTCCGCCGCCCCGACCGAGAGCCGCGCGCGCTCGGCGTCGTCCTCCACGAGACGACGGATCAGCGCGGCGTGCGCGTCGAGGTCGAAGGGGTCGAGCACGAAGCCGTTGCGACCGTCGACGATCGCCTCCTGCGAGCCGTCGTGGTTGCCCACGAGGATCGGCAACCCGCACGCGGCGGCCTCGAGCGGCGTGAGCGGGATGCCCTCGCCTCGACCTGGGCCCCGATCACTGACGAGTGAGAAGGCGTGCGCGCTGCGGTACACGGCGGGCATGTCCTCCTCTCGGATCATGCCTGTGAAGTACACACGCTCGGCGAGGCCGAGCTCGGCGGCGCGCGCACGAAGCACCTCGATGAGCCCACCCCGACCGGCGTAGACGAGCCGAGCCTTCGGCAGCTCGCCCGCGACGCGAGAGAAGGCCTCGAGCAGCCGGTCGTAGCCCTTGTGCGACGCGTCGGGGCTCATGCGCCCGAGCGTGAGCAGGTTGAAGCCACTGCTCGGGTCCGGAATTCCGTAGCGCTCGAGCACCGTTCGATCGACCTCGCCGGGCGCGTAGTGAGTCAAGTCGACGCAGTCCCACACCACCGAGGTGCTCATCGCCGATCGATGGCCCGCACCCTCGATGTAGCGAGCCGTGAAGTGACAGTCGGCCACGACGTGGTCGACGTGCTCGAGCCCCCATCGAGCGTCGGGGCGGAATCCGCTCCAGACCTCGGAGCCGTACACGTTGAGCACGCTCGTCGCGCCGACGCTCCGCGCGAGCATGTGGGCAATCCCCGACAGGCGTACATGCGCCGCGAGCACGAGGCCGGGCCGTGCGCTCAGCACGCGCCGGGTGATCTCGAAGAGGTACCGGGCCTTGTCTCGCTTGCGCAGTCCTCCCGCCGCGAAGCGGGTGTCGATGGGAGCCTCGAAGCTGTCGACCCCTGGCCCGAGCACCGAATAGACGTCGACAGCGTCGTGGCCGCAGAGCTCGCGCAGCGCTGAAACTTGATAGCGGTTGTAGCGGCTGATGCCGCCCTTGTCGAAGCAGCCGGGTGTCAGGTAGAGCACGCGCACGGGTTCCCCCTTCGACACCGAGCCTCAAGCACCGACGCCGTGCCGCCTCGACCATTCGAGCAGCACGGCCACACACCAGAGTCGCGACGCGCTCGTACGACCCGCATGGAAGCCGGCCAGAAGTCGGCGCAGCGTACTGCGATCGACGACTTCGTCGAGCGGTGAAGCCCCCTCGATCATCGCGCTCAGCGTGCCCGACATGGGGCCTCGCATCCACGCCTCGAACGGAAGCACGAAGCCTCTCTTGCTGCGCGTGCGCACGGCGTCGGGCAGCTCAGGCACCGCAGCGGCGAGCAGCGGCTTGCTGACGCCGGAGCGCAGCTTCACACGGCCCGAGAGCGGAACGACCAGCTCGACCAGTCGGTGATCGAGCAGCGGGACGCGCACCTCCAGCGCGTGGGCCATGCTCATCGCGTCGGCGTCGCGGAGCAGGGTATTGCGCAGGTACCCGGACAGCTCGAGCGCCGAAAGCAGACCGACCGGATCGTAGGCGCGGCTCTCGTCTGCCCGAGTCAGCCCCTGGGACAGGTCGCTCGCTGCGGCTTCCGTGCCCGCTCGCAGGCCCGGCGCCAGGAGCGAATCGACCTGCGTGGGAGTGAACATGCAACGGAGCGCCGCATAGGCGCCGGCAGGCCCGCGTTTGCCTCCGAGCAGGGCTCCGAGCTTGGCCGCGCGTGCAGGGCTCTCTCCGAACAGGCGGAGCAGCGCCGGGCTCTCGAGCACTCGAGCGAGGCCCGCGGGCGCGCACCCAGCGAGCCTCAACGAGGTCTCGAACTGCCTGAAGTAGCCGTACCCCGCGAAGAGCTCGTCGCCGCCGAGGCCCGACAGCGCGACCTTGATGCCGGCTCCGCGCACGGCCTTGGAGACGAAGTAGGTGTTCACACCATCGGCCGACGGTTGATCGAGCGAGGCGAGCGCCTGGTCGAGCTCCGCCAGCGCATCGGTGTGCCGCAAGAGCAGCACGTGGTGCGGGCATCCGAGCTCACGCGCGAGCTCTGCAGCGTGCTCCGCTTCGCTGAGCTCACGCTCGTCGAAGGCCACCGTGAAGGCCTGCACCCTGCCCCCGCTCGCTTGGCTGGCAAGGGTCGCGAGCACCGAGCTGTCGATGCCGCCGGAGAGGAAGACGCCCACGGGCACGTCGGACACGAGCCTGAGCTTCACCGCCTCACGCAACACCGGGCGCACACGCTCGACGGCCTCGTCGAAGGAGAGCTCGACCGTGGGCCCAGGCCGCAGCTGCCAGTAGGCCTTCTCGCAGAGCTCGCCGCGCTGCCAAGTCGCGTGCGTGCCGGGCAGCAGCGTGCGCACGCCTTCGATCATCGTGAGCGGCTCGGCGACCGAGCCCCAGGTGAGGTAGCTCCGCAGGCCGTCGCGGCTCAGTTTGCGTGGTGCTGCGCCCGCGGCGAGCAGCGCACGCAGCTCGCTCGCGAAGGCGAGCCCGCCGCCACGTAGCTCGGCCAGGTAGAGCGGCTTGATGCCGAGCCTGTCGCGCGCGAGAAACAGCGTGCCGAGGCGTGTGTCCCAGATCGCGAAGGCGAACATGCCTCGAAAGCGATCGATCGCGGCCGCGCCCCAGCGCGCGTAGGCCTCGACGAGCACCTCGGTGTCGGAGCTCGAGCGAAAGCGCACGCCGAGCGCCTCGAGCTCGCGGCGCACTTCGGCGTGGTTGTAGAGCTCACCGTTGAAGACGACCTGGTAGCGGCCGTCGCCGCTCGGCATCGGCTGGTGCCCGCCTGGCGATAGATCGATGATCGAGAGGCGCGTGTGTACGAGTGTGCAGTGCGCGCCAGCGGCCTCACCGTCGAAGCGGCCCGAGTCGTCCGGCCCTCGGTGGGCGAGCGCAAGGCGCGCGGCCTCGGCGTCGAAGCGCGAGGCCTCGGCCGGGGACGATGTGACGACGCCGTAGATGCCGCACATGGCTAGGCCTCAGTGGCCCCGTTCTTCGCCACGTTCATGAAAACCTCGTCGCGCCCGCGCACCGAAGGCAGCGACGACCTTGACCCATGTGGGAGGCGGTCGGAGGATACGCGACGCATGTTGGTTCTTGGTGTGAACGCCTACCACGGAGACGCCTCGGCTGCCCTCCTGGTGGATCGTCGCGACGGCTTCGAGCCCCGTACGTTGTGCTCGGCACAAGCTGGCATATCCGTCGGCTGGCGTCGCAACTACGTCGCTACGCGGGCATTGCCAAGGTGTTGAAGTAGCAGAGGTGGGACGGCTCCTGAGCGTCGAGCGGGCGACTCCCATCGAACAGTCGATATCCGGCGTTCGTCAGCGTTGTCGAGACATTCTCTCGTAGGTCGTTGCCCACTTCGATGTAGAGGACCGGCCGAGTCTCCGAGAGAAGCCGGTTGGCGCCGGCGAGCACCAGCTCTTCCGCCCCCTCGACGTCGATCTTCACGAACGACGGCGGCTCGAAGTGGCGCAACAGCGTGTCAAGCGAGATCGTGGGGACGAGTAAGGTCGCTCGCGTGCCGCCCTTCTGGTCCCTGCCTCCGACGTCAGCCAGGCTGTTCGACGCACGGCCTCTACGTGCAATCTCGAGCCAACTCACGCCGTCCCTACTCGAGACCGCTGCAGACAGGACGTCGAGGCGCAGCTCCCGATTCGACCGCAACGCCGATGAACGCCGCATCATGTCGGCGAGCCAAGGGTCGGCTTCGACCGCAAGAGTCCTACCGTTGGTCGCTAGCCCGGCCGCTGCGAATGCGAACACTCCGACGTTGGCTCCGATGTCCCAGACGACGCTTTCAGGACGGACCCAGCTACGCGCAATCGAGAGGAGCTCGGCGTCGAACGCGGCCGGTCCTGGCTTCAAGTACTTCAACTGTGAGTCCGGACTAACGAACAGCTGCCGCCCACCCACGTCTGCGGGCAAGTGCCGACGCAGCATCACCCCTCGGGAGAGCCGTTCGGCCAATGTGCGGATTAGCTTCATCGGAAGAATCCGTTCAACGAGCGACGCGCGCCACGAGGTGCGGCTCGCGCCCGGGTTCGGCTGGTACGCTGCCGTCGAGGCGCTCGAAGCGGTAGCCGTGGCTCGACAGGATCTCGACGCAGCGCGCCCCGAGATCCTCCCCGTGTAGCTCGATCAGCCAGTCGGGGTGTCGCTCCGCGAGCAAGCGTTCCGCCCCCTCGAGCACGTCGACCTCGGCGCCTTCGACGTCCATCTTGAGCACGTCGGGAGCAGGGTTGTTCCGCGTGAAGTCGTCGAGTGAGGTGACGCCGACCTCCATGCTGAGCTCGGTCGGCGTGCGCGCGGCGCCGAGGTGCGCGACGGCGTTTCCCCCGGCCGAGAAGCTGAACGTCGCCGTCCCCGGCGCGCGACCGATGGCGAGGTTCACGAGGCGCACCTGGCTCATCGCGTTGAGCTCGACCTGCTCGAGCACCGAGCTGCCGTTCTCGGGCAGCGGCTCGAAGCTGAACACGCGCCCTGCGCTCCCCACGGCCTTCGCAGCCTGCATCGAGAAGAAGCCGGCGTTGGCGCCCACGTCGTAGAAGACGCAGCCGGGCGAGAGCAGGCGCGCGAGCGCGGCCTGCACGGGCAGCTCGTAGTTCGCCACCCAGTAGCCGTTCACGTAGCGGTGGTTCGGGCGCCAGCGCAGCCCAGCGAGCGCGCCGGTCCGCACGGTCACGATCGACCCTTCGGGGAACAGGTTCGCCGCGCGCCGGAGCGCCTTGCCAACCAGGGGCTGTGCTCCGAGACGGTTGACCCAACTCGCCAGCGTCGCTTGCGCGCTCATGCGAACCTCTTGGTGGCCCCGTTCCCCGCCGCGTTCATGAAAACCTCGTCGCGGCCGCGCACCGAAGGCAGCGACGACCTTGACCCATGTGGGAGGCGGTCGGAGGATACGCGACGCATGTTGGTTCTTGGTGTGAACGCCTACCACGGAGACGCCTCGGCTGCCCTCCTGGTCGATGGGGAGCTGGTCGCCGCCGCGGAAGAGGAGCGCTTCAACCGGGTGAAGCACTACGCGGGCTTCCCGAGGCTCGCCGTCGAGTACTGCCTCCGCGAGGCCGGCGCGCGCATCGAAGACGTCGACCACGTGGCGATCGGCCGCAACACCAAGGCCCACCTGGCCGACAAGCTGGCCTTCGCCGTCACGCAGCGCCCGAACCTCGGCGCCCTCGTCGACCGCGCGAAGAACATGCTGAAGGCGCGCGCGCCCAAGGCCGCGCTCGCGAGCTCGCTCGGCGTCGACCCCGAGCGCCTGCGCGCCAAGTCGCACGGCGTGGAGCACCACCGCGCGCACATGGCCTCGGCCTTCTACCCCTCGGGGTGGAGCGACGCGGCGCTCGTCTCGGTCGATGGCTTCGGCGACTTCGTGAGCACGATGTGGGGCACCGGCCGCGGTGAGCAGCTCGAGGTGCACAAGCGCGTGAGCTTCCCTCACAGCCTGGGCATCTTCTACTCGGCGATCACGCAGTACCTGGGCTTTCCCAAGTACGGCGACGAGTACAAGGTCATGGGCCTCGCGGCCTACGGAGAGCCCGAGCTCGTGCACCTCTTGCGGCGCGTGCTGAAGGTGAAGCCGGGCGGCTTCGAGCTCGGCCTCGAATACTTCCGCCACCACACCGAGGGCGTCGCGATGACCTGGGAGGGAGAGCCCCACTTCGACGAGCTCTACACCCCCGCGCTCGTCGAGCTGCTCGGCCCCGCGCGCGCGCCGAAGAGCGACATGCCCGATCGCTACAAGGCGATCGCGGCCAGCGCGCAGGCTCTCTTCGAGGAGGCGCTCTTCGAGGTGCTCGGCGAGGCCACCAAGCTCAGCGGCTCACGCAGGCTCTGCCTCGCGGGCGGCTGCGCGCACAACAGCCTCGCCGCGGGGAAGATCGTGCCGCGTGGCCTCTTCGACGAGGTCTTCGTGCAGCCGGCGGCCGGCGACTCGGGCACCGCGCTCGGCGCCGCGCTCTACGTGCAGCACGAGGTCTTGAAGCAGCCTCGCCGCTTCGTGCAGAAGCACTCCGCCTACGGGCCGAGCTACTCCGAGCAGTCGATCGAGAGCCTCCTGCGCGAGCGTGGGCTCGAGTTCCAGGTCTTGCCCGACGGCGAGCTCTTGCCCAAGGTCGCCAAGGATCTCGCCGACGGCTGCGTGATCGGCTGGTTCAACGGGCGCATGGAGTGGGGCCCGCGCGCGCTCGGCCACCGCTCGATCCTCGCCGACCCACGCCGGGCCGACATCCAGGACCTCATGAACGAGAAGATCAAGCGGCGCGAGATGTTCCGCCCCTTCGCGCCGGCGCTGCCGCTCGAGAAGGTCGGCGACTACTTCGAGCAGACGCAGCCCGACCCGTTCATGACCAAGGTCTACGCCATCCGCGAAGACAAGCGCCCGAGCATCCCCGCGGTCACGCACGTCGACGGCACCGGCCGCCTGCAGACGGTGACGCGCGCCGAGAACCCGCGTTATCACGACCTCATCGTCGAGTTCGGCAAGCTCACCGGTACGCCGGTGCTGCTCAACACCTCCTTCAACGAGAACGAGCCCATCGTGTGCACCCCCGCCGAGGCGCTCGACTGCTACCTCAGGACGAAGATGGACGTGCTCGTGATGGAGAACGCCTACGTGACGAGGCGGGGCGCGGGGGCGGACTGAACACCGGCCGCTCGGGAAGAGCTTGCCCGAGTCACGCCGGCCCGGATCGGATTTCGCCCCGACGATCGACGGATGGTCTTCAACTCCCTCAGCTTCGTGCTCTTCTTCGTGGCGGTTCTCGCCGCCCGATACAGCCCACTGCGCTGGACGGCACGCAAGTGGATACTGACCGCCGCGAGCTACGTCTTCTACGCAGGCTGGCACCCGGAGCTGAGCTTGCTGCTCGCGCTCTCCACCGTGATCGATTGGTGGGCTGCGGCACGCATCCACCGCGCGGAGTCGGCTCGTACCCGACGGTGGTGGCTCGCGCTGAGCCTCGCCTCGAACCTCGGCCTGCTGGCGTTCTTCAAGTACGGGGACTTCGGCCTACGGAGTGTCGAGGCGCTCGCTCGACTCCTCGGGATCGAGGCCAGCCTGCCCGTGCTGGGCCTCACGCTCCCGGTAGGTATCTCGTTCTACACCTTCCAGACGCTGAGCTACACGCTCGACGTCTACCGGGGGTCGCTGCGACCGGTTCGTTCGATCACGGACTTCGCCTTGTACGTGGCGTTCTTCCCGCAGCTGGTCGCAGGACCCATCGTCAGGGCAGCGGACTTCCTACCGCAGCTCGACGCGCCGCGCCGCCCGACCTCCGACTCCTTCTCGTGGGGGCTCGTACTGTTGCTCCTCGGCCTCTTCCAGAAGGACGTCGCCGACCATCTGCTCGCTCCGTCGGTCGACCTCGCGTTCGGCACTCCTACGCCCACGACCTTCGACGCGTGGGTGGGCACCATCGCGTTCTCAGCTCAGATCTTCCTCGACTTCGCGGGGTACTCGACCTGCGCCATCGGCGTCGCGCTGTGCCTCGGGTTCGTGATCGTCGACAACTTCCGGTTCCCCTACGCGGCCGCCGGGTTCAGTGACTTCTGGAAGCGCTGGCACATCTCCTTGTCCGGCTGGTTACGCGACTACCTGTACATCCCACTGGGCGGGAACCGCCAAGGGCCGTCGCGCACCCAGGTCAACTTGATGCTGACGATGCTGCTCGGCGGGCTATGGCACGGCGCGGCCTGGACCTTCGTGGTGTGGGGCGCTCTCCACGGAGCCTTCCTGATCGCCGAGCGCTGGCTTCGCGCAGCGCTCGGGGATCGACTGGCCAGCGGTCCCTGGCTGACCTTCGCCCAGTGCGGGGCGACCTACGTGGGGGTTTGCGTCGCATGGGTGTTCTTTCGCGCGCCGAGCCTGGAGGTGGCTTGGGCCATGCTCCGTTCCATGATCGGGCTGTCGGAGCACTCGGTGCCGGTACTCACAGGAGAGCGGGCTTGGCTGCCGATCACGATCGTCGGCGCTCTCATCGGGACCCACACCCTGCTCAGACGCACCACGCTCGAATCGGTCGTGGACGGGTCGCCAGGATGGCTGAGAGGCCTGGGCCTCGGCGCGCTCGTCCTCGGTGTCGTCCTCCTCTCGGGAGAGGACCGCGCCTTCATCTACTTCCAGTTCTAGAGCGGCCACTTGGAAAGCACGCAGCAATTGCACCCGAGTACCTGTGCAGCAGATCGAATCCCACGTGGGGGGTGGGGACGAGCGTGGTGCATCGGCCTCACGGCGTCCGTGCTCGCGCTGGCCTTGCTGGAGTTCGACCTTCGCAGCCGCGGCTACGGCCCGTCGGTCCGCGACGAGCCCGCCCTCTGGGGGTCGCTGCGCTCGCAGGCGTCTGGGTCAGGAGCGGACACCGTCGTACTACTTGGCGCGTCGCGGTTTCAGCTCGGTATCGACCCCGAGCTCCTCGCGCCCGAAATGCGGGCAACACGCGTGCTGCAGCTCTCCATCGATGGCTCGTCACCATTGCCGGTGCTCGAGGACCTTGCGCGCGACGACAGCTTCGCTGGCACCGTATTGGTGGAGGTCACCCCCGGTGCGCTGTTCGGTACGAGCCCGCGCCCGAGGGAGGTCGCGGAGTCCTGGCTGGCCGAGCACGAGAAGCGCCCGCTGCTGAGGGACCTCGAGGTCGCACTTCGCCTGCCGCTCGAAGAGCGGTTCGCCATCCTACGCCCCGGACTCAAGACCGCGCTCGTGGATCGCCTGCTCGCGCGTGCGAGTTCAGCGCCCCACGTCTCGATGCGACGGAGCCGATATCAACCCGCCGACTTCACTCGCCGAGATCAGCATGGTTCGCGTTCGACCCCGTCGCTCGGATCCGAGTTGTGCGAGCATCGGGAGCTCGGCGAGCGACTCGAGACGATACGTGTGGCGGTGGCGGAGATCCGCCGACGGGGAGGCCGAGTCGTCTTCGTGCGCATGCCAAGTACTGGGGAGGTGCGGGCGCTCGAGGACCTCGTATTTCCCAGGGAGGTCACGTGGGACAGACTCGTGGCCACGGACGGTGTCGTCGGCATTCACTTCGAGGACGACGCGGAGCTCTCGAGCTTCGAGTGCCCGGACGGCTCGCACCTCGACACGAGCGACGTCGCGCGCTTCACGAGCCTGCTCGCGTCTCGGTTGTCTTCCTCCGAACCAGAGCGGATCCCAGGCCCGAGCACTTCGGGGGAGTGAGTACGCCGGCGGGGCTCCTCAGCGAGACGATTGCCGAGCGCGCCGCTCTGCGCCACTGAGCTCCAAGGCCCCTGCGACGGGAGGAACTGCCCCACCGAGCTCGAGGGGCGGTGTTAGCTCCCCGCCTCTCGACGACGGCGGTCTGGCAGGCGGGGCGACGCGGCGCTTCCCCCACGAACAATAGAACCGGAGCAGGACGGCTGAGAGCGCAGCGAACACGATCTGAGGGATGACCCAGATCAGCATGTCGAGGAACTGCGCCACGTTGCACGCAACGAACACGGTGAACGCAGTGGCCGCCGCGGGGTCAGCTGGGGAGAGTCGCAACAGGAGCCCGACGCCGAGCCCCAGGAGCATCGGTACCGCGAACACCCCCAGCCACCCGAAGTTCCAATAGGCCTCGGCCGGAGTCGGCACGGCGAGCGCAGTCGTTTCGACCGAGGTTCGGGTCTGGAGCCCCAACGCGATGAGCCACCGACCTCGGAACTGATAGGTGCTCGATGGCTTGTCGGGGTACAAGACACGAGGCACGAGGCTGAGCGGGATGTCGGCGTAGGTGTCCCCCAGCTCGTGGGGGAGGCGCGCCGGGACGGTCTCGAAGACGTGCGCGATCATGCCGTTGTAGTTCAGGCGCTGCGCCGAGCTCTCCACGGATTGGCCCGTCGCGTCTTGCTGACGTGCCCGCTCGGACCAGCTCCGTTCCAGTGAGTCGGCCCAAAGGTCCACGGCCTCCTCGAGCTCGAGTTGAACGCCGCCACGAGCTGTCACCTGGTTTCGGAACAGTGCCTTCGCCGGTGTGAGCACGACGAACGCGAGCACGACCACCCCGATGGAGCCCAAGGGTAGCCGCTTGCGGAGGTGTATGAAGCTCAGCACCGCGTCGCGAGCCGTGAGGAGGAAGATGCCGAGCATGCTCGTGAGCAGGGTCCCTAGCGCCTGTGCGCCGAACACGATGCCGAGCGGAACCGCCATCGAGCGCTTCGAGTAATGAAGCGTGCCGATCAGAAGCGGAATGATCAGACCCACGTTGAGGAAGATGGTGGGGAGCATTCCGAGCGGAGCGAACAACTTCGGCGCAGAGATCGAGGCCACGTTCAGCACCGCAACCCCGAGCGCCAGTCCAAGGGCAACGCTCGCCGTCGGACCGGCGCTGGCCGCGAGCGCCGGGTCGGGCGCCGAACGCTTGGGCACGGTGAACCAGGCGCCGACGAGGAACATCAGGTTGAACACGACCACCGCCCCGACGGCCTGAGAGAACGACCCTGGCGTGATCAACGCGAGCATCTCGGAGCGATCGACCTCGAGCACGATCGCGAAGCCGGATGAGAGGAAACCCTGGCCGAGCACGAGCACCCCCAGGGTGCGGAACGCGGCCAGGCTCTCCGGGGGCTGCCACACGACGAAGGCGAGCGTCGAGGCGAGGCTGGCAACCGATGCGAGCACTGCATAGGCGTCGTAGTTGTGGTCCTTGTAGGTGAACGCGGCCAGCATCCAAAGGATCACGACGACGGCTGCGGCCGCCGCACCAGCGGAGGCCTTGGGACCTGCACCGAAGACGGCCTGGCCCAGTGTTCGACGCGGAGACACGCGCTACCCTCGTCCTTCTTGCCTGCTCAGCTTCGCGCCCAATCGGCGCACTCGAGCAGCGCGTCGACGACGCGGGCGACGTCCGTTCGTGTGAGCGCATTCGACGACGGGAGGCACAAGCCCCGCGCGTATGCGTCGGCGCTGACCGCGAGCTTCGAGCGCTTCAGGAAGCGGGCCTCCGCCAAGGGCGGAAGCGCATGCATCGGGACGAAGAACGGTCGAGTGTCGATCCGGTGCTCGGCGCGCATCTTCGCTGCCAGCGCAGAGACGTCGGGGGCCCGATCTGCGGGGAAGCGAGCCACGACCAGCCAACAAACCGGATCGGCGAGAGGGCCGCGGGGGTTGAGCGACACGCCGGTCCCCGCCAGCGCCTCGGTATACCACTCCAGGATCTGGCGCTTGCGGTCCAAGGTGCCTGCGAACCGCTTCAGCTGGGCACATCCCAGGGCAGCCTGCAGGTTCGTCATTCTGTAGTTGAACCCGAGTTCGGGATGGAAGTACCGGCGCTCCGGGCTCATGGCGTGGTCCTTCAGGAACCTCGCGCGGCGTGCGAACGCGCCGTCGTTCGTGGTCAGCGCCCCGCCTTCCCCGGTGGTCATGAGCTTGTTGCCGTAGAAGCTGAAGCTCGCCACGTCGCCGAGAGCCCCTACCGGAGCACCGCTCGACTTCGCACCGTGGGCCTCCGCCGCGTCCTCCAGCAAGAGCAGCCCCCTCGCGCCGCACAGCGACCGGAGCTCCGCCATCGGCGCCGGGTGCCCATACAGATGGACTGGAATCACGGCGCGCGTGCGCGGACTCAGAGCGTCTTCGACGAGCTGAGGATCGATGCACATCGTGGCTTCGTCGATGTCGACGAGCACCGGCGTGGCGCCTGAGTGCACGACTGCCGCGGCGGTCGCGACGAAGGTCAAGTCGGGAACGATCACTTCGTCGCCCGGCCCTATCCCTCGGGCAGCGAGCGCGAGTTGAAGGGCAACGGTTCCGTTCGACACGGCGATGCAGTGCGCAACCCCGCAGAACTCCGCGAACTCCCTCTCGAAGCGGTCGATGTACTCGCCGATCGAGGACACCCAGCCGGAGCGTAGCGCGTCGAGCACGTACCGCTCCTCGAGCTCGCCGAGGTCGGGCTCGGCAACCGGAATGAACGGGGGCACGGTGGACATGGGTTCGGACTGTTCTTGGTTGCTCGGCGCTCAGCCCACATTCGCGCGCGGGCCGCACGGGATCGTTCCCAAGTCTCCGCTCGGAAGCGGTGGCTCGAACTCGCCAAGGGTACTACATGAGCCCGATGCGAAGCGGTGGGTTCTTGGGGCGCGCCTTCATCGGCGCGAGGATGCTGGGGGTCGACGTGGAGCGCGCTGTGAGCACGGTGCGCTCGCTCCCGCGCTTCGCGCGGGACGCCATCGCCTACTGGCGGGCGCGTGAGGAAGCGGATGGCTTTCCCCTGGCGCTACGGAACATCGTACCGATGCTGACGGACTTCGCAGATCAGGCGGGGACCGCATCGGGAGACTATTTCCACCAGGATCTCTGGGCAGCGAAGCGGGTCTTCGCACATCGCCCCGTGAGGCACGTGGACGTCGGGTCGAGGGTCGACGGTCTCGTCTCCCACTTGCTCTGCTTCATGGACGTGGAGGTCGTGGACATCCGACCGCTCGACAGCGAGGTGGCAGGCCTTCGCTTCGTACAAGACGATGCGTTGAGCCTGGCGAAGTTCGCCGACGAGAGTGTTCCGTCGCTGTCGTGCTTGCACGCACTCGAGCACTTCGGGCTGGGCCGATACGGTGACCCGATCGCGCCGAACGGTTGGCGACGCGGCATCGACACGCTCCAGCGTGTGCTGGCCCCAGGTGGGAGGCTCTACTTCTCCGTGCCCATCGGACGGGAGCACCTGGCGTTCAACGCACAGAGGGTCTTCGCCCCCAGTACGATCTTGCGGAGCTTCACTCGCCTGTCGCTGCGCTCTGCGAGCGTCGTGGACGAGTCGGGGCGCCTGTGCGAGGACGCCGATCCGCTCGACTTCGAAGACGTTCGGAGAGCGTGCGGCTTGTTCGAGTGGGAACGAGCGCTCAACTCGCCGGCGGACGACGCAGCGAAGTGAACCAGTCCGGCATGGCCTCTCCGAGGTCGAGGCCGAGCTGCATGCCCGGGAGCGCGCGATTGAGCTGGGATGACAGTTCCCCCTTGAACCAGACGCTCGGCATGCCTCCCAAGTACGCAGCCCAGAGGCTGAAGGTCGAAGCCGATCCGACGAACACGTCGGCGTCGGACATCGACCACAGGTCGGCGAGAGCCGACCGACCACTCGGTGAGCGACGGATGCGGGCGGACGACAGCAGCGGTGCGAGCTCTCGGTCCGACCCGTCGGAGTAGACGACGAATTCGAGGGTGGGGTCGCTCGCGGCGAGACCGGCCACGACGTCGGCGTACCACTTCGTGGGAACACGGTATCCCTGACCGCCACGCCGGAGTTCCTCGAGATCCCGAGGTTCGCTGAAGTCCCCCAGGCGCACGTGCACCGCGCACACCCGCGGTCCCGAGTTGCGTGTCGGTGGAAGGTGTTCAACTCGCGAGATCGCCCTCAAACTCTGGACGAGGCGGATCCGAGGTCCGCCGAGCGACCTGAACTGCTCTGCCATGCCTTCGACGACCACGAGACCGTGGCGCGCACCTCGAGCACGATGCTCCGCAAGCCGCGGCAAGCTGAGCAGCGCCGCGAGCTTGCGCGCCCCACTCAGGTATCGGCTCGTGGGACGGAAGAGGTCTCCGTAGAACCGAGCGTCCGGCTCCCCCCTCAAGCTCGGTCCCAGCTTGATCTGGGGCCACGTCGGCCACACGGCAGTCACGCCCAGAGCGTCGGCGAGTTCGAGCGCTCGTGCCCACGGGAAGAGCAGGTTGCCGAGGCCTGGGCCAAGGATGCGCACCGCGCCGAGGTCGATCCGGCTGAGCCGAGGCCACACGAAGAGCACGAGGTGAGCCTAGCTCGAACGAGCGGCGGCCGCCGTTCGTTCGAGCTAGGGCTCCGCGAGGGACGCCGACGCCGACGCCGAGTTTCGAAGTGCTCTTCGGAACCACGTGGCTGAGTCGGCCTGGAGTGACGAAACGCTGGTCGGGAGTCAGACGCCCCCAACCACGCCGCACCCCAGCTCCCCACGCTACGCTCGCCTTCGCCCTTGTCCGCTCCCTCCCCCACCCCACCCCGCCTGCTCCCCTGGGCCTTCCCACATCAGCAGGACCGCCTCGCACAGCTGCGCGCGCGCTACCTGCTGCGCGAGCACGTGCTCGCTTCGCTCGACGGCGCGCTCGCCCACGCGGGCCTCTCGGCTGCGCTCGTGAAGGGCGCCGCAACCTGCTCGCTCTACCCGCTGCCGTACGCGCGCGAGATGGGCGATCTCGATCTGCTCGCCGATGCCGGGTCCCTCCCCTCCCTGCGTCGCGCGCTCTTGGAGCTGGGCTGGTCGCTCGAGGGGCCGAGCGATCGTCCGCGCACCGAGCACAGCCTGGAGCTCGGGCTGCGCGCGCCCGCGCCCGCGTCGATGCTCGTGGAGCTGCACGCAGGGCTCGACAAGGTCGTGCCCCGGCTCGCGATGACGCGTGCGATCCTCGGGCGCTCGACGCTCGCGCCGGGGCGGCGCGCGCTGCGCCTGCCCACGCTCGACGATCAAGCGCTGCTCGTGATCCTGCACCTCGCGAACGACGAGCTCGGTCACCGCGCGGGTTACGTCGACCTCGAGGTCTTGACCGCCGCGGGTGCATCGCTGGAGTGCGTGCTCGCCGAAGCGGAGCGCTGGGGCGCGACGACGGCGTGCTTCGCGGTGCTGAGCGCCTACGAGCGGCTCTTGCCGGGCTCGGTTCCCGCCGCGCTGCTCCGGCGCGCCGCCCCACACGGGCTGCGCGAGCGGGCCCTCGAGCGGCTCTTCGTGCTCGACCCGAACGCGCCCGAGCGCGGCGCACGATCGACGGGCTACGCCTGGATCCTCCGGCAGAGCGTGCTGCGCGACGACGGCGCGCGGTGGCTGCGGGGGCTGCTGCGCTACGCGGGCGAGCGTGCGCGGGAGCGCGTCGAGGGGCGGCTTCGGTGAGCCTGCCATCGAGCAGGGAGTACGGCGCCGCCCGTAGTAGCCTGGGGACCACGGCGGGTCGAAGGCCTGAACGAGGAGCACATGGGACTCGGATCGAAGCGACGAACGGTGTTGGTCACGGGTGCTGCCGGATTCTTGGGCTCACACCTCTGTGATCGTCTGCTCGCCGAAGGATACGAGGTCGTCGGTCTCGACAACCTGATGACGGGTGACCTCGCGAACCTCTCGGAGGCCGGCCGGGACAGCCACTTCCATCTGGAGATCGGTGACGTCCGCGAGACGCTCCAGGTCTACGCGGAGCTCGTCTTCAACCTGGCTTGTCCGGCCTCTCCGCTGCACTACCAGAGCGACGCCTACGCCACGCTCACGACGAACGTGCTGGGAGCCCATCGACTCGTCGAGCTGTCGCGGTCGAGGCGCTGCCGGATCGTCCACGCGAGCACGTCGGAGGTCTACGGCGACCCGCTCGAGCATCCGCAGCGCGAGGAGTACTGGGGCCACGTCAATCCGATCGGCGAGCGCGCCTGCTACGACGAAGGCAAGCGCGTCGCCGAGACCTTCCTCTCGGACGCCCGACGACTCTTCGGCGCGGACACCCGGATCCTTCGCATCTTCAACACCTACGGCCCGCGCATGGCGTTCAACGATGGCCGCGTGGTGTCGAGCTTCATCGTCCGTGCGCTGCAGGGCGAGCCAATCTCGCTGTTCGGCGACGGTCGGCAGACGCGATCCTTCTGCTACGTGAGCGACATGGTCGATGGCCTCTACCGCGCGAGCCAGGTCGATGAGCTCGATGGGCCGGTGAACCTGGGCAACCCGCGAGAGCTGCAGATCTCCGAGCTGGCCGAGCTCATCTGCAAGCTCACCGGAGTGCGCGTGCCGCTGGAGTACAAGCCCCTGCCGGCCGACGACCCTCACCGTCGTTGCCCGGACATCCAGCGCGCCCGCGAGCTGCTCGGCTTCGAGCCGCGAACCCCCCTCGAGGAGGGGATCGGGGCCACGATCGCGGACTTTCGCCGGCGCCTCTGATCCCACCTCCCCCAGAACGCCGCCCCGCGCCGTGGTATCTTCCGCAGCGTGCAGGTCGCCTGTCCGATGGCGATCCCGGTGGGCGTCGCGAGGGCCTCGGGCCCCGACACCTGGGTCGTCGTGGTGAAGCTCAGCTACGCGCTCGAAGCCCACGGGCGCGCCGTGCTCGCGCCCGCGCAGGATCCGCTCACGATCGAGCAGCACGACGCTGGCGGCACGCTGCTCCACCCGTCGGACTTCGTGCCGCCCAAGCCGGCCTGCGACGTGCTGCTCGTCGGCTCCCTGCTGTCCGCACCGACACGGCGGGCCGCGCTGCGCGCGGGGCACCAGCGCAAGCAGGTCGACGCACATCAGAAGCTCGGGCCCATCGCGTCCGACGCCTCGGGCCACGCGGCGCCGAGCGACCAGCGCCTGCTGCAGCCGAGCCTGCCGCTCGAGCTCGGCTACGAGAGCGACGAGCTCGTGCTGAGAGCGTCGTTCGACGGGCCGCTCCCAGGCCTGACGCTCATCGACCCCGGCGCCTGGGCTCCGCCACGTGCGCTGCCGCTCTCGCTCGACACGCTGAGCGTCGATCCGGCGCGCGCGCGCGCCTGGCTCACGCTGCGCACGCTGCTCGAGGGCGCCGAGGCGATGCTCGAACGCGCCACGGTGCTGCTCGCTCCGAACGGCGTGGCCGGGCCGGCTGCGCTCGAGTTCGCACGCAGCTGGCCGCGCTACGAGGCGACCGCACCGAGGGAGCCGCTGCCCAGGCCCGTCGCCACGCGCAGCCTCACCATCCCGCCGACCGTGCAGGGCTCGACGCTCCCTTTCGCGCGCGCCTCCTCCGCGCCGCGCGCGGCCGGCTCGATGCCTCCCCACGCGGCCGGGCTGCCCTTCGGTGCTCCGCCGGTGCCGTCCTTCGTCGACGAGGGCACCGGGAGCAGCGCGCTGCCCTTCGTGGAGCGAGCACCGAGCGAAGCTCCGCCCGCGCGCCCGAGGCCCCTCATGTCACTGGGGGGCACGCCGCTCGCGTATCCGCCCACGCCCTTCGCGAACCGCTCGGCGCCGCTCTCCGCGCGGAGCGCGCCCCAGGACACGCACACCGCCACGCCGATCGCAGTCGCCAGCAGCGCGCCCCCGCTCGATCCGGGCCTCGACGACGACACGGGCGACGCCCTGCCCGACGAGCTCGACGGTCCGGACACGCTCGCGCCGCCCGCGACGTCCGCGCACGACGCCGACGACGACCACGCCGACACGCTCCCGCCAGGCACGCAGAGCTCACCTCCGCAGGGCATGGCGCAGCCGGCCGTCGTCATGCCACCGCCGGCCGCGCTGCCGCGCTTCGAGACGATCAGCATGCCGGCCGTCACCGACGATGGCAGCTTCGCCACGGCTGCGCGCGAGGCGATGCCATTCGTCGGTGCACCTACGAAGCACGCGCCGAGCCCCGCGCCGCAGCCCACCGCGACCGCTCCGAACCCGGCGCCTCGCCCCCCGGAGGCGCGTCCGCCCGCCGTGCCACCTCCGGCGGTCGTCGCACCTCCAGCGGTCGTGGTGCCGCAGGCCGTCGTGGTGCCGCAGGCCGTCGTCGCACCACAGGCCGTGGTCGCACCACGCGCCGTGGAGCTCCCGACCTACGCTCGCGAGGCGCAGGCGCAGAGCTTCGCGCTCATCGCGTCTCCGGTCCCCGCCGCCGAGGCCAGCGCGGGTGTGCCCGCGGCTCCCGTGGGCAAGCGCGTCCAGGGCAAGACGCTGCGCGAGCTCGGCGAGATCCGCAGCGCGCTCTGGTCGGAGCCCGCGAGGAGGCGCGCGATCCTGCGCAGCCACGGCCTGAGCGAGCTCAGGTGGCGCCTCGTCGAGCGCGCCTGGGCCGAGGAGCTCGAGAACACCCTCAGCCAACCCGAGCGCCTCTCCGAGATGGTGAGCGCGCTGCGCGTCGCCAGCCAACCCGCGGCGCTCCCCACTACCTGACAGCGTACGCGCGCGGGGCTCTTGGGCCCCGCGCCTGCCCAGCAAACACGGCGGCTCCGGGGCCCCGCGCTTGCCCAGCAAACACGGCGGCTCCGGGGCCCCGCGCTTGCCCAGCAAACACTAGTTGATGCGCAGCATGCGCCCGACGAGCTTGTGCACCTCTTCGGCCTTCGAGAGGATGCGCGTCGCGTAGGTCTCGATCTCGCCGGCCGCGCGGAGCGCGAGCCGCGCGGTCGCGCTCGCTTCGCCGGGCCGCGTCGACGCAGCCTCCATCGTGATCTCCTCCGAGGCACGCAGGCGGATGCGCTTCGCGTCGAGCTCGATCTCGTCGATCGCGTCGACACCGGGCGTGGGCTGCGTGCGCAGCGCGCCTGCGACCCAGTAGCTACCGTCGTGCTGGCGCTGCACGAGCACCGGCTCGCCTCGCTCGCAGGCCGTCTGCATCACCGCGCGGTGCACGTGCACGAGCTTCGCTTCGACCACCTGGTCGCCGACGCGCAGCTCGAGGCTGTCGTCGTCTCGGACCTGGATCACGGTCGCGAGGCACAGCGCAGGCAGCGGCGCTGGCTCGAGCTTCGCGGCGCCCGGAGCTCGGGCGACCGAGGGCGCGCCCTCGAGCAGCGACGCGAGCTTCGGTGAGAGCTCGGCTTCGTCGGCG
>CALKVW010000042.1 GCA_938004785.1 uncultured Polyangiaceae bacterium
GGTGCGCACGCTCTGCTCGCCGCCGCCGACGTCGGCGCGGCCGCCGCTGGCCTCCTGCTGGATCTGGTGCAGCTGGCGCGAGACGTCGGCGGCGGTGGCGTTCAGCGCCAGCAGGCGCGCCGGGTCCAGCTCGACGCGCACCTCGCGCGCGACGCCACCCACGCGCGACACCGCGCCGACGCCGGGCACGCTGAGCACGGCCTTCGTGACCTCGTTGTCGACGAACCAGGACAGCGCCTCGTCGTCCATGCGCGGCGACGCCACCGTGTAGGTCAGGATCGGCGAGCCGGCCAGGTTCATGCGCGCGACCACCGGCTCGCGCAGGTCGCCGGGCAGGTCCGAGCGGACGCGCTGCACCGCGTCGCGCACGTCGTCCACCGCCTCCTGGGTGGGCTTCTCGAGGCGGAACTCGACGGTGATCGTCGCCGTCCCGTCCTGCACCTTGGTGTAGATGTGCTTGACGCCGGTCAGCGTGGCGACCGAGTTCTCGATCTTGCGCGCGACCTCGGTCTCCAGCTGCGCCGGGCTGGCGCCGGGCAGGCTGGCGCTGACGGTGACGGTGGGCAGGTCGATGTCCGGAAACTGCTGCACCTTCATCTCGCGGAAGCCCATCAGGCCCGCGAGCGTGAGCATCACGAACAGCATCACCGCCGGGATCGGGTTGCGGATGGCCCAGGCCGAGACGTTCATCGGGGAATCTCCGTCGCAGCGGGTGTCAGCGCGTGAGGCCGGTCGCCGGCACGCCGGCGGCGGCGCGCTGCACCGGTGCCTCGACGACGCGCACCAGGTCGCCGTCGGCGAGGAAGCTGCCGCCGCTGGCGACCACGCGCGCCGCGGCGTCCAGCCCGCCGGTGATCTCGACGCGCTCGCCGCTGCGGCGGCCGACCGTCACCTTGGCCTGCTCGACGCGGCCGTCGGCGCCGACCTTGAAGACCCAGGCGAAGCCGTCGCGCAGCAGCACGGCGCCGGCCGGCAGCGTCAGCGCCGGCGTGCTGCCGAGCTCGAAGTCGCCGCGCGCGAACATGCCGGCACGCGCGGCGCCCGGGCGCGGCAGGTCCACGTAGACGAGGCCGTTGCGCGTGGCGGGGTCGACGGTCGGGCCGACCATGCGCACGCGGCCCTCGACCGCGGCGCCGCCGGCCGGCTGCACACGCACGCGCTGGCCCGGCGCCAGCTTCGCCAGGTCGTCGGCCGCGACCTCGGCGCGCCACTCCAGGCGGCCGCCGCGGATCAGCCGGAACAGCTCCTGGCCGGCGCCGACCACCGCGCCCACCGTCGCGCTGCGCGACGAGATCACGCCGTCGTCGGGCGCCAGCACCTGGGCCTGGGCCAGACGCAGCTCCTGCACCTTCGCGCTAGCGCGCAGCGCTTCCAGCCGCGCCGCGGCCGTGCTCTCGGCGGTGAGGTACTGGTTGATCTGCTGCGCCGACAGCGCGCCGCTGGCGGCCAGGCCACGCGCCCGCTCGGCATTCGCACGCGCGTCGGCCAGCAGCGCCTCGGCCTCGGCGACCTGCGCGCGCACCGCCGCCAGGTCGGCCTGCGGCAGCGCGGCCGCGAAGGTGGCCAGCACCTGGCCGCGGCGCACGCGGTCGCCGACGTTGACGCGCACCTCGGCCAGGCGCCAGCCGTTGGCCTCGGAGCCGATCACCGCCTCCTGCCAGGCGGCGACGTTGCCGGTGGCGGCCACGGTGGTCGGCAGCGCGACGCGCTCGGGCGTCGCGACGGCGACGCTGAGCGCCGGCTTCGCGGGAGCGGGGGCCGCCGCTTCGGCAGCGCGGCCGTCGGCGGCGCGAGCGCAGTGGGTCGGGGGTCGAGGTCCGACATCGGGCGAAGCTAGCAGATGCGCAAGGCGACCCAAGCGTGCACGCGGGGCCGGGTCCAAGCTCCGCCCTGCCCTCCGCTGCCGGGCCCGATCGACGCGGTCGGGGCTGGGTGTGATGGGCTCGGCCAGGAGCTACGATGACCGTCGCCATGGCCCGCATCTCGCGCCCCCCCGGCTTCGACATGACCTACCGGCCGACGCGCGCGACCTTCGGGCCGCCGCTCGACGTGCGCCTGCCCTCCTTGCTGTACTTCGGGGCAGCATCGACGATCTTGCTCGGGATCGTGCTCGCGCCGTACCTGCCGTCGAGCACGTGGATCTACCAGTTCGTGGTCGTCGGCGATCGCAACCGCGCGATGCCGTCGATCGTGTTCGCGATCGTGCTGTTCTCGAGCGCGCTCGCGTCGATCCTCAGGCAGCAGATGAGCGGCGTGGTGGTGCACCCGGACGGCGTGGAGATCCGCGAGGTCATCAGCTTCGGCCTGCCGCGCATCCGCAAGTACGCCTGGGCGCAGATCGACAAGCTCGCGATCCCGACGGCGCCCGAGGCGCGCGTGCGCGAGCGCGTCGACGAGGCCCCGAAGAAGCTCACCAAGGTGCGACTCGACCTCTGGGACGGGCGTCACGAGTGGCTGCCCCCGGTGGCGAAGGGCACCGAGCTGCTCGTCACGCTCGAGCGGGTCGCGCTCGCGCGCGCCATCCCGATCGAGGGCGGATCCGGCATGCTCGACGACCTCGAGAGCCCCTTCGCCGACTGACGATCGAGCAGCTTCGACCGAGCGCGCCGGGACTTCAGCCGGCGCGCCGCGCCGAGGCCTCGAAGCTGCCCTTCACCTCGTCGAGCAGGGCGCGCTCCTCGAGCAGATCGCGGGTGGTGAGCGCCATGGCGCGCGCGGCGTCGAGCATGCCTGCGTAGCCGCGCTCGCTCGCAGCACAGGCTGCGAAGGCGCGCTGGTGGCAGGTGGTCTCGCCCTCGTCGCAGATCGCGATCCACGGGTGGATCGACGGCACCGCGTGAGAGACGTCGCCCATGTCGGTCGAACCCGAGCCTACGCTCTCGTCGCGCTCGCGAGGCGCACGGCCGAGACGGCGCAGGTGCTCGCCGAAGCGCCTGGCCATGGGTTCGCTCGTGAGCAGGTCTTTGTAGCCGCGGCGCTCGTTCACCTCGACCGTGACGTCGCAGGCGAGCGCCGCGCCGCGAGCGCAGCGCAGCACGATCGCCTTCACGCGCTCGAGCTCGGCGAGCGTCGTGGCGCGCACGCTGAACTCCGCCGCGGCGCGCTCGGGGATGATGTTCACCGCCTGACCGCCATCGGTGATGTAGCCGTGCACGCGCACGCCGTCTCGGAAGTGCACGCGCTGCGAGTCGACGAGGCGGAAGGTCTCCATGCAGGCGGTGAGCGCGCTCGCGCCTTCGTGCGGGGCGATCGCGGCGTGCGAGGGCCGGCCGTGGAAGCCGAGCTCGAGCCAGCAGTTGGCGAGCGTGTGGTGCGAGGTGAGATCGCGGTCGAAGGGGTGGAACATCATCGCGGCGTCGACGCCCTCGAAGATCCCTGCGTCGAGCAGGCGCACCTTGCCGCCGCCGCCCTCCTCGGCGGGTGTGCCGAGCAGGAGCACGCTGCCCTCGATCGAGGCGGCTTGCCGAGCGAGCGCGAGGAAGCCTCCGAGCGCGCCCCCAGCGATGAGGTTGTGCCCGCAGGCGTGCCCGATCTCGGGCAGCGCGTCGTATTCGGCGAGCAGGGCGATGCGAGGGCCTGCCCCGTGCCCCACCCTCGCGCGGAAGGCCGTCGGCAGACCGCCGACCCCACGTTCGACCTCGACGCCCTCGGACTCGAGCGCCTCGGCGAGCCAGGCGGCGGCCTGGTGCTCCTCGAAGCGCAGCTCCGGGTGGGCGTGGATCCGTGACGCGACCTCCCGGAGCTTCGGGGCGAGCTCCTCGAGGTCGGCGAGCAGGCGATCGGCGGAGAGCGGCACGCCGCGAGCCTACACCCGGAGGGGCCGGGCTTCGACCGGAGCGGCGCGGCGCGCTTGGCGCTATGCTCCCGCGCGGTGGACCCATCGGGGCGGAAGAACAAGCTCGAGGAGCTGCTCGCACGCGTGCGCGAGCGAGGCAGCGGCCTGCATCGAGCCGTGGGCCCCGCAGGCGAGTCGGCAGCGCTCGAGGCCGCGCGGAGCGGCCTGGTGCCGCAGGTGGAGGCCGCAAGTCGAGCGCCCTACGGGGCGCGGCGCTCCTCCCCTGGCTTCGCGCTCGACGTCGGCAGCATCGGGCCGGGCCCGCTCATCGAGGACGAGGAGCTCGAGCAGATCGCCTCGCGACGCTCGCTGGATCGCTACGTCGAGGCGACCCTGGGCGACGACGAGCCCAGCGTGCCGTTCACCGAAGAGGGCGAGGGCTGGGAGCCCGAGGCGCTCGAGCTCGAGCGGAGCGACGAAGCACCAGCGGTCGCAGAGGCTCCCGAGCGAGCCGAGCCGCGACCGACACAGGAGGCGCCGGCGACGACCGCGGCCGAGGAGGCCGACTTCGAGCTGGTCCACGAACTGGGGCGCGAGCCCCATACCTTCGACGCCGGGGCCGCGCCACAGCTCCGCAAGCGTTCGAGCTACACCGAGCTGCCCCCCCTGCCGTTCTCGCCCTTCCCGTCGGACCGCCCGCCTCGTCTCGCCGAGCCGACCGAGCCCGCGGAGCCGGCCGACCCCTTCGGCGATCTGGACACGACCGGTCCGCAGGCGCTCCCGCTCGACGTGCCGTGGGAGACGCTCGCGAAGCAGCTACGCGGTAGGCGCCGCAGCGGTGAGTTCCGCATCGACGAGGCGAGCGCCCCGGCGACGAGCGCGGCGGCCCAGCCAGCGAGCGCGACCACCGAGCCCGCGGCGCATGCTCGAGCGGAAGCCGAGCGCGGCGAGGTCCCGCCGAGCGCAGCCGAGCACGAGGAGCAGGCCGAGCGCGAGCAGCCCGCGCACGCCGAAGCCGCTGGAGCGCAGAGCGAGGGGGCCACGGCCTCCGAGGAGGCGCGCGACGGCGAGCCTCCCGCGTCGCGGCCGCGTTCGATCGAGCCCGGCGCGGTGGAGTCTGCATCACCGCCACCGCTCACGTCGGAGCCCCCGGACGCGATCGCGGGAGAACCCTCGTTCCTCCGATCGGCGCGCCGCACCCGCCGTGCGCGCAGATCGCGGAGCTCGACCTGGCTGCCACTCGCCGGCATCGCCGTGCTCGGTCTGCTCGCGCTGTGGTGGACGAGGAGCGACGGCCGGAGCCGAACGCCGACGCGCGCCACCGCGAGCGCGGAGCCAGAGCTCGGACAGAACGCGCCCAGCGCGGAGCCCTCACACGAAGCTCGCCGGGTCAGCCCGAGCGAGAGCACGGCAGCGAGCGCGCAGGCGGCGCTCGTCTCCGCGTCGCCGCCTACCGTGGCGGCGACGACCGTGGCCCCGCAAGGGAGCGCCGGGCCCGCCACGAACGGCTCCGCGGAGGCTGCGCCGAGCGGCGACACCTCGGACACTCCGCCGAACGAGCCCCTCGGCGAAGCGGAGGGCTGGCTGCGCGTGCGCGGACGCAGGTTCTCCGTGTACCTCAACGGAGGCCTCGCGGGCGCGACCGGCCAGTGGATCCGCACCGCGTGTGGTGTGCGCCACCTGCGCCTCGCGCACGTCGAGCCACCGCCGCGCGGTCGCTCCTTCCCCTGGTGGGTCGACGACGGCGGACCGGTGGTCGTGCCCTGTGGAGCCTCGGTCACGGTCGAGGTCGATCCCGGAGGGCGACGGTGATCGAGCGGCGCGAGACACGGTCGAAGACCGACGGCGCAATGAGCGCATCACGCTCCCGCGGGCGGCGCGCGCGGGCGCTCACGGCGATCTCGCTCGCGCCGCTCACGTGGCTCGCCGCCTGTGCGGAGCCGCGCGATCCCGGCGGGCAGCCGCTCGCCGAGGTGAAGGCCCCGACGGCCACGCACGCGCCCTCTGCGAAGCCAGGGCCAGCGCCGCCTCCGACCTTGCGCCCCTCGGTGGGTGCGGCCGCGTTCGAGCCCAGGCTCGTGCGCCTCGAGGAAGGCGCGATGGGCACGCGCATCGTGATCCAGAGCTTCACGACCCCCGAGCTCGAGGAGGCATCGCTCAAGGGCGCCATGCTCGCGGCGCTCGAGGAGATCCGGCGCCTCGAGCGCCTCATGACCACGTGGCGTGACGACTCCGAGGTGAGCCGCATCAACGCCGCCGCAGGCGGTGAGCCGGTGGCGATCGGTCCCGATACCTTCGCCGTGCTCGAGAAGAGCCTGTGGATCGCCGAGCGCTCGGAGGGCACCTTCGACATCAGCTTCGAGGCGATGAAGGGCCTGTGGCGCTTCGACGAAGACAAGAGCGACGCGATCCCCTCGCAGAAGGACATCGACCAGGCCCGCAAGAAGATCGACTGGCGCAAGCTCAGCCTCGACCGCGAGGCGCGCACCGCGAAGCTCGGTGAGGCGGGCATGCGCATCAACCTCGGCGGCATCGCGAAGGGCTACGCCGTCGATCGCGCCGCGGCGGTGCTCGAGCAGCGCGGCCTCGCGGCCTTCTACGTGCAGGCGGGCGGCGACCTGTACGTGCGCGGCAAGAAGCCCGACGGCAAGCGCTTCAAGGTCGGGGTGCGCGACCCGCGCGGTAAACACGACCTCGACTACTTCGCCACCATCGAGGTCGAGGATCACGCCTTCTCGACGGCAGGCGACTACGAGCGCTCCTTCATCAAAGACGGCAAGCGCTACCACCACATCATCGATCCACGCACCGGCTGGCCGGCCTCGGCGTGCAGGAGCGTCACCGTGTGGGCGAAGGATGCCTTCATGGCCGACGCGATCGACGACGCGATCTTCATCCTCGGCCCGGAGAAGGGGCTCGCGCTCGTGGAGTCGATCGACGACGCAGGCGCCGTGATCGTCGACGCCTCGAACAAGGTCTGGATCTCGAAGCGCCTCGAGCCCCACGTGCACGTGTTCCGCAGGCCGACCGACGCGCCTTGATCGACGCGCCTGGAACGGCGCGGGCTCGAAGGAGCGACGAGGCGCGGCGCTCGCCGCCTCAGCGGCCCTGGAAGCTCGGCTTGCGCTTCTCGGCGACGGCCTTGAGCGCCTCGAGGCGGTCGTCGCTGCGCAGGGTCTCGTCGTAGTGGACCCGCTCGAGCGCGAGGCCCTGCTCGAGCGTGACGTCGAAGGAGTCGTCGATCGAGGCGAGCGCGGCGGCCTGAGCGATGGGCGCGCCCTGCGCGATGGGCGCGATCCAGGCGAGCGTGTCCTCGATGAGATCCGCGCCCGCGGGGCAGACCCGGTTCACCAGGCCGTAGCCGTAGGCCTCGCGCGCCGAGATCGGGCGCCCGAGCAGGATCATCTCCTTCGCGCGGCCCTCGCCGACGATGCGCGGGAGCCGCTGCGTGCCTCCGGCGCCGGGGATGATGCCGAGCGTCGTCTCCGGTAGGCCTAGCTGGGCGTGCTCCACGGCGACGCGCAGATCGCACATGAGCGCGAGCTCGAGCCCACCGCCGAGCGCGTGCCCGTTCAGCGCGGCGACCACCGGCTTCGGGCTCTTGTCGAGGATGCGCAGCTCGGTGCGGTAGAGCCCCACCTGCACACGCACGTCTTCGTTGCTGAACCCTTGCCGTTCCTTGAGATCGGCGCCCGCGCAGAAGACCTTGTCACCCGCGCCGGTGACGACGAGCACGCGCACCTCGGGGTCGTGCACCAGCTCCGTGCTGAGCCGGCAGAGCTCGGTCAGCGTGCGCCTCGAGAGCGCGTTGCGACGCTCGGGGCGGTCGATGACGAGGATGCCTACCGAGCCGCGGCGCTCGAGACGGACGGGGTTCTCCTGCTCGCTCATGCGGAGACGAATATCACGTCACGCCCGCCGCAGGACCCGGCGCCTCGCCATAGGCCTGCCACACGCGCTCGGCGCGAGCGCGCACCGTAGCGAGCCTCGAGGCGAAGGGCTCGACGTCTCGCACCGCGTCGAAGGCCGGCACGTGGCGCAGCCACGCGAGATCGAAGAGCCCGACGTCGATGGCGCGATCGATCGCGACGATCGCCGAGGCGTCGTCGCCGATGAGCAGCGCGAGCTCGGCCTCGATCTGCGCGAGCAGCGCGGCGCGACGCGTGGAGTGAGCCGCTCCGGCGTGCTTGGTCACCGCGCCGAGGGCGACGCGGAACTCTCCGCGGGCGAGCGCGTCGACCGCCGCGTCGGGCAGGAGGCCCGAAGAGCCCGAGGCGCGCGCGAGCTGCATCACCGCAGCGTGCTCGGCTCGCCAGATCGCGATGCGCAGCCGGATCGCGGTGAGCTGCTCCTCGCCCCGCTCACCGAGCTTCGCCGAGATCGCCTCGAGCCGCTGCTCGACGAGACGGGCGTCGCGCTCGTAGACCGCCAGCCGCACGAGCTCGAAGCCCGTGAGCACCGCGCTCGGATCCAGCGTGGCTGCCCGCTCGAGATGCGCTCTGGCCGTGTCGAGCGCGCCGGCCTCGAGCATCAGCGCGCCGAGCGACTCGTGCACGAAGCTCGCGTCGGCCCGCTGCGCGAGCCTGCGCAGGATCCGCACCGCCGTGAGCTCGTCACCCGCGTGCAGGTGACACAGCGCCACGGCGTGACGGGCGTCGATGCGGCGCTTGTCGAGCTCCACGGCGCGCATCGCCGAGCGGCGCGCGCGGTGGTAGGCCGCCGGCCCCTCCACACCCAGGAAGAACGCGCGCAGGCTCGCGAGCGCGAAGCTCGTGAGCAAGGCGGGGTCGTCGGGCGAGGCGAGCAGCGCCTGCTCGAGCGCGTCGACCGTGGCGGAGGGGTCGACCACGACGACGGCGCGCGCGCGGGTCCGCGCGTCGGGCGAGTCCGCGCCGCCCTCCAGCGTGTGGCGCTCGGCGTCGCTCTTCGGCCAGGCTCCTTCGGTGGCGCACGACGAGCTCCGCCGGGAGACCTCCGTCGGTGGATCCTGCGTGTGCTCGTCGAGCTCGAGCTGGTGCTCGGTGGGCTGCGTGGCGAGCGGGTCGACCAGCGCCGCGAGCGCGGCCTCGACCGCGGAGGCCGTCGCGAAGCGGCGCGCGCGGTCGCGTTCGAGCAGGCGCAGCACGAGGGCCGAGAGACGCGCGTCGAGCTCGGGACGGAGCGACCTCGGATCGGGCGGCGCGTGCACGAGCCGCAGCGCCGCTTGCTCGAGCGCCGGCCCCACGAACGGGAGCCTGCCGGTGAGCGCCTCGAAGAGGACCACGCCGAGCGCGTAGAGATCGGCGCGCACGTCGATATCGGGCAGCGCCTCGACCTGCTCCGGGGCCATGTACGCGGGCGTGCCCACCGGCAGGCCGTGCGTGAGCGTTCGAGAACCGGGATCGACCGCGCGCGCGATGCCGAAGTCGGTGACGACGACGCGCCCGTCGTCACCCACGAGCACGTTGTCGGGCTTCAGATCGCGGTGCACCACGCCGCGTGCGTGCGCTGCGCCGAGCGCTCGACAGAGCTCCACGCCGAGCGCGATCGCCCGCTGTGGCGACATCCTGCCCTCGGCGAGCACGCTCGACAGCGAGGCGCCGGGCACGTGCTCCATCGTCAGGTACCAGACGCCGTCGGCCTCACCGATGTCGTGCACCCGCGCCACGTTCGGGTGGGTCACGCGCCGCGCGAGGCGGACCTCGCGACGGAACAGCTCGAGCCTGTCGTCCGTGCAGAGCTCGGGTCGCAGCACCTTGAGCGCGACCTCCTCGTCCAGCTCACGATCTCGCGCGAGGTAGACGGCGCCCATGCCCCCGGAGCCCAGGAGCCTCTGCACCTCGTAGCGACCGGCGAAGGTGGTCCTCGTGCGCTCGTCGATCGCCGTGGGCGGGTCGACGAGCGTCGCGCGTGCGTCGGGATGGGGTGTGGCGCGCGGCATGGGAGCGCTCCTCAGGCCGCAGCGCGGTAGACGCGCACCAGCTCACGCGCACGCTGCTCGAGGGCACGCTCCTGCTCGAGGAAACGCGGCTGGTCGCGCAGACGATCGAGCAGCGGGCAACGCCTCAACCACGCGAGATCGATGAAGCCCGAGGCGACGGCCCGCTCGACCCCGGCGAGCGCCCACTCGAGGTCGTCCATCATGCCGCCGGCCTCGGCCTGGAGCTGCGCCACGAGCGAGTCGCGGCGCCTCGATCCACCGGTCTGACGATCGGCCTCGAAGCCCGTCTTCACGCCCGCGCGATCCTTCTCGGCGAGGCGCGTGAGGAGCTCGCCCGAGATCGGACCGAAGGCTGCGCCCGAGCCGATGAGCGGGTCGAAGGCGTCGGAGCGTCGCTGCCAGAAGGCGAAGCGCGCGCGCAGGCGCGCCATGCCGACGTCGAGCTGCCCACCAACGGAACGATCGAGCTGGTCGAGCAGCAGGTTCGCCGTCTCCCAGCGGCCGTCGAGCGCGGCGAGCCTCGCGAGATCGTAGGTGGCGAGCCTGCTCTGTGGGTCGATCCGGAGCGAGAGCTCGAGCATGCGTCGGCCCTCGTCGAGCTCGTCGAGCTCCGCGAGCAGCCCGCCCAAGATCTCGAGCGAAGGCGCGAAGTCGACCTCGGCGACGATCGACCTGAGCGTCACGAGCGCGCTCCCGACGTCGCCCGAGTGCAGGCGGAGCACGGCGAGCGCGTGACGTGCCTCGACGAGGTGCGGCGCGAGCACGAGCGCTCGCTCCGCCGCGTGGGTGGCTCGATCTCTGGCGAGCTCGCCCTCTTCGCCGCCGATGAACCAGAGACGCACGTTTCCTGCGGCGTAGGCGGCGAGGAAGGTGGGCTCGTCGGGCGCGCGTTCGAGTGCCTTGGCGAGCAACGCGACGCCGTCGGCCACCCCGGTCGCAGGGTTGTCGCGCAGGAGCGCGCGACCTCTCAGGTAGTCGCTCATCGCGAGCGGGTCGGTGGGCGCGCGCCTCGCAGGGCCTCGCGCCTCGACCGTGAGCGCCGAGGCCACCTCGGACGCGATCGCGTCGGTGAGCGCGAACAGGTCGTGCGTCGCAGGGAAACGCCCCGCCCAGAGCTGGAAGCCGTCGCGCACCGAGCTGAGGCGCGTGGTCACCACCGGACCGGAGCCGCCGGCGCGTATCGACGCCTCGAGGATCACGTCGACGTCGAGCGCGCGGCCGATCTCGAGTGGGTCGCGCTCCGACGAGGACACGCGCGCCACCGTCATGCGTGGTCGCACGCGGAGCCCAGCGGTCATCGAGAGCGCGTCGACCAGATCGTCCCAGAGGCCGTCGGCCATCAGCGCCTGCTGGGCGTCGCCGCTGCGCACCGGCAGCACCGCGAGCGACTTCGCCGCCTGCGGTAGCGCGGCGGGCCGAGCAGGCGCGCTCAGCGCGGGGAGCGACGACATCGTGATGCGGCTGAGCGCGCGCGCCACCTCCTCGGCGCTCCCGTAGCGCTGCTCTCGTTCGCGCTCGAGGCAGCGCAGGACGAGCTCCGCGAGCGCGCTCGGCAGCTCGGGTCGCAGCGTGCGCGGATCGGGCGCCGGGTAGGCGAGCCGCGCGGCGGCGACCGCGAGCGCAGACGCACCTCGAAAGGGCAGCTGGCCCGTGAGCAGCTCGAAGAGCATCGCGCCGAGCGCGTAGAGGTCGACGCGTGCGTCGAGGTCGCGCCGCGCCTCGACCTGCTCGGGCGACATGTACGCGGGCGTGCCGATGGCGATGCCCGCGGTCATCGCCACGTTCGACGGGGCGAGCGGCCTCGCGATGCCGAAGTCGGTGATGACCACCCGCCCGGCGCGATCGACGAGCACGTTGTCGGGCTTGAGATCGCGATGCACGACGGAGGCCTCGTGCGCCGCCTGCAACCCGGCGCAGACCGCGGTGGCGATCTCGATGGCGCGCGGCACGGCGAGCGGCCCGCTCTGCTCGAGCACACGGGCGAGCGAGGGGCCGTCGACGAGCTCCATCGTGAGGAAGCGCGCGCCCTCGTGTTCACCGATGTCGAAGACCCGCGCGACGTTGGGGTGCGTGACCTTGCGCGCCGTCTTCACCTCACGGCGGAACAGCTCGAGCATGCCCGGCTGTCCGACGATCTCGTGCCGGAGCAGCTTCAGCGCGACGAGCTCGTCGAGCTCACGGTCGAAGGCTGCGTACACCGCGCCCATGCCACCCGAGCCGAGCAAGGCGCGCACCTCGTAGCGCCCCGCGAACACCGCGGGGCCTTCGAGACTCGGTGGTGCGAGGCTGCCGGGCTCCCGCGCACGCCGCGAAGTCGGGTCATCGAGCTCCGAGCCCGTCGTCGCGCGGATGTGCGTCGAGCTCTCGGAGATGACGAGTGTGTCGGCCACACTCATGTCGGGCTGCTTCGCCATCGCGCGGGAAGGCGAGCATAACAGCCGATGCGCGGGGGTGCCGCGGCTCTCGACGAGCCGCGGCGGCGATCAGTTGCAGGTCGCGCCGAGACAGGCGGCGATCTCCGAGGAGCACTGCTCGAAGAGGCAGCCCTGGATGTCCCCTCCGCAGCTCGGCAGAGCGAAGATGGCGCAGTTGAGGACCTGGTCGACGAAGAACTGCACGTCGGCGCAGCCTTGGGCGACGCAGTTCGACACGCAGGTCACGCTGAACTGCGGGGGGTTCTGGTTGAGGTTGATGCAGCCGAGCGCGCAGGTGACGATCTCGAAGCAGCCGAGCGGCTGGCAGGCGCCGCAGTCGCCCGGGCAGTTGGAGCAGGTCTCGAAGCTCTCGCAGACGTTGTTGCCACAGACCGAACAGACGCCGCAGTCCTGCTGGCAGGAGGCGCAGGTCTCGGGCGAGATGCACGCGCCGTCGCCACAGCCAGGACAGATGCCGCAGTCGGAGGGGCAGGTGAAGCAGTTCTCCGTCTGCGGGTTGCACACGCCGTTGCCGCAGGCCTCGCAGTTGCCGCAGTCGGGCGCGCAGGACAGGCAGTTCTCGCCGTTGTCGCAGAAGCCGTTGCCGCAGGTCTCGCAGACGCCACAGTCGCCGGGGCAGCTCTGGCAAGTCTCGCCCGCATCGCACTGGTTGTTGCCGCAGCTCTCGCAGAGGCCGCAGTCGAGCGCGCAGCTCGCGCAGTTCTCGTTCGCGTCGCAGACGAAGTCGCCGCAGCTCTCGCACTGTCCGCAGTCTTGAACGCAGGTCGCGCAGCTCTCGCCAGCACCACACACGCCGTCGCCGCAGTCCTCGCAGCTGCCGCAGTCGACGGGGCAATTCGAGCAGGTCTCCCTGCCGTCGCAGGCGCCGTCGCCGCAGCCCTCGCAGAAGCCACAGTCCGACGGGCAGTTCTCGCAAGACTCGCCGAGGCCTCGCTCGCAGATGTCGTTGCCGCAGTCGTCGAGCGGCACTTCGTCGGTCGGGCCGAGCACGCTCGAGCGCCCACAGCCGGTCGGGGCGAAGACCACCGTCGCGCCGATCATGGTGGCGCCGATCGCGATGGAGCGAAGCGTGAGTGCGATGCGTGTGGAGGAGGCAAGCATGTCGAGCCCTCGAGGTGCGAGCCACGTGGAGCCACGGCTCCGCGATCGCGCGAAGCGCCGCTCACCCGGCGAGCGATCGGTAGCACGAAGCAGGGAGCGCCGACAGTCGATGGCAATGCGCCGTCGTGCGCCGCGCCGCCGCGCACAAAGGAAAAGAGCCAGCTACGGGGTAGCTGGCTCTTCTCGGATCACCCGCTCGGAGCGGATGACTTCGGTGGTCGGCTCGGTGGCCCTCGCTGCCCGATGGGCGTCGAGGTGTGCCGAACCGATTCGCCTCAGGGGGCCGGGGCGGCGGGCGCGTCAGCGGCCGGCGCGTCAGCGGCGGGCGCATCGGGGGCCGCGGGGGCCTCGGGGGC
>CALKVW010000043.1 GCA_938004785.1 uncultured Polyangiaceae bacterium
GCCTCGCAAGACGACCAGTTCCGCACCGAGCCCGCGTTCAAGCTGCAGGGCAGCTACCGCAACATGAACAAGGTGGCGGAGAAGATCGTCTCCGCGCACACGGAGGGCGAGGTCGAGGAGGTCATCGACAACCACTACGCCGGCGAGTCGCAGACGCTCACGACCGGCGCCGAGCACAACCTCCTCAAGCTGGCCGAGCTGCGCGGCAGGCAGACCGAGGAGCAGAAGCGGCGCTGGAACGAGATCAAGAAGGGCTTCGTGCGCGTGAAGACGATGGGCGGCGCCGAAGACGACCCCATCGCGCGCGTGACGGGCACGCTCGCTACGCTCGGTACGCACCTCGACAGCATCCACGAGACCTTGTCGACGATGGCCGAGCGCTCGGGCGAGCCCATGAAGGGCATCGCGACGGGCCTCGATCGCATCCACGCCGCGCTCGGCGAGCTAGGCGACAAGGAGCTGCTCGTGCAGGTGGAGCGCGATCCGGCGCTCGCCGACATCGTGACGAGGCAGCTCGGCACGGTGGAGTCGACGCTCGCGCCGGTGGTGCGCGCGCTCGCCGACAGCCTGATCCTCGCCGGGCAGAGCGCGCACGGCGCGGGCGCGAAGAGCAACGAGGCGCTCGAGGCGGCGATGAACGCCGCGGCCTCGCAGGTACAGGCGCTCGCCCACGAGCAGCGCGCGATGCTCGACGAGGTCCACGACAAGGCGCGCGCGCTCGCGGCGGCGCAGGCGCAGCAGGCGCAGGCGCAACAGGCGCAGGCGCAGGCGCTCGCGCAGCAGGCGCGCGAGGCACAGGCGCAGGCGCAGGCGCTCGCGCAGGCGCGCGAGGCCGGGCAGCACGTGGCGGCGCAGGCGCAGCAGGCGGCGCACGCGGCGCACGCGGCGGCGCAGGCCGCGCAGCAGGGCGCTCAGGCGGTGCAGCAGAGCGCGCAGGCCGCGCAGCAGGGCGCGCAGGCGCTCCAGCAGGGCGCGCAGATGGCGCAGCAGGGAGCCCACGCGGTGCAGCAGAGCGCACAGGCCGCGCAGCAGGGCGCGCAGGCGCTCCAGCAGGGCGCCCAAGCGGCGCAGCAAGGAGCCCACGCGGTGCAGCAGAGCGCACAGGCGCTCCACCAGGGAGCTCACGCTGCGCACGCGACGGCACAGGCCGCGCAGGCCACGGCGCACGCGGCTCAGCAAGGCGTGCACGCGGTGCAGCAGAAGATCCAGGCCGTGAAGGAGGGCGCCGAGGCCGTGCGCGAGTCGGCGACGCTCGCGAAGGGCCAGCCCACGGTGGGGCAGCAGTTCGCGGGCGCGGCGGGAGGCACGCGGCCGCCGACGATCCCGCCGGGCGGGCCGATCACGCTGGTGCAGCGCCCCGACGCCTCTCCCGAGGAGAACGAGATGATCGCGCGCGCCCAGCAGGCGATCGCGCAGGCGCGCGCGCAGGGTGCGATCGCGCCCGAGGTGAGCGCGGCGGTGTTCCGCGTCGAGAGCAAGCTGGCCGAGCTCACCGGGGTCGTCGGTCGATTGCAGCAGCAACTAGCGCAGCGCGCGGCGGGCTCCGGGCCGGCGAGCTCGCGCGGCGGGCACGCGCTGCCTCGCTACGACGCGGTGGTCGATCTCCAGAGCCAGAGCAACTTCTACAAGTGGCGCGCCGACGCTCACATCGTGCGTGAAGGCGGTGTGTTCGTGTCGACGAGGCGCAAGCTGCCCGACATCAATACGCAGGTCGTCGTCGCGCTCACCTTGCCCGGGCAGCTCGAGGTCGAAGCGCAGGCCGTGGTCGAGTGGGTGCGCCCCGCCGGCGGCGGAGCGCCTCCTGGCTTCGGCGCGCGTTTCGTCGACCTGCCGAGCCACGCCGTCGCGGTGATCGATCAGTTCATCACCGCGCGCGCGCCGATGCTGTTCGAGGCGAGGTAGGTCGTTGGGGGGGGGGAGATCGACGCTAGGCTGCACAGCTGGTTCGTCGCGCTGCGAACGGAGTATCCATGAAGCCTCTCGATGTTGCCCGGGGCGGAGTGGGCCTGTTGGCCTGTCTGCTCACCGCGTTCGCACCCAGCTGCTCTACGGACGATCCAGACGCCTGCGCGACCGAGCAGCGGGCGCTCCAGTCGCTCATCGAAGCGCACTCGGCGTGCGAGACCGCCGCCGACTGCCAGTTCTTTCGCTCGTGGTGCCTGTTCGAAGGCCGCGTCGACTGCACGGGCGCGTTCTACGTGAACCGAGAGCTCAGCGCCGACGAGTTCCAGGGCGCCGACGACGCGCTCAGCGCCTGTCTGGCCGATGACGCTCCCAACGGCACCGCGGACTGCGGTCATTGCGGAATGGGCGAGGCGCCGGCCGCGTGCATCGAGGGGCGGTGTGCGCCCGGGCCGGTAGAGTAGCGCGATGCGCGCGGGCGTGCGCGCTCGCCTCAGGGGATGATCGCTTGCAGATCGCCCACGCAGACGGGGCCGCTCGAGAGCTCGACGTCGGCGCCGTTCAGGCTCACGGCGAGCTCGAAGGGCGCGCTGCCCGCGGCCGGGCAGCCCTCGCTCTCCCAGGCGCCGACGAAGACGTAGGCCGTGCCGGTGCCGATGATCGTGACGCCGCCTTCGAAGCAGGCGAGGTCGCCGGCCGCGCAGGCCGACTCGTCGTCGAAGAGCAGGCTGTCTCCGTTCGGATCCACGACGGCGCCGAAGAGATCGGCTTCGGCGCTCGCGCCCACGTCGTCGGCGCGCAGGTAGAGGCAGTCGCCGTCGGAGACCTCGACCGCGTAGACCGTGACCGGCCACGCGACGGCAGGATCGCTCGTGCAGAGCACGCTGCTCGCGTGGCCCATCGCGAGCGGACCCGCCTCCGTGCACTCGCTCGAGACGCCGTCGCCGACCTCGATGCCCGCGCAGGCATCGCCGCCACCGGAGCCTCCCGTGCCGCTCGTCGCCGTGGTGCCTGCCCCGCCTGCGCCGCTCGTGCTGCTGGGTCCACCTCCCTGGCCGCTCGTGGAGCTGCCGCCGCCCGCGCCGCCGGTGTCGTCGCCGCAGGCCGAGATCAGGAGGGAGAGGAGCGAGAGGCAGGCGAAGAGACGCATGCCCTCAGCCCTACTCGAAGCGCGCGCGTACGTCGCGCGTTCCCGGTCCTCGCGTGGCGGAGCTGGGCTGCGATCGCCGCGCGACGCAGCACGGGAAGGGGGAAGCGCGCTTCGTGCATCCGCGTCCGGGGTGGAGAAGCGCGCAGACTGCGTGCGATAGTCGCACTTCGATGGGTGGCCTTGGGACAGTGGCCGGGCGCTTCGAGCTGCTCGATCGGGCCGGTGAAGGAGGCATGGGCGAGGTCTTCCGCGCGCGCGATCGCGAGAGCGGGCGGCTCGTCGCGCTCAAGCGCATCCTCCACGCCCAAGGCGACGAAGCGCGCTTCTCGCGCGAGGCGCGCCTGCTCGAGGAGCTGCGTCACCCTGCGCTCGTCGGTTACGTGGCGCACGGCGACGACCAGGGCCGCCCCTACCTCGCGATGGACTGGATCGAAGGCGAGTCGCTCGCGAGCCGCCTCGGCCGCGCGCCGCTCTCGCTCGGGGAGTCGCTCGCGGTCGCGCGCAGGCTCGCCGAGGCCCTCTCCTCGCTGCACGCGCGCGGCGTCGTGCATCGCGACGTCAAACCCGCGAACGTCATGCTCGAGGCTGGAGACCCTGCCCGCGCGCTCTTGCTCGATCTCGGCATCGCGCGCAGCTCGCAGGCGAGCGCGACCTTGCTCACGGGAGCGAACCTCGTGCTCGGCACCGTCGGCTACATGGCGCCGGAGCAGGCCCTCGCGGGCTCCACGATCGACGTGCGCGTCGACGTGTTCGCGCTCGGCTGCGTGCTCTTCGAGTGCCTCGCCGGGCAGCCGCTCTTCGTCGGCGAGAACGCGCTCGGCGTGCTGGCGCAGCTCTTGGTCGACGAACCTCGTCGCCTCTCGAGCCTGCGGCCCGAGCTGCCACCTGCGCTCGACGCGCTCGTCGCGAGGCTGGTGGCGCGCGATCCCGAGGCGCGCCCTTCCGATGGCGCCGCCGTGGTGCGCGCGCTCGACGCCCTGCGCACGCCGAGCCTGCTCGAGGGCAAGTCGGGCTCGATCCCTCCGCCTCGCCCCGCCGAGCTCGCCGAGGCCGACGCTCGTTTCGCGCTCGCCGCGGTGATCGACCTCGCCGAGCCGGGCGCCGACCCGCAGCTCACGCTCGACGCCGACGCGACGCGCAGCTCGATGGAGCTGCTCCGTTCGGCCGTGCATCGCGAGGGAGGCGAGTGCGCGGCCCTCTCGGCGACGAGCGCGCTCGTGGTCGCCGAGGCGAAGGGAACCGTGGCCGATCGTGCGCGTGTGGTCGTCCGGGTGGTCCGCGCCGCGCTCGACGTGCTCGCGCACGCGCACGCCGCGCTCGCGGCGGGTCTGTCGGCGACGAGCGCGGCGGGTGAGGTCCTCGCGCGGGCGGTCCAGCTCGCGAGCGAGGCGAGACCCGGTGAGATCGCGGTCGATGGAGTGGTCGCGGAGCTCTTGTCGGAGCGCTACTCGATCGTCGATGGAAAGATTGGAGGTCCATGCGTTGCCGAGGGGGCGGCGACGACTCCCTTCGTCGGGCGCGACAAGGAGCTCGCCCTGCTCGAGGCCACGCTCGCCGAGGTGCTCGAGGAGTCGGCGCCTCGGGGCGTGCTCGTGCTGGCGCCGCCTGGGACGGGCAAGTCCCGCCTCGCGCGCGAGCTCGGCAAACGCCTCGGCGGTCGTGACGACCTCAGGCTGGTCGAGGCGCGCGCCGAGGTGAGCGCCGCCGGCTCCGTGCACGGCATGACGCGCACGCTGCTGCGCGCGGCGGCGGGGCTCGGGCCGAGCGCCAAGGCCTCCGACGCGGAGGCCCTGAGGGCGCACATGCATTCGCTGCCTGGCCTCGAAGCGCCCGCGCGCGTCGCCGATTTCCTCTGCGAGCTGCTCGGCGTGCCGTCGCCCGAGCCCTGCCTCGAGCTCGAGGCCGCGCGAGGCGACGCGGAGCTCACAGGCAAGTGGCTGAGGCGCTCGCTGCGTGAGTGGCTCGCGGCGCTGTGTCGACGACGACCGCTCGTGCTCATCCTCGAAGACCTGCACTGGGCCGACCACACGATCTTCGAGCTCGTCGCCGACTCCCTGCGCCTCTCGTCGAGGAGCGCGCTCTTCGTCGTCGCGCTCGCGCGCCCGGAGCTGCGTGAGATTCTGCCCGGGCCCTGGGAGCACACGACCGAGCTGGTGTTGCGCGAGCTGGGCGAGCGGGCCTCGGAGCGCGTGGCGCGTGCCGCCCTGGGCCAGGAGGCGAGCGCGGAGCTCGTGGCGCGGGTCGTCGAACGTGGCGCGGGAAATCCCTTCTTCATCGAGGAGTTCGCGCGCTTCGCGAGAGCGCGTCGCGGGGAAGAGCTGCCGGCCTCGGTGGCCGCGGTGCTGCACGCGAGGCTCGAGGCGCTCGCGCCGCCGGAGCGCGCGCTGCTGCGGGCGGCGTCGGTGCTCGGCGAGCGCTTCTCTGCGGCGGGTCTCGCGGCCCTCGTCGAGCGACCCACGAGAGAGGTCGAGCTCGAGCTGGCCGGGCTCCGAGGGCGCGCGCTCGTCGAGCAGATCGACGACGAGCACGTCTTCCACCATGCGCTGGTGCGTGAAGCCGCGTACGCGACCCTCTCGGCGCGCGATCGCGAGCTGTCGCACCGTCGCGCAGCCGATTGGCTCGAGTCGGCGGGTCAGCCCGACCCACTCGCCATGCTCGCGCACGTCGAGAAGGCGGGCGACGCGCTTCGTGAAGCGCGCTGGTCCTTGCGCGCGATGGACCGCGTCCTCGAGCTCGGCAGCGATCGGGTCGCGCTCAGGCTCGCGCGCCGCGCGCTCGAGCACGTGCTCGAGCCTCCCGACGAAGCGCGGTCTCGGCTGGTGCTCGGTTATGGCCAGTTCTTCCTCCTGCAGGAGACCGAGGCCGGCGTGGCGCAGCTCACGCGCGCGCTCGAGCTCACGAGCGACGCCGACCCCCAGCTCGCCTCCGTGCTCGGCATGACCTCCTACGTGGCCATGGCCTCCGGCGACCCGGCGCTCTCCGCCGCCGCGCTCCAGCGCTTGGTGGCGCTCGACGACCTGCCCACGACACGCCTCGCGAGCATCGCGCTCGTCGCGGGCGTGGCCTCGCTCTGCGTCACCGGCCAGTCCGAGCTCGCCAGGCGCATGGTCGAGAAGGGCGAGCACCTCGCTCGCGTGCCCGCGCTCGCGCATCACCACCTCTTGGCGCGCATCTACGAAGCGCAGTGGTGTGAAGCGCGGACGGGGCGGGCGAGGCGCCTCGCGCTCGAAGCCGAGCGCCTCGCCCTCCGGGCTGGCGACGACTTCCAGCTCCCCAATGCCCGACTCTGGGCGCTGCTCTTCGCCTCGAGCTGCCGTGCCCCGGAGCTGCTCGCGCCTTACCTCGACGAGCTCGCCCGCGACACACCCGACCATTGGACGGGCGCTTGGCTCGCGATGGCGATCGACGCCATCCGCGCGCTGAACGGCCTCGGACCGATCGAGCGGCTCGAGCGCTTCCACGACAACCCCGACTTCTTCATCGCCGAGACCTCGATGTTGATGACCCGCTTCATCGCGGCCTGGCTCGACCCGAAGGAGCTCGGCGCTCTGGAGGCCTTCGAGCCCTTGCTGCCGTTCTCGGAGTGCGCCGTGCGGGCGCACCAGGCCCTGCTCACGGCGCGGGCCGGGCGCTTCGCAGAGGCGCTCGCCGTCGCCGACCGGGCCGACCAGCTCCGCCTCGTCGCAGTGCAAGACGGCATGCCCGAGCTCATCGGCGCGGCCCGCGTGCGCGCGCTCGCCGGGCTCGGGCGCCTCGACGAGGCGCGCGCGGCGCTCGCCCGGGTCGTCGACGAGCTCGGCGTCGTCTACGCGGAGGCCGACGACTTCATGGTGCGCGTCGTCGAGCAGGGATCGCTGCCCTGGCTCGATTTGAAGGGGTCGGCGGCGGAGCTCGGCGTGGCGCTGCCCTCGGTCGCGGAGCTCGCCCGAAACGAGCCCGGGTAGCGCTCGAAGAGCGCGGTGTCGCTCACTGCGGCACGGCGCAGCGCGCGTTCGTGGCCTGGGAGGTGTTGTTGTCGATGCGGCACTCGGCCCACTCCGGGTGCGGCACGGTGGTGTCGTCGACGACGGCGTGGACCAGCACGTCGCCCAGCGGGTTCATCGGCATCACGAGCTGCTCCGCTTCGGCGGGGAAGAGCACGCTCTGCGTCGTGAGCGTGCCGAGCAGCGTGCCCGAGCCGGGCGCGCCCTCGTAGAAGCCCACGACCACGCCGGCAGGCAACAGCGCCGTGCCGAGGTTGCGCACCGTCGCGACCAGCGCGTAGGGGCCCACGCAGCGCGGCGCGATCGTGACGACCGCATCGGGCGCGGCGAACTCGCTGCCGGGCTGCTTGTTCTGGCGGAAGTTGTTCAGGCCGTTCGTGAGCCAGTTCACCGGCTCGATCTGGGGGATCGTGCCGTCTTCTTCGACGTTCGTGACGTGGTAGGTGTGCTGGTTCCAGATGCGGCGCGTGCGCACCCAGGAGTTGTCGGCGGCGCTGAAGACACGCACGCCCGATTGGCCGTTCGACACACCGTCGTTGCATTGGATCCCAGGCGATCCACTCGCATAGGCGTTGGAGACGGCCACGATGTCGGCGTGCCCGTCGTTGTCGACGTCGGCGACGACCGGATTCTCGATGAGCGTCGCCGTCGTATTGCAGGTCTCGACGAGCACGTTGCCCGTGGGGCCGTCGTAGATGCGCAGGCGCTGCTGGTCGGAGTAGACGACCTCGGCGACGCCGTCGCCGTCGAAGTCGAAGACGGTGCTGCCGGTGGAGGCCGAGGAGCAGTCGACCGTGGGCTGGATCCACAGCAAGGTCGCCGGGCCCGCGACGCCCGGATCCACGAGCGCCGCGCCGTCGAAGACGGCGTAGCCGACGCCGCCCGCGGTCGCGACGTCGGGCACGCCGTCGCCCGTGAAGTCGGCGATCGTCGGCGGGCCGCCGCCGTGCGTATTGCCCCAGGCGCCGACGGGGCAGTTGCTCGCCGGGAGCGGCCCATTGATGTCGACCGGGGCGCGCACCGTCTCCCAGCCATTGCTCGCGAGCGGGTTCATGCGCCAGACGAGCAGCGTGTGGCTCAGGTTGTCGATGACGACGATCTCCGGCTTTCCGTCGAGGTCCAGATCGGCGAGCGCAGGCCAGGGGCTCTTCCAGTCGGCGGTCGCGTAGAAGCTCGACTGGTTGGCGGTGCCGGTGTCGACCAGCAGCGCGCCCTGGGCGTCGAAGACCTGGCTGCCGGTCACGACGTCGAGATCGCCGTCGCCGTCGGCGTCGCTCAGGGCGAAGCTCGAGGCGAGCGGTGCCGCGAAGGCCGACTGGAGGTTGCCCGTCGCGCCGTCGAGGATGCCGCCCTCGACGACGACCTCCACGTCGCCGTCGTGGTCGAGGTCGGCGAGCTGGGGCATGAAGCAGCTGGTGGCCGCGCTCGTCCACAGCACCGTGCCGTCGCCGTTCCACGCGCGCACCTCGCCGGCGAGCGTGCAGCCGACGACCTCGTTGCCGGGCAGGCCGTCGATGTTGCCCCCCGCGAGGTGCTTGGTCGGGTGCACGCCCGCCGCGGTCCACTTCTCGACGACCTGGCCCTCGACGATGCTGATCGCGCGCAAGACGCCGGCGCCGTTGTAGGCGCCGCTCGTGAAGGTCGAGAAGACGATCTCGGGGATGTCGCGCGCGGTGATCTTGCCGTCGCAGTCGTCGTCGTCGAGCGAGATGACGATCGGCGTCATCATGATGTCGGTCGCGAAGGGCGCCACGGTCTGGGCGCCCCAGGCGTACTTCAGCGCCGGCGTGAACTCGGGCAGCACCGGCACGACCTCGCAGGCCGCGAAGCAGGTCGGGTTCTCGGGATCCGGCAGCGTGCCGTTCGGGCACTCCGGCGGTCGCGGCAGGCACTTGCCGGTGGCGACCGGCGCGCCCGCGACGCAGCTCGGGTCGGGCGGCTCGAGCGGCTCTCCGAGGGCGTACTCGCAGAACTCGCCGGCTTCGCACTCGGTCGAGTCGGTGCAGTCGGCGCCCGGCGCGACGCAGGCGCCGAAGGAGCACGCGAGCCCGTCCGCACAGCAGGCCGCGCCGCAGGCTCGTTCGCTCGGGCAGCACGCGCCGCCCTCGGTGCACACTCCCGCGCCGTCGTCGCAGCTCTCGCCGAGCGCGCAGCCGCCGCCTCCGCCGCCCGTGCCGCCGGTGAACGAGCCCGTGGTGGTGGTGGCGCCGCCGCTGCCGCCCGTGCCGCCCGTGGCGCCGCTGCCGCCCGAGCCGTCGCTCGCGTCGTCGGCGCAGCCCGCGAGCGCGGTCCACGCTGCGAGGGCGGGGAGGGCGGTGAGCAGGCCGGGGCGGGCGTGGAGCTTCATGGACCCGGATCATCGCACGAGCGACCACGATCGGAGCGAGGCTCCGGAACTCGGCGTAGGATCGTCGCTCTGGGCCGAGCATGCGCTTCCTCTCCACCTCTCGTCGGCGCACCGCGCCGCTCGCCGCGTCGCTGGCGCTCGCAGCCTGCACGGACCCTTCGGCCACACCCGTGCTCTCGGCCCCGCCTGCGTCATCCACGATGAGCCCGCCTGTGCCCACGCCCTCCGCCGCCCAGCCCTCGGGCCCCGAGCCCGTCGACGTCGAGCCCGAGGAGGCCGTGCGCCTGCGTGGCTACCTGGTGCAGGACATCCAGAAGCGCCCACCTTGGGAGGGCGCAGCCTGGGAGCCGCGTGTGCTCGACGCGATGCGCGCCGTACCGCGCCACCGCTTCGTGCTCGGCGCTTCTCTGCCGGTCGCCTACCGCGACGTGCCGCTCGACATCGGTCACGAGCAGACGATCTCGCAGCCCACCGTGGTCGCGATCATGGCGCAGGCGCTCGAGCTCGAGCCGAGCTCGCGTGTGCTCGAGATCGGCACCGGCTCGGGCTACCACGCCGCGGTGATGAGCCTGCTCGCCGCCGAGGTGGCGTCGATCGAGATCGTCGAGTCGCTCGGCCTCGCGGCGCGCGACCGCCTGAAGAAGCTCGGCTACCACGAGGTGTCGGTGCGCATCGGTGACGGCTACGCGGGCTGGCCCGAGAAGGCCCCCTTCGATCGCATCGTGCTCACCGCCGCGCCACCCTCGCTGCCCGAGGCGCTCGTGGCGCAGCTCGCCGAGGGCGGCGTGCTCGTCGCGCCGGTCGGCCCCGACGGCGGCGTGCAACGGCTCATGCGCTACCGCAAGAAGGGCGGAAAGCTCCTGACCCAAGACCTCGGCGCGGTGCGCTTCGTGCCGATGGTGCACGCGCGCTGAGGCGCCGCGCCCAGCGGCGCTCCTCAGCCGATCATGCGCAAGAGGTTCTCGAGCGCCTGCGAGGCGGCGCCCTTCATCAGGTTGTCGATCGCGCTCACCGCCGCGAAGCTCCTGCGCTTCGCGTCGCCGCGCACGCCGAGCCTGGCGCGCGCGCTGCCCCACACCGAGGCGACCGTGACCTCCTCGGGCACGTCGACCTCGACCACGCGCCCGAGCGGCGACGCAGCGCTCTCGTAGGCCTCGCGCAGCGCGGGCTCGAGCGACGCCGGATCGGTGCCTGCGCTGAGACGACCGAAGCAGCTCGCGAGGATGCCTCGGCGGATCGGCACGAGGTTCGGCACGAAGGTGATGCGCGCGTCGCGGCCCGAGACACGCGAGAGCGCGAGCTCGATCTCGGGTGTGTGCTGGTGGTCACCGACTCGGTAGGGCGAGAGGTTCTCGCTCACCTCGCTGAAGAGGTACTTCTCCGCGAGCTTGCGCCCCGCGCCCGTGACGCCGCTCTTGCCGTCGACGAAGAGCGCGTCGGCCTCGACGAGGCCCTTCGCGAGCAGCGGCGCGAGCGGGAGAATCGCCGCGGTCGCGTAGCAGCCCGGGTTCGCGACGAGGCGCGCCTCTTCGATCGGAGGCGCGTCGCCCGCGGCCTTCGGGAGCTGCGGCAAACCGAAGTGCGCCTCGGCGAGCAGCGCGGGCTCGGGGTGCTCGAAGCGGTAGTAGCTGCGGAAGACCTCGGTGTCCGGGATGCGGAAGGCGCCGGAGAGGTCGAGCACGCGCCGCCCGCGCGCGAGGATCTTCGGCGCGAGCTCGGCGGAGGCCTCGGCGGGCGTCGCGAGCGCCACGATCTCGGCCTCGTCGAGCACGCTCGCGAGCTCGCTCATCGGCTGCACGACGAGCTCGCCACGCGTGGGCAGATCGCGCACCCAGCGGCCCAGGCGATCGCCCGCCCAGCGATCCGAGAGCGCCGCCACGAGCTCGAGCTCCGGCCTGCCGTCGACGAGCCTCGCGAGCTCGATGCCCGAGAGTCCGCTCACGCCCACGATCGCCACGCTGGTCGCCATGGTGGCGAGCGCTATCGCCACGGGCGTGCCGAGGCAAGCCGTCGCACGGGCGGGCGCGGCGAGGAGCGTGTCCTGGCCGGCGGCGCGGCTTCCGGCGGTGTAGACTCGGCGCATGCGCGGTGCGCTGCTCCGTCTCGGCGTCGCCTGCGCCGCGCTCCTGCTCGCGCTCAGCACCTCGCTGCCCGCCGCTGCGCGCGACGCGAACGGCCCCGGTGACTCGCTCTGGATGCCGATCGGCCTCAACGTCGGCTACTCCATGAACCCCGCGCCGCTCTCCAACGGGCTCTTGCTCGGCCCCGAGCTGAGCCTCGTGTACTTCGACCAGGACGCCTACTGGCTCGGCGCCTACACCGAGGCGCTGCGTGACTTCGGCGCCGAGGAGTGGCGCGTCGGTGGAGGCCTCGAAGGCGGCTTCGCGAACTTCGGCCTCGACGTGGGCTACCAGGGGATCCTGGGTCGAGACGGCGGCCACGCGCTGCGCAGTCGCCTGATCTTCTCGATGGTGCTCGTGCAGATCTACGGAGGGGTCGGGGCGAGGTTGCTCGAGCCGAAGGCGCCGGTGTACGGCGAGCTCGGGCTGCTCCTCAAGTTCCCCTTCGAGCTCGGCAAGCTCGACTGACGTCGCCCTCGACGGACGCCGCAGGGCGAGGCTCGATCGAGCCTCGAGGGATCGTCAGCCTCGCGTGGGCCGCCGCCACCTCGGCCGACCGGGGAGGAAGTCGTAGACGTTCGGGCGAGGGAAGCCGACCAGCGCGAGCGAGAGGCTCGGTGAGAGGCTCTCGACCTCGTGCCACCATCCGATGGGGATGAAGAGACCGTCGCCCGGGCCGAGCTCGATCTCCGAGACGCTGCCGGGGCGCAGAGCCTCGAGCTCGGCCGCGTTCATGCGCGCGTAGTAGCCGTTCGCGCCCGCCGCGAGCTCGAGCAGCTCGGGCGGCGCGAGCCGGACACGCTTCGAGCCGAGCACCTGCGTGAAGAGGTTGTTGGTGCCGTCGTGGTGGAGCTTGGTGCTCGTGCCGCGAGGGCCGAGCCACAGCGAGGTCCCGCTCCGCCGGAGCGCGGGGTCGAACAGCCCGGGCGGCGGCTCGAGCTCGTCGAGCAGCTCGGGCAGGGCCTCCTCGAGCACGCGGTTACGCGCGACGACGTAGGTGTCGTTGCCGCTGGTCTCGAGCACCCTGCGCACGAGCTCCTCGAAGCGGATCGTGCTGCGCAGCCCGACGAAGTCCACGTCCGGGTCGGTCCGCGTATCTCGCCCGGCGGCCACCTCGACGCTGCGCGCTCCGAAGCGGGACCGGAGATCGTCGAAGCTCCAACGAGGTGGGCGAGGCCAGGCGCGTGTGAAGCCGCGCAGCACGACCGGGGTGTTCGTCGACCAGTAGCGCGCGTAGAACGCGTCCGGCTCTGGGCAGGCCTCGAGCGTCTCGATGCCGGGCGATGAGCGCCTGAGCGAAGCGCGCAGCTCGACGAGCTCGGTGGCGCGGTCGAGCGCTCGGAGCGCGTCGAAGTAGGCCGCCCCGAGGCCCGAGCCGCTGAGCGAGGCGAGCGCCTCGGCCGCGGCAAGGCGTGGCACGCCGCCGCTGCTCAGCGCATCGAGCAGCTCGCGCTCGTCGACCCCAGCTGCGTGGTTGCGCGCGAGCCAAGCGAAGGCCTCCGGGCTGAGCGTGCCCGAGGGGGTGGGGCGCCGCGGCCGAAGCGAGGCGCCTGTACGACGACGGAGCCGCGAGCGATGCATCGCGGTGCCCGCGTGATCAGAACGCGTCGAAGCCGCCGCTGCCCGGCCCGGGCTGGGGCGCGATCTGGCCGCCGATGCCGTCGCCGCCCCCGCCGCCCGCGCCGCCCGCGCCGACGCCCGTCGTGTCCGGCGGCGGCTGCGGTGCGATCTGGCCGCCTTCGCCGGTGGAGCCACCGTCGCCGCCCGCGCCGCCGGCGCCCGACGACGTGGGGTTCGGCTGCGGTGCGATCTGGCCACCCTCGCCGCCTCCACCGGTGCCGCTCGTGTCGTCGCCGCAGGCTGTGACGGCGCCGCTGGCGAGCAACAGGGCCGCGCTCGTGGATATCCACAGCGGCGCCTTCGGGAGAGGGGTCGGCTTCGGGGTGCTCATCGTCGAACAGCCTATCCGACTCGGAACTCGATTCGCCAAGATGTGATGCGCCGTGGTCGTGCTCAGGTCGAGCCCGGGCGCCTCAGTGGCGCTGCGTCGGGCGCGTTGAGCCGCACGCGCTCGCCGTCGAGCCGCACGTCGTCGTTGGCCTCGACGTGCACGTCGCCGTGCGTCGCCTCGAGATGCTGCTCGCGCGCCCGGAGCGACATCGCCTGCTCGGCTTCGACCGTGATCGAGCCGCCCGAGCGCAGGCGCAGCCCCTCTTCGCTCTCGATCGACACCTCCCGACCCGAGAGCTGCATCGCGCCTCGGCTCTGGATCGACAGCGACGCCGCCTCGATCGACACCGCGGGCCCGTCTGGACCGAGCGTCACACGCAGGCAGATCCGCCCGTCCCCTGCCGAGAGCAGCAGCTCGTCGTGTGCCCCCTGCCGCGCCGGGTCGGCCGTGACGAGCTCGAGCGCGTAGCCCGAGCCGAGCTGGAGCGTGCGGCTCGGCGTCGTGGTCACGGCAGCGCCGGGCGCTTCGTCGTCTCGATCAGCCATGCGCACAGGGTAGGGCCACCTGCGACCCCGCGCCAACGCCGCGCTGCTCACCCCTGGTGTGAAGCGATCCATCCGGGTGCGCGACGGCTCTCACAAGACTTCGCGTGGCGCGGGTTTCACGCAGGACACGAGGCTCGCTGCGCACCTAGCATGGTCGCGAGGGAACGCATGGATCACTTCAGCGTCTCGACCAGCGCGGTTCCCACGGGAGCGCGCGTACTCGGCTTCGTCGGCAGCGAGGGGCTCAGCGAGCTCTACGATTTTCGCATCGTGCTCGCCGTCGAGGGCGGCGCGGGGGCCTTCATCGAGCTGTCCGACGCACCTGGCTCGCGCGTCACGCTCGAGCTCTCCGTCGATCCGCTCGAGCCACGCTTCTGCTTCCACGGGCTCGTCTCGGAGCTCGAGATCCTCGGCGAGACGCGCGCGCGCACGCTGCTCGGCTTGCGCCTCGTGCCTGCCCTCGCGACGCTCGAGGCCTCGCTCCACAGCCGCGTCTTCACGCACAAGAGCCTGCCGCAGATCCTCTCGACGGTGCTCGAGGAGGGTGGCTTCTCGGGCGACGACTACGAGCTCCGGCTGCGCGACGCCTACCCGGTCGAGGAGCACGTCACCCAGTACCGCGAGAGCGACTACGCCTTCCTCTCGCGATGGATGGAGCGCGAGGGCCTCTACTACTTCTTCGAGCACGGCGAGCTCCACGAGAAGCTCGTCATCGTCGACGACCCTTCGGCGCACACGAGCCTCCACGCCAAGCCGGTTCGCTTCACGGCGAGCCAGGCCGACGCGCTCCGGGGCGCTGGGCTCACGCAGGCCTCGCTGAGGCAGGCGCTCCGCCCGGGTGTGCTCACGGTCGCCGACTACGACTACACGCGGCCCGCCATGGAGATGCGCAGCAAGGCCGCGGTGTGGGACCAGGCCGTCGTGAGCGAGGTCCACCACGGCGAGCGCTTCTTCGACCCTGCCCAAGGCGCGCGCCTCGCGCGCATCCGGGCCGAGGCGCACCGCGCGGCGTCGAGCGAGCTGCGTGCTTCGGGCGCTCGCAAGCACCTGCGCTCCGGCTACCTCTTCGATCTGGTCGAGCACCCGCGGGCCGAGCTCGACGGCGGCTACCTCGTGCGGCGCCTTCGCCACTACGGCTGCGAAGACCAAGGCTCGCCCGAGCTCGAGGCCTTCTTGCCCGAGCTCGGCGCTCGGCGCACGAGCGGCGGCCGCAAGCTCGCTGCGCGAGGTGAGGGCGCCGCGCTGCCCATCTACGAGCTCGAGCTCGAGGCCGGCCCGGCCGAGCTGCCCTACCGCAGGCCGCGCAGCACGCCTTGGCCGCGCGTGCACGGCTTCGAGAACGGCCGCGTCGACGGCCGCGCGACGAGCGACTACGCGCAGATCGACGATCACGGTCGCTACGCGGTGCGGCTCATGTTCGACGAGAACAAGAGCGATCCCGGCCAATCGTCGACCTGGGTACGCATGGCGCAGCCGCACGGCGGCTCGGGTGAAGGCTTCCACTTCCCGCTGCGCAAGGACACCGAGGTGCTCGTCGAGTTTCTCGATGGAGACCCGGATCGCCCGGTCATCGCGGCCGTGCTGCCCAACGCCGCGCAGTCGAGCCCGGTCACGGCCAAGAACCACACGAAGAACGTGATCCAGACCGGCGGCTCCTCGCGCATCGAGATCGAGGACGCGGGCGGTGGGCAGTACATGCACAGCTCGGTGCCCGTGCAGTCGACCTCGCTCTGGATGGGCACCGACGCGACGAGCGCAGGTGGTCACAACGCCGAGCTGGTGAGCCAGGGCAGCGGCGGGCTCTCCTTCGGCACCTATTTCGATCGCCACGTCGGCGGCAAGAAGACCGAGCGTGTCGTCGACACCGTGCTGCGCGCCTACGACGCCACGAGCCAGATCCTCGTCGCCTCCGACGTCGCGCAGACCTACCAGTCGACGCATCACCGCGCGGTGATCGGACCGGTCGTGCGCACCGTCACGGGCGCGCTCAGCGACACCGTGCAGGGCGCGGTCGCGCAGACGCTCGCCGCTTCGCTCGACCTCTCGGTCGGGGGCGAGGTCGCGGAGAGCTACTCGGTCCTGCACAGCCTGAACGTCGGTGGCACGCAGTCGATCGTGGTGACCGGCACGGGCGATCACACCCACGACGACGGCCTCTCGCTGACCGTGAGCGGCGGCCTCTCGTCGCACACCGCGACCGCCGGGCACGCGCTCGAGGTCGTCACCGACGCGACCATGCACGCGACGGCGAACTTCTCGGTCCGCGGCGACGCCACCGCGCAGATCGGCTCGCCCGACACCACGGTGAAGGGCGACGCCACGGTCGACGTGCACGGCGGCGCGACCGTCGAGATCGTCGCGCCCGCGATCGCGGTGAACGGCTCGGCGCTCATCCAGGCGACGAGCCCGAAGATCGACATCCTCGGCGGCGTCGTGCACGTCTCGGGCATCCAGCTCGCGATGGCGGCCGGCGGCGCGATGAAGCTCTCCTCCGACGGCAACCTCACGGCCAAGGGCACGACGGTCTCGCTCCAGGGAGGGCCGCTCGTCGACGTGCACGCGGGCGTCATCCAGCTGAACCTCACGCCGGCCTCGTCGGCGAGCGGGCTCGGCCCCGAGTTCGACGCGATCCTCGCGAACGATCCGATCCTCGCTGCGCGCCTGCGCCTCCTGCTCAACGCGGGCTGGACGCTCGAGTGGGGGGTGGCCGGCATCGACCCGGCGCAGAAGATCATCGTGCTCGATCGCGCGCTCTTCCGCGACCCGGCCGCGGCGCTCGCGCAGTTCGACGAGATCACCGGCGCGCCCGCGGGCATGAACACGCTGCTCGGAATGAGCCCCGAGCTGCTCGCGACGTTCAGCGGCAACCAGAACGATCCCGCGAACGGGCGACACGAGAACGCCTGCGGCGCCTACGCCGGCACCTCGCTCTACATGCTCTACGGCGGCACGAACGGCTCGCTGCCGCCCGGCAGCTTCTACGATCACCTCGGCAACGTGATGCCGGCGATCGCGAACAACGACCCCGTGCAATGGGGCATCTCGCACGGCCTCGCCATCACCCAGGGCACCGATCCAGGCACCAATGGTGCGTGGCTCCCCGGCTCGGTCGCCGGCGGGCTCAATGCCTCGGGTGTGCCGGCGACGAGCGGCAGCGGGCTCACACGCGACCAGCTCCAGTCGAACATCGACAACAACGTCGCCACGATGGTCGCCTACGACCCTGGATCGGGCTACGCGGACCGAGGCACCTTCGACACGAGCGGCCACTGGGGCACGGCCGTGGGCTACGACGCGGAGAACGTCTACATCGCCAACAACACCGCCACCAATGGGCAGCAGAACGTATCGGCCATTCCGTGGGCCGAGTTCGAAGAGCGCCAATCGCTCAGTCCCGCGGCCAGCCTCTTGGTACCCGACGGCTCCTACGTCTCCGTCCCGTTGCTCGGCTGAGCGCTCGCCATGACCGTCATCGAGCGCCTCGACCGACTGCTCCGCGAACGCCCGCTCACCCGGCGTGGCGTCGAAGCCGCGCTCGGCCTGCCGCTCCGCGAGGACCTCCAGAGCTCCCACCCCACGCTCACGATCTTCCGCTCCTTCCGCGCGGAGCCGCCGGTGGCGAAGGTGGAGCTGCGCCTGCCCGTGGCGCGCGGCGAGCTCGGCTCGGGCGCGGCGAGCTTCCGCAGCGACGGCTTCCTCGTGCTCGACGTCGACCAGCGCGCCGATCCCGTGTTGCCCGAGGAGCTCGAGCCGCTGTTCGGCAAGCTCCAGCCCTACCGGGCGAAGACACCCGAGGGCGCGCCGAGCTACCTCGAAGCGCGCACGATCCGCGGACCGATCCTCTTCGGCTATGCCCGAGGGGGTGAGCACCGCCTCCAGAAGATCATCGTCGATGCCGTGTAGCCCGTTCGATCCTGCCTCGAGGAGAACTCCATGAGCGACTCGTTCGTCATCCACTGTGGTGCGCTGCCCCCTGGGACGCGTGTGCTCGGCTTCGAGGGCTCCGAAGGCATCAGCCGCACCTACCGCTTCGAGATCCTCGTCGTCACCGACGCGGGCCTCGGCGCGACGGTCGATCTCGACGCCTCGCTCGGGAGCCGCGTCAGCCTCGTCTTCCAGCGCCCAGGCTCGCTGCTCGACGCGGCGATCGACGCCGCCGTCGAGGCCCCGTTCACCTTCCACGGCATCGTCTCGGCGGCGGAGCTCGTGAGCGAGCTCGCGGGCCGGAGCGTCTTCCGCCTCACGATGGTGCCGCAGCTCGCGAGGCTCGCTCAGTCGATCCACAGCCGCGTCTTCACCAAGATGCGTGTGCCCGAGGTCCTCGAGGCCGTGCTCGAGGAGGGCGGAATGTCGGGCGACGACTACGAGCTGCGCCTCGCGGGCGACTACGGCGTCGAAGAGCACATCTGCCAATACAAGGAGAGCGACCTCGCCTTCCTCACGCGCTGGATGGAGCGAGAGGGCCTCTACTACTTCTTCGAGCACGAAGACGCGCAGGAGAAGCTCGTCATCACCGACCACAAGAGCTTCCACCAGCGGCTCTCCGAGCGCTCGATCCCTTTCCACCCGGCAGGCGACGACGAGTCCGCGAAGGGGGCGCTGCACGTGGTGCGCATGCGCCACCGCTCGGTCCCCGCCACCGTGCAGCTCAAGGACTACGACTACTCCAAGCCGGCGCTCGACGTCTCCGGTTCGGCCGCCGTCTCGCCCTCCGGCCTCGGCGAGGTGATCCTCTACGGCGATCGTTTCTTCACGCCCGAGCAAGGCAAGCGCCTCGCCGGTCTGCGCGCCGAGGCCTACCGCGCCGCGCAGGAGCGGCTCGCCGCTCGCGGCACGGCGCACCGCGTCCGCTCGGGGCACCTCTTCGAGCTCGAGCTACACCCGAGGCTCGAGCTCAACGGCGAATACCTCGTCGTCGAGGCCACGCACACCGGGCGCAACGTCTACGGAGACACGGAGCTGTCGCAGCTCATCGGCGACGAGAGCAAGGAGGTCTATCGCGTGTCGCTCGAGGCGATCGGCGCCGATACGCAGTTCCGCAGCGAGCGCGCGACCCCTTGGCCGCGCGTGCATTGCTTCGAGAACGCCGTCGTCGACGGCCCTGCGGCGAGCCAGTACGCCCAGATCGACGATCTCGGCCGCTACGCCATCAAGTTCCACTTCGACGAGAGCTCCCTGCGCGGCGGCAAGGCCTCCACCTGGGTGCGCATGGCGCAGCCGCATGGTGGCTCGGTCGAGGGTTTCCACTTCCCGTTGCGCAAGGGCACCGAGGTGCTCGTCACCTTCCTCGGGGGCGATCCGGATCGCCCGATCATCGCCGGGGTGCTGCCCAACGCCGCGACGCCGAGCCCGGTGCTGTCCGGCAACAATACGAAGAACGTGCTGCAGACCGGCGGCGCCTCGCGCATCGAGATCGAGGATCTCGCCGGCGGCCAGTACATGAAGCAGTTCACGCCGGTCGCCAACACGATGCTGTGGATGGGCACCGACGCGACGAGCCCCCAGGGCCACAACGTCGAGCTCTCCACCGACGGCTCGGGCTTCCAGTCCTTCGGTACCTACCTCGACCAATACGTCGGCGGGAAGAAGTCCGAGCACGTCGTCGGCCCCGTCGAGCGCAACTACGACAGCACCTACACGACGACCGTGATCGGCGCTGTGACCGAGACCTACCTCGCGACGCAGACGACCACCGTGACGGGCGACGTCACGCGATCGATCTCCGCGACGCTCACCGAGTCGATCGTCGGCGCCGTCGTGCAGACCTACGCCTCCACGCTCACGCAGTCGGTCACGGGCGACGTCACGCAGGCCTACGCCTCGAACCACGCGCTGACCGTCGGCGGCGACCAGACGATCTCCGTCACCGGCGCCACGACGCACCAGTTCGACGCCGGCCTCGCCGTGACCGTCAACGCGAAGACCTCGTCTCACACGGCCGACGTCGGCTACCAGCTCGAGGTCACCACCGACGCGACGATGCACGCCACGGCGGCCTTCGAGATCCGAGGCGACGCGACCGCGCTGCTCTCGGCGCCGGCGACGACCGTGCACGGCGACACCAGCGTCGTGGTCAACGGTGGCAGCACGATCACCATCGGGCCGACGAACATCCTCGTGAACGGCAGCGAGGTCATCACGCTGAGCGGGCCCTCGCTCATCGAGATCCTCGGCGGGGACATCACGATCTCCGGCGGCGACATCTCGGTGGCCGCCGGCGGCAACCTCACGCAGTCGGCCGCCGGGGCCTTCTCCATGTCCGGCGCGGGCGCCCAGATCGACGGCGGTCCGGTCGTCGACGTGCACGGCGGGCTCATCAAGCTGAACTGCTGAGTCGCCGAGTCCATCCCTCGCGCCGTGGCCGTGAGCCTGCGCGCGAACGGAGACCGAGCGCTTCGACACCGAACGACCCACCCCCCGCATGCGCTTCATCAACGAGACCACCGCCTCCGCAGGGCTGCTCCGCACCGAGCGCCCAGGCGACGTCATGGCCGCGGCGCTCGTGGTCCGCAGGCGCTTCGTGCTCTCGGAGGGCAGGCTCGTCGAGCGGAGCGAGGTGCGCGGGGGCTCGATCCCGCTCGAGCCTGCGCCCGAGCCGGCCGCGAGCGCGAGCCCGGCGAAGGAGCTCTCCGAGCAGCCGGTATCGATCGGCGGGCTGCGCAAGGAGGTCGTCGATCTCGGCGAGTGGGGTGAGCTCGAGCCCGACGAGCTCACGCCTCGCGTCGGGACCGACGTGCTCGTGATCGGCCACGCGCTCTGCCCGGAGCCGCGCATCGCGAGCCGCGTCGAGCTGCGCTTCGGGCCCTACGAGCTCGCGCTCGACGTCTTCGGCGACCGCGTCTGGGAGGGGCCGCCTGGTGCGCTCATGCCCTCGGGCCCCGAGCCCTTCGAGCGCATGCCGCTCAGCTATGCGCGCGCCTTCGGCGGCTGCGCGGCCGGGGACTACGGGCCTGTGCCCTACCACAAGAACCCGCTCGGCCGCGGTTATCACCTCCGCTCAGGCGAGGCGCGTGGCAAGCCGCTGCCCAACGTAGAGCTCGCGGGGGCGCACGTCTCGAGCTGGGACGACAAGCCGGATCCGGTGGGCTTCGCGCCCTATCCCTCGGTGTGGGGGCTGCGCACCGAGCGCACGGTCCACGTCATCGAGGCCGAGGAGCGCGTCGAAGTCCACCCCGAGGGTGGCATGTTCGATCGTGCGCACCCGCTGCTCTCGGGCAAGCTCGCGCAGCCTGGGCCCTTCAGCCTCACGGGCATGACCCCCACGGGCGCGCTGCGCTTCGAGGTGCCGCCGTGTCCCTACGCCGCGGAGATCTCGCTCGGGGCCGACGTGTTCCTCCGCGAGCTCGAGCTCGAGGAGCTGCTCGTCGATCTGCGCCCGGTCGATCGGGGCGGCGAGCCGGTCGTCGAGCTCTCGTACCGGAAGATGTTCCGCTACCCCTACCTGCGACAGCAGCGGCGCGAGCTCAGGCTCGTCCCGCTCGGGTCGCGCGCGAAGGCGACGAGCGTGGGTGGTGGCGGTTCGAATGCGGGGCCTGTGGCTCCGGCGGCGAGCAGTGGAGCCTGAGAAGGGGAGCGCGACATGGCGGATACCTGGCCGAAGAAGCCCCAGCACCTGATCATCACGCTCGACCGCCATTTCGGCCTCTTCATGACCTGGCCGATCGTGGTCCCGGGCATCGCCTGGCACCTCGGCTTCGCCCAGGAGGGCTGGTCGAAGACGCTCGGCACCAACAAATGGAACGACGACGTGCTCGCCGACGGCGTGCCCATCGCGAGCCTCGGCAATGCCCCCGAGCATTGCCTGGTGCCCCATTTGAACATGTTCCCCTTCGGGCCCTGGCACCCGAACCTGCTCATCCCGATCCTCATCCTCACCTCGTCGAACGAGAGCTTCATCGCGGTGGGCAGCGTGGTCGCGAAGCAGGGGCCCATCGCGGTGAGCCTGCCCTTCGTGAAGGTGCTCGGCCTGAACCTCGCCTGCAACGACCCCGTCACGATGCCGACCGACATCGTGATCATGCCGAGCAGCACGGTCGTGCTCGGCTTCACGCTCGGCGATCTGATCGCGGCGCTCCTGCGTTATGGCCTGCAGCTGCTCATCGATTTCTTGATGAAGAAGCTCCAGGACGCGATCGGCAAATGGGCGAAGAAGCTCATGGGCAGGGTCGGCAAGAAGCTGCTCGGCTCGAACAACCGCTTCGGGCGCTGGGCCGGCCGCATCCTCTCGCCGACGAAGGTGAAGACCCCTCCCGGGCGCTTCAAGCGCGCGGCGCTCGATTGGATGGGCAAGATGGGCATCAACAAGACCTTCCGGAACCCGGCGACAGGCCGCTTCGACAGCGTCTTCGATCGGGTCGCGGGGGATCTGCTGAAGGAGTCCCGCGGCTTCGTGAACGATCAGTTCGGCATCCCCACCACGCCGAAGCAGGTGCTCGACAAGGTGGGTGTGCCGACGAGCGCCGGCGACGCCTTCGGCATGCTGAAGGATCGTTTCATGCCGCCGGGCGAGGGTTACAACCCGAGCATGTACGACCGCGTCGGCGCCTTCATCGACGGTCGCTCCGAGATGCTGTACCCGACGCTGCCGGGCGCCTCGCCCAGCCCCTGAGCGCTCCGAGCCGCCGCGCATGCAGCCCTTCATCCGCATCCCCGAGGGGGACCCCTCGACGAGCAGCCGCCTCGTCGCCGGCGAGGCCCCGAACGGCAAGCGCATCGTCAGCGTGGTCTTCGGCATGAGCTTCGACGTCGCCCGCGACGGCAAGTGCAGCGCCACCGGCTACGAGATCGCCGAGGACTACGTCTTCGCGAAGGTCCGCACGACGGCGAAGCACACGAAGCCGTCGATCCTGCTGCGCGACACCGATCTCTACGCCTGGCGCAACTTCACCGACGTGGTGGTGCAGGGCGTGGCCCGCAGCGACAAACCTGTTCGCGAGCTCGAGGTGGAGCTCTCGGTCGAGCGCGCCAAGCTCGCGCGCAAGCTCCACGTGACGGGTGATCGCTACGTCGATCGCGCCGGCGGCAGGCTCGTCGCCTCCGAGCCCGAGCCCTTCACCGAGATGGTCCTCGGCTACGAGAACGCCTACGGCGGAACCGACGAAGAAGCCGAGGATCACCAGGGTAGCCGCGCGCTGCTCGACTTCTTCACGAAGAGCCTGGACAAGGAGGAGAACGAGGAGCTCTCGATCTACTCCTACCCACGCAACCCGGCCGGGAAGGGCTACCTCGTGCACGAGGTCGGCGCCGTGGGCACGCCGCTGCCGAACCTCGAGTTCGAGGGCGATCGTCTGCGCCTGAGCGAGCTGGTGAAGCCCCAGGAGCACTGGGGCGAGCGGCCCTATCCCGCCTGCTTCGACTGGTTCTCGCACGCCTGGTTCCCCCGCTCGGGCTACCTCGACGACTTCCCGGCGACGCACGACGGCAAGCTGCCGCTCGCCGAGCGCGCCCTCGGCCTCTTCGAGAGCGACTACGAGAGCAAGCCGCCGATCGAGCGCGCCAAGCACGGCTACGCCAACGGCGCGCACCCCTACCTCGCGCGCGAGCGCCTCGAGGGTCGAGAGAAGATCCGCGTCACGCGCACCTCGCTCGACGGCCGCGACTTCGTCGCCGAGCTTCCGGGCCTCGAGCCGAGCGTGAGCCTCAAGCTCGTCGGCGAGGGCAAGGTGAAGCTGCCGGGCTCGCTCGATCTCGTGCTGCTCGACACCGAAGCCGAGACGCTCACGCTCGTCTACCGCGCCACGCACTTCCGCGCCGCGGAGCACCTGCCCTACGACTGGATCGAGAAGACCGAGTACCGCGTCGACTGGTGAGCGTGCCCAGCGCGGCTCCGAGGCCTCGGGCGAGCCTCGCGCCGCGCGCGGCCGCCCCCGCGCCGTGATCGCGGCACGCGGTGGGCGATGCTAGCTTCTGCCACCATGGTGCGTCGTGAAGGGGCAGATCATCCGTCGGGCGTGCCCGACGAGCGAGC
>CALKVW010000044.1 GCA_938004785.1 uncultured Polyangiaceae bacterium
GAGCGCCGCGGCATCCGCGGAGGCGGCTTCAACGGCGGCTTCCCGCTCTGGGTGAACCCCGCCTTCCGCTACCACCAGCTCGCCACTGCGAGCTCGCACGGCATCGGCTTCCGCTGCGCGAGGCCGCTCGAGCCCACCGCCCAGCCGGGCGCGGGCGCTCCGGCACGCTGAGGCTCGCCGGGTCGTGGCCACCGCGCAGCCCCTCCTCTCGAGCTCGGTCACCGGCCCGCTCGGCTCGCTCGCGCTCTCGCAGCTCAGGCCGGCCTCGGCCGAGCTCTCGCTCCGTGCGCTCAGCTGGCACGCCTCGCTGGAGCGACTCGGCGTCGTGCTGCCGCTCTTCCTCGTCCACGACGTCGGGCTGGTCTACGCCGCGCCCTCGCAGCAGTGGTCCTTCGGCGCGCGTGTGCCGCACTCGAGCCTCGTGCCCGCCTCCCGCGCGGCCTCGCTCGGCGCGGAGCTCGAGGCCTACGCCCGCACGCTCGCCGAGCTCGCCGAGGGTGAGGCCGCGAAGCGCGCGGGTCAGCTCCGGCCGAGCGACGAGCTCGTCGTCGCCGTGCTCGCGCGCCTGCTCGGCGCCGTCGCGAGCCGCATCCCCTCCAAGCCGGCCTACGCCTCCGCGGTGCCCTTCGATCCCGGAATCTTCGAGCGGCTCGAGCGCGAGCTCGGCGCGTTCTACGCCGCGCACGATCGCAGCTTCGAGCACGCGGCACTCGCGGCGCTCTCGGAGACGCGCCTCTTCGTGCTCACGCTGTCCGACGCGCTCGACACCGACACGCTCCGCCTCTTCGGCATGCTCGGCTCGTCGATCGGCGCGCTGGCGCAGGTCGATCTGCTCGCGAGCTTCGAGGCCCCCGAGGCGAGCGACATCGTGAGCTTCTCGCTCGAGATCCTGCCCAGCGTGCTCGAGGCCAAGGTGCGCGGCGCCTCGGGCACCCAGGCCGCCGACGGCTACTCCGGCATCGGCACGCGCGGCTCCATCGACAGCATGGTGCTCTCCGAGCTCGCCTGGGACGATCCGGAGCTGCTCCGGCGCCTCGTCGACAACGAGCTCCTCTACTACGCCCGCGAGCAGAGCCGCGAAGACCAGCACCGCGTCCACCACCTGTTGATCGACGCCTCGGCCTCGATGCGCGGCGACCGGCAGACCTTCGCGCGGGGGGTCGCCCTGGCGACCGGCAAGAAGCTCCTGCTCGAAGGCGAGGAGGTCGTCTACCGCTTCTTCGACTCGAGGCTCTACGAGCCGCTGCGCGCCAAGGGAGGGCAGCTCCCCACGGCGCAGCTCTTGTCCTTCAAGGGTGAACGCGGTCGGAACCCCGCGCGCGTCTTCGCGGAGCTCACGGCCGACCTCGAGATCGTGCGGCAGCGCGACGGGCGCGTGCCCGTCGTGCACCTCTTCACGCACGCTGCGCTCTACATCCCGCGCGAGGCGGTGCAGGCGCTGCGCGTCTACGCGCACCTCGCGGGGGTGTTCATCTTGCCCTCGGGCGGGAGGCTCGATCTCGACTACCTCGACCTGCTCGACGCGCACTGGGTCGTGGACCACGCCACGCTCGGCAGGCGCGACGCGCGCAGCGAGGCGGCGCGAACGATCCTCGTCGACAGCGACATGAAGCGAAGGCTCGAGCGCGCTGACCAAGACGACGAGGCCGGCCCGGGCAGCCTTCGCCCGAAGCGACCGGAGCCCGGCCCTTGAGCCTGCGCCCGATCCACGAGCTGCGCCAGGAGGCGGCCAACGCGCTCGCGCGCGGCGACGTCGGCGCGGCGCGCGCGCAGCTCTTCGCCGCGCTCGGGCACGGCGTCGCGCGCGAGGAGGAGTACGCCGCGGCGGTGCGCGAGCTGCGCGAGCTGCTCGTGCGCACGGGCGACGTGCGCGGCGCGCTCACGCTCGACTGGTACCTCGGCGACGAACGCAGGCAAGCCGAGCTGCTCGAGCGCGTGCCCGAGGTCGATCGCGCGCGCACGCTGCTCGCCTGGGCGGAGCGCTCCACCGATGCCGGGGTCCGGCAGGAGCGTTACGCGCGCGCGGCCGACGCCTACGAGCGCGCAGGGCTCGTGGCGCGCGCCGCGATCGCACGTGAGAAGGCCGACGACCACGTGCGCGCGAGCGCGCTCTGGTCGCGGCTCGCGGAGGTGCTCGGCGGCGCGAGCAGCGACCACTACGCCGCGGGGCTCGCGCGCTTCAACCTCGCCCGCACGCTCTTGCGCACCGGCGAGGCGCGTCGCGGCCGTGCACCTGCTCGAGGAGGCCGCCGACCGCTACGAGACGCTCTCGCTGCGAGAGCGCGCCTTCGACTGCTACCACGTGCTCATCGCGATCGGCCGTGAGTCCGGGGAGTTCGAGCACGTGCTCGAGGGCTACGTGAACGTGATCCGGATCCTGCGCGAGGACCTGCTCAAGTACTTCGCGCTCCAGTCCTACGAGGAGGCCGTGGCGGCCGCCGAGCAGCAGGGAGAGCTCAGCGCCGCCGCCACGCTCGCCCGCGAGATGGCCGCCTACGCGCGCAAGGAGGGGCTCGGCTCGATCGCCTCCTTCGCGTTGCTCACGCAGGCGCGCCTCTGGCGAGCGGTCGCCGAGCAGGCGAGCGGCCGGGGCCACCCCGTCGACGTCGCCGAGAACGCGCTGCTCGCGTCGCTGCTCGCCTTCGGTGAAGCCGGCCAGTTCGCGAGCGTCGAGGGCGTCTACCGACAGCTCATGCTCCTGCCGCTCTCCGATGCCCGGCGCAACCAGTACACGCGCGCCGTCGCGCGCTACCAGGGCGCCCAGGACCTGCGCATCGATGCCTCTCCCTTGCCGCGTCATCTGCGGCAGGACACCGGCTTCCCCGACGTGTGGCACGTCGATCTCGTGGAGTGGGAGCAGCGTGGCAGCGCGAGTGAGGCCGCTGCCGACGTGATCCTCGACCCGTCCTCGTGGACGGAGGTCACGCGGCGCCGCGCGCTCACCGCGAGGCTCGTCGCGCTGGCCTTCGAGGACCACCTCGCGCGCGGTCCGCTCGCCGACCACGCCACCACGCTCCGCCTCGGGGTCGCGCTCGCCGCGGAGCTCGGGCAGGTGGAGCTCTACGGCATCCTCGCGCCGCTCGAGCGGCTCCACGAGAGGCCAGAGCGCGAGATCCAGATCGCCGTCCTGCGGGCGCTCTCACGCTTCATGTTCAAGCGCACCTTCACGACCGTGCGTCGCGCGCTCGGTCACCAAGACGGTGAGATCGCCGAGGCGGCCGCCTCGGCGCTCGAGGAGCTGCGCTTCCCGCACGCCTTCGATCCGCTCGCGCGCATCCACCGAGAGGCGAGCTCGCCGCGCGTGCGCCTCGCGGCGCTGCGGGCGCTCGCGCGGATCGACAGCCAGGAGGTCGCCGAGCTGCTCCTGCAGATCGTCGAGCACGGCGCCCCGAGCGAGCGCGCCGCGTTGGTCGAGGCGCTGAAGCGCTCGCGAGGCTCGCGCTTCATCGAGCTCGCCCGGCGTGAGCTCTCCGGGCTCGGTACCGAGGCGCAGGCGGCGGTGCGAGAGGTGCTGCAGGTGCGCGGCGTGGTCGGCTGAGCCGGGGCCGGCCGCTCTGCCCCGCTCCGGGGCGGATGTGGTAGACGGGCGCCATGACGCTCGAGGTCTTCAAGAAGCTGCCGCTCGGAGGGGTCGATCGCAGGGCGATGGTGGGAGCGCTCGCCGAGCGAGGGCCGATCGTGGCGCGCGAGGCGCTCGCGGCCGATCGCGCCAAGGCGAGGCCCGCGGGCACGGCGATCCCGAAGGACGTGGCGGTCATCATCCTCGGTGGCTCCAACGGCCTCACGCGCGGGCTCGCGGTGCAGCTGCTCTTCGGTGAGCGCGCCAGCGTGTACTGCGTGCACCTCGACAGCGAGAAGATGCAGATCGGGCCGCACCACGTCGCGGCGATCCTCGAGGCGGCCGAGGCCGAGGGGCTCAGGGCGCGCTTCTTCAACCGCGACGCGACCAAACCCGAGACGGTGGCCGAGGTCATCGCCGCCGTGAAGGAGGCCGGCTTCCGCGCCGTGCACCTCGTCAACGGGATCGCTGCGGGTGCAACGAAGCGCTACGAAGAGCACGGCCCCACGCAGGTGAAGGAGCTCGACGTCGCCTTCGATCTCGTGCTGCAGGTGCCCGACTTCTCCAAGCCCGAGCACCTGCGCAAGCTCGGCCTCGTCGACGTCGAGGTCGCGACGCCGGTTGACATCGAGCGCACCAACAAGTTCATGGGCACGAGCTCGCTGCTCTGGGCCGAGCCGCTCGCCGAGGCCGGCCTGCTCGTGAAGGGCGAGAGCGTCGTCGCCTTCTGCGACTACGACTACCCGAAGGACGACCCCGTCTACGCGATGGGGCCGCTCGCCGGCGCGAAGCTCTTGCAGCGCGAGACCATGCAGCAGATCCGTGAGCGCTTCGGCGTGACGACGGCGCGCCTGTGCTACCCCGCCGTCGCGACGACGGCGCTCGGCGCGATCCCCGGTGGCTCGCTGATGTACGCGCTCACCGCGCAGATCCTCGCCGAGAAGGGCCAGCACAAGGACATCCCGGAGATGTCGCGCGAGGCGGTGGCGATCTTCGCGCCAGGCTACGCCGGTGAAGACGTGCGCATCGACCGCGCCTATCAGGCGATCCTGCCCGAGTTCTTCGCGCGGCGCGACGCGCTCAGGCCCGAGGACGTGCCCGCCGCCTTCTCGAAGCTCTGCGGGGGCTGAGCCAGAAAGCTGCCGCTTCGGCAGGTGGTACATCGTCCCACCAGGCACGGGCCGGGCATGACTTCGATGTCGTGGTTCTCGGGGGCGAGTGTCAGAATTGTCCTCGATTTCGAGGCGAAACGCCGCCCATGGGCTTCGGCACGATGATTGTATGAGCGCCCAGCGGGTCCCATGCTCTCGTCAGGGGCGATCGGACTTGGCCCTCTTGGGTCGGTTGTGATGAACTCCCGCCGCCGCGGGGCAGAGCTGGTCGATCGGGTTCGACCGCTCAGCACCTACCCGGGCCGCGAGTACGTCTTGGCCGAGCCGAGGGTGCACGTGCCAAACGCGCCACCGGCGGTCGACGGATGGCTTCGGAGGAGAGACTCGACATGAACATCAAGCTTGTTTTCTGTGCTTCTGCGCTCGCTGGTCTTGGCCTGATGGCCTGTGGTGACGACACCAGCGGCACCGGCGGCGGCGGCCAGGGTGGCGGCACCGGCGGCTCCAGCACCACCACCACCACCACCACCACCACGAGCGGTGGCGGCGAGGGCGGCGGCACCACGGAGCTCACCTGCGCCGAGGCCTGCGGCGCGGTCTACGACTGCGGCGCGGCGAACGACAGCGCGCTCTGCCCGAACTTCTCGGCCGACGGCATCGACAAGCCGACCTTCGTCGGCGACGACCAGAACGGCTGCATCGCGACCTGCAACAGCACCCCGGCGCTGAAGGCGATCATCAACCCCGACAACTGCGCGGGCACCGTCGGCTCGCTCAAGGCGGTCAGCACCGACTTCGCCGCGGCCTGCGACGGCGCGGGCGGCGGTGGCGGCGCGGGCGGCAACTGAGCCCCACGCGCGAGCGCTGACGCTGGCGCTCGCCGAGGCGTCCCTCTCTTCAGGGGGAGCGGCTCTCGACGAAGGCCCATCGGCTCTGCCGGTGGGCCTTCGTGCATTGACGGCCGGCGCGGTCGTTGGCTGCAAGCTCGCGGCGCTCGATCCGTGCTGCCTGCTCCTGGGCCAAAGCCGCGCGCGCGTGCTAGCAGCCTGCGCATGAAGGCGATCGTCATCGGCGCAGGTCGTGGGAGCAGGCTCGAGCACCTCACCGAGGAGGTGCCGAAGACGCTCGTGCCCGTGCTCGGTCGGCCGATGCTCGATCAGATCCTCGAGGCGCTCGCCCACGCGGGCTTCGAGCGCAAAGACGTGATCTTCGTCTGCGGCTACAGGAGCGAGGTGCTGCGCGAGCGCTACCCCGAGCTCACGTTCGTGGAGAACCGCGACTGGGAGAAGAACAACATCCTCCTGTCGCTGCTCTTCGCGCGCGAGCACATGCACGAGGGCTTCGTCTCGACCTACGCCGACATCGTGTACACGCCCGACATCGCCAAGCGCGTGCGTGAGAGCGAGCACGCGGTCGCGCTCGGCTGCGACACCGACTGGCGCCGGCGCTACCGAGGCCGCACCAACCACCCCGAGACCGACGCCGAGAAGATGCTCGCGGAGGGCTCGCGTGTGACGCGCCTCTCGCGCCGCATCGAGAGCGAAGAGGCCGCAGGCGAGTTCATCGGTGTGATGAAGGTCGGCCCCACGGCGGTGCCGGGTTTCCTCGAGGCCTTCGACGCCGCTCAGCGCGTGTACGCCGGCCGCGAGTTCCGTGAAGGGCGCTCCTTCGAGAAGGCCTACCTGCTCGACTTCCTCCAGCACTGGGTCGAGGCCGGCGCCGAGCTGCACCGCGTCGACACCGACGGCGGCTACATGGAGATCGACACGCTGCAGGATCGCGAGCTCGCCGAGCGCTGGTGGCGACGCGAAGGCTGAGCCGCGCTTCGCCCACCGCTCGCCGAGTACGTCGCCGCCGAGACCGCGCTTCAGCGCTTCGCGCCGCGGATCGCGTCGGCGAGCTCGGCGCCCTGCGCGAGCAGGCCGGGCAGCCCGCCGGTGTGCAGGAAGAGCACGCGCGCGCCGTCGAGCTCGCCTCGCCTGGCCGCCTGCACGAGGCCGTAGAAGGCCTTGCCGGTGTAGACGGGGTCGAGCAAGAGGCCGCTCGAGCGCGCGACGTCGACGATGAGGCGCTTCTGTGTCTCGGTGGGCACGCCGTAGGCCGGGCCCTTGGCGCGATCGTCGACGCGCACGGGGATCGGCGCGCAGAGCTTCGGATCGAGCGCGCGGGCCTCGCCCACGAGGCGCGCGATCGTCGCCTCGAAGTACGCGGTGTCGTCGCACACGGCCATCGGGCGCAGCTCGCTCGCGACGCCCGCGAGCGCTGCGCCGAGCGCGACGCCGGCGGCGGTGCCGCCCGAGCCGCAGGCGTGCACGACGACGTCGAAGGGGCGGCCTCCCGCCAGGCCGAGCTCGAGCTGCCTGCCGAGCTCGAGCATCGCGCGCACGTAACCGAAGCTGCCGAGGCCGCTCGAGCCTCCCTCGGCGATCACGTAGGGGTGCTCGCCCGCGGCGCGGAGCTCCTCGGCGACCTGGGCCATGCGCTCGGTCCGCTCTCGGTACTGGTGCGGCGTGATGAGGCGGATCTCCGCGCCGACGAGGCGATCGACGAGCACGTTGCCGGTGAGCGGCAGGCTCTCGGGCCCCAGGTCGGGGCTCGTCGTGCGCAGGAGCAGCACCGAGCGCATGCCGAGCGAAGCGCCGAGCACGGCGGTCGCGCGCGCGTGGTTCGACTGCAGCCCGCCGCAGGTGACGAGCACCGTCGCGCCCTCGGCCTGCGCAGCCGCGAGCAGGTACTCGAGCTTGCGCACCTTGTTGCCGGCCTCCGCGCCACCGGTCACGTCGTCGCGCTTGATCCACAGATCGATGCGGCTCGCATCGAGCCCGAGCTCGCTGAGCAAGCGCGCGGGCGCGCGCACGACGGGCGTGGGCGTGTGGGCGAGCGCGAGGCGGGGAAGGCTCATGTCAGGACCTCAGAAGAGCAGCCCCAGCTTGGTGTTGAGCACGTACTGATCGGCGAGGCGCGCGCCGCTGGCGTCGTCGAAGGCGCCGCCCGGGAAGAGCACGCCGCCCTCGACGCCCAGCGCGAGCGTGGTCGTCGGCTCGAGCGGCACACGCGCGTCGACGCCCGCGTCGAGCTCGAGGCCCAGGTCGCGCCGGCGAGGATTGCCTCCGTCGAAGTTCGCGTAGCGGCCGAGCGCGCCCGCTTGGTAGGGATCGACCAGATCGGCCGTGGCTTGCGCGACGACCATGCCGAGCTTCACGTCGAGCGCGCGCACGGGGCGCACGATCATGCGAGGGTTGAGGTAGCTCGCGCCGAAGACGCCTCCCTGCGAAGGCAGCAGCTGCAGCCCCGGGTTGGGCCGGCCGACGATGCGTGGGTCCTGCGCGATCGTCGCCGAGCGCGCCGTCTTCCAGGCGAGCACGTGATCGAAGAGCACGAGGCCCACGTTGTGGTTCGTGTCGAAGGTGAAGCGGTGCGTGGTGCCGTCGAAGGGGTCGGCGTCGCCCGAGGCGTAGCCCCACTCGAGCTCGACGACGAGATCGCCCCAGGGCGTGTGCTTCGCGCGTGGCGCGCCTCCGATGAGGCTCGGATCACGCTCGTCGGCATCGCCCTCGGTGAGGTGCACGTAGCCGAAGGTCGTGCTCGCGCCGAAGGAGAGGATCGCCTCGTCGTCGATGGGCTGCGTCGGATCCGGGCGCGCGACGTAGCCCGAGCGCAGGTAGCTCGACGAGCCGGCGATCAGCGCGGCCTCACCCGCGACGTAGGCGTAGCCGCGGGTGCCCGGGACGCGGCCGCGCAGGCGGCCGGCGACGTCGAAGACGCCGACGGTGGTGCGCTCATCGTAGGAGCTCAACGTAGTCGGCAGCGTGCGGCTCTGCGTGCGCAGGACGCCGTAGGTGCCGATCTCGGCGACGTCGCTCGTGAGCATGAGCGCGAGGATGCCCTGCCAGGCCACGTCGCCCGCGGGCTGCTCGGGTGAGTCGCCGAGCAGGTCGGCCGTGTTGTCCTCGAAGACGAGGTCGCCCGCGATCGCGACGGCGAGCGGCGACTGCTTGCCGAAGGGGCGCGTCGCGTAGAGCAGACGCTCGACGATGGCGCCGCGGATCGTGTCGCCGAACATGCTCTGGTGCGCGCCGTCGTTGGCGAGCAGGCCTTGGCCCCAGTGGCTCGTCTGCTGGCCGACGCGGAACATGCCGATCGGCGAGTCGTATTGGAGGTAGAGTTCGCGCGGGTAGAAGTCGTACCAGACGTCTTCGGCGAGCGGGTCGCGCGCCAGATCGACGAGCTGCGTCGTGTCGCCGACGACGAGGCCTCGCAGCACGTCGGCTTGCGCGACGAGCGAGAGCGAGTCGCGGAACTGCACGCGGCCGCCGATGCGCAGCCAATGGTAGAGGTACGCGTTCTGGCCGAGCAGGCTCGGATCGCGCTCCTCGCCGTCGAGGGGCCCGGCGGCTGGCGGCTCGAGGCGCAGCTTGCTCAGCGCGCGGAAGCGCAGCTGGTATTCGCCGTGCATCGAGAAGGTGAGAAAGTCGGGGTCGCGCGGCAGGGGCTTCACGCGCGCGTCTTCGGCGACGAAGCGCTCGTGGAAGCCGTCGCTCGCGGGGCGCTCCACGCGCGGGGGCAGGTCCGGGTCCTGCGGCACCTCGAGCTCGGTGCCCGCAGGGACACGCAGCTCGAGGCGGACCTCTGCGTGCGGGTCGTCGTCGAGCTCGGGCTCCGGCACCACCAGCGTCGTGGGAGGAGCGGGACGCGATGGCTGCGCGCTGCCCTCGGGCGCGCCTGGCTGCGCTCCCGCGACGGAGGCCGCCGCGAAGAGAGACGTCGAGAGCAGGGCCGGTGCGAGGCGTCGCATGTCGATCGGCGCGGGAGCATAACAGGTTGCTCCCGCCTCGATCGCGCGACTACGCTCCGCCATGCCTACGAACGAGCCTCCCGCGAGCGCCTCGGGTCACGCACCTAAGCCGGGAGGGCGCGCGCAGCCTGCCGAGGGGCCCGTGCTCGTCGGCCGCGCGATCGGCCTCTCGGAGCTCGTCGAGGTCGCCCGCCACGGGCGCGCCGTCGCGCTCTGCCCGGAGGCGCGCGCGCGCATCGAGGCCTCACGCCGCGCCATCGACGCGATCGTCGCAGCCGGCGACGCGGGGCCGCCCGTCTACGGCGTGAACACCGGCTTCGGCGCCCTCGCCGAGACGCGCATCGCGCACGACGACGTCGCGGCGCTGCAGCGGAACCTCGTGCGCAGCCACGCCTGCGGCGTCGGCCCGGATCTGGGCCACGACGAGGTGCGCGCGATGATCCTCTTGCGCGCGCAGGTGGTCGCGATGGGGCACTCGGGCGTGAGGCTCGAGGTCGTGGAGCTGTTGCTCGCGATGCTCGAGGCCGACGTCGTGCCGCGCGTGCCCTCGCAGGGCTCGGTCGGCGCCTCGGGTGACCTCGCCCCGCTCGCCCACCTCGCGCTCGTGCTCATCGGTGAGGGCGAGGTCGTCCGTCGTGACGGCTCGCGCGTGCCGAGCCTCGGCGCGCTGCGCGAGGCGGGCCTCGAGCCGGTCGTGCTCGAGGCGAAGGAGGGGCTCGCGCTCATCAACGGCACGCAGTTCATGACCGCGCTCGGCGCGCTCGCGCTCGCCGACGCGCTCGAGCTCTGCTGCCTCGCCGACATCGCGGGCGCGGTGAGCCTCGAGGCGCTCATGGGCACGAAGACGCCCTTCGACGAGCGCCTCATGGCCGTGAGGCCTCACCCCGGGCAGGCCGTCGTCGCGAAGAACCTGCGCGCGCTGCTCGCAGAGAGCGCGCTCATGCGCAGCCACGTCGACTGCGGCAAGGTGCAGGATCCCTACTCGCTGCGCTGCATGCCGCAGGTGCACGGGGCGAGCCGAGACTCGCTCGTGCACGCCGCGCTCGTGGTCGAGCGCGAGATGAACAGCGTCACGGACAACCCCACGGTGCTGCTCGCGCCAGACGGCCGCGCCGAGGTGCTGAGCGGCGGCAACTTCCACGGCCAGCCGGTCGCGATCGCGCTCGACCTCTCCGCGATCGCGCTCGCGGAGCTCGCCAACATCAGCGAGCGTCGCGTCGAGCAGCTCGTGAACCCCGCGCTCTCGAGCGGCCTCACGCCCTTCCTCGCGCCCGAGAGCGGGCTGCACTCAGGCTTCATGATCGCGCAGGTCGCGTCGGCCTCGCTGGTGAGCGAGAACAAGGTGCTCTGTCACCCCGCGAGCGTCGACTCCATCCCCTCGAGCGCCGGTCGCGAAGACCACGTGAGCATGGGCAGCGTGAGCGCGCGCAAGCTGCAGCAGGTGGCCGAGAACGTCGCCGTCGCGCTGTCGATCGAGCTGCTCGTCGCTTGCGCGGGCATCGATCAGCGCCGGCCGCTCTCGCCCGCGACAGGGGTCGACGCGGCGCACGCCGCGGTGCGCGCCGTGGTGACGCAGCTCGTCTCGGACAGGCCGCTCTACGTCGACATCGCGGCGGTGCGCGGGCTCCTGCGCACGGGCGCCGTACGTCGCGCCGTCGAGGCGCGCATCGGCGCGCTGGCCTGAGAGCGCGAGGCGTCGTGCCCGCTCGGCGCGGGCAAGGGGCTCACTGCAGACGGCTGCTCACTGCAGACAGCTGCTCACTGCAGACGGCTGCTCACTGCAGACGGCTGCTCACTGCAGACAGACGCGGTAGGCCTGCGCGTACTCGGGCGCGTAGTAGGTGTAGACCCCGTCGAAGAGCGGCACGCAGGCGCCGCCGCCGCAGTCGGCCGGGCCGTGGCAGACGACGTGGTTCGGCGGGCTGCAGGCCGCGACGCACTCGGTCGGCCCGTCGAAGCGCGGCTCCTGCAAGAACTGCGAGAGGTGCATGCGCGCGCAGCACACCTGGCCCGGGCAGTCTTCGGGACCGTCGCAGCGGAGCTCGAGCTGGTTCGCGCCGCAGGCGCCCGCGCTGCACTTGTCGAGCGTCGGGTTGGATTCATCGAAGCAGCAGCGATCTCCGGGCGCGCAGGCGACCGGCGTGGTGCCGCCGCCGTCGTTGCAGCTGAGCTCGGGGAGCGGCGTGGTCGTGCCCGTGCTGGTCGAACTCGACGTGGTGGCGCTCGTGGTGCTCGTCGTGGTCGAGCTCGTCGTCGCCGGATCCCCGCCCTGGCCGCCCGAGGAGCTCACCGAGGCCCGCGAGGTCGAGGCCTCCTCGGAGCTCGAGCCAGCGCCTCCTTCGCCCTCGCCGAAGCGGAACTCCGGGTAGCAGGCGCACGCGAGCACGGAGAGCAGAGCTAGGAGCGCGGAGCGCGGGGCGATGAAGCGATGCCCGGAGGCCGTACCCGACGACTGCACGCGGTGATTCTACCCGAAGCGGAGCACGCTGTCCGGTCGGACGCGAGCCTGGGCCGCGCGGCGCGGCTCAGCCCTTCGTGTCCATGCCGAGCAGCTTCGTCATGCTCGCTTCGTCGGCGGGGGTGAAGGGATACCGGTCGAAGTCCGCGCTGCGCACCCACTCGAAGGCGTGCACCGCGCGCGGCGAGGGCTCACCGGCGGCGATGTGGCACTCGTAGAGGTAGAGATCGACCGTGTAGCGCTCGTAGGGGTGGCTCACGAAGCTGATGAGCTGGCCGGCCGTCACCTCGACGTCGAGGCGGTGACGCACCTCGCGCGCGAGCGCCTCGGCGTCCGACTCGGCGTGCTCGACGCGGCCGCCCGGGAACTCCCACATCAGCGGCAGGACCGCGTTCGGGCGCCGCTGCGTGATGAGGTAGCGCCCCGCGTGCTCGATCACCGCCGCGACGACGCGGATGCGCTTCGCGTCGTCGCGCTCCCCAGCTGGCGGGGGCGCGCTCGGGCGAGCGGCGCTCACGAGCGCCTCCGTCTCGAGCTGTCGGCGCACATGTGCACGGCGGCGTCGCTCCTCCGTGAAGTCGCTCAGTGGACCTGCACGCGGAACAGCTGCTGTCCCATGAGCAGGATGTCGCCGGTCTGGACCGGCGTATCCCGCATCAAGCGGAAGAAGCTGCCGTTCGAGCTGCCGAGGTCGGTCAGGAGCAGCTTGCCGTCTTCCCAGGCGATGCGGCAGTGCAGGCCCGAGACGTAGCCGTCCTCGGGGAAGAGCACGTCGCCGCGCTCACGCCCGAGGTGCAGGCCCGTCTCCGGGATCGGGAAGGCGTTGCCCGTCGTGTCGCGCCCGATGACGAGCGCCAAGCGGGCGACGTAGCCGCGCGCCGGGCTGCCCATGCGCTCGACCCCGTCGGCGCCCTTCGGCAAGGGGGTGAGGGCCTCGACCTTGAGGATCTCCTGGCCGATGCGGAAGATGTCGCCGAGCGCGAGCTCGATGGGCTCGTCCCGCTGGATCTTCTTGTAGACGCCGTTCAGCGAGCTCTCGTCGCGCACGAGGACCTGCTTGCCCTTGGGCATGAAGGTCGCGTGCTTCGGGGAGAGGTAGCTGTCGCCGGCGAAGACGCCGCCGCTGTCGCGGCCGAGCGTGATCGGCGTCGCCGGCAGGTGCGCCGTGCCGGCCTCGGTGCCGTCGGCCCGCAGCGCCGTGAGGCTGAAGCCGCCCGGCTGCGGAGCGTCGAGCGGGACGCCCAGCGCGGCCTCGCCGGAGGGCGCGGCGGCCACGGCGGGGGCGGGCGCAGGTGCCACAGCGGCCGGCGCGATGCTCGCGGGCTTCGTGAGCTTGAAGCCGCACGAGGCGCAGAACTTGTTGGAGGGCGCGTTGGCGTGTCCGCACTGCGGGCAGCCGACGGTCGCGTCGCCCGCAGGCGCAGCTTGGACCTGAGGCGCCGCAGCGGGCGCGGCAGCCACCGGCGCGGCGGCTGGGCCCTGCCCACCAGCCTGCCCACCGGCGTCGGCTCCGGATCCTGCCCGATGCATGCCGTGCGGCGGCGTGTTCGACCCGAACTTCTTCGGGGCGGCATCGCGGGGGAGCTCAGCGCCACACCCGAGGCAGAACTTGTAGTGGTCCTGGTTTTCCTTCGTGCACTTCGGGCAGATGATCACCGGGCTCTCTCCTCGCGAGAACGAGCGGTCGAGTTGGTGAAGCTGCGCTTCCCGTCGCCGAAAAAGGCGAGAAACCGGGACGCCGACCCACCGAGGCCGCGTCAGCATAGTCGGCGCTTCGCAGGTTTGTCGACTTCCCCGTGCGCCGGGGCGCGCGCAGGGCGATTCTCGGGCCGATTCGAGCGGTTCGGGGCCGCGCGGTGCGCGCTCGGGCGGGCGTCGAGCGGGAGCGCGAGGGGCTCGGCGGCGGAGCTCAGCGGGCGAGCAGCGCCAGCGCCTCGCGCACCAGCTCCCCGAGCGGTGCGTCGTCGAGCGGTCGGGACTGGCTGAGCGTCGCCACGGCGCGCTCGGCCTCGCTGGGCCGGAAGCCCATGCGCGTCAGCGCTCCGAGCAACAGCTCCCCGCGGGAGCCCTCCGAGGGCTGGGCCGGAGTGGACGGTCCGGTGAGCCCCGGGGGCCTCGGGGCGCCGACGGGCAGCTTGCCCTCGAGCTCGAGCACGAGGCGCTCGGCCGTCTTCTTGCCGACCCCAGGGATGCTCGTGAGGCGCTTGCTGTCGCCTCGCGACACCATCCCGGCGAGCTCCTCGACCGAGACGGCGCCGAGGATCGAGATGCCGAGCTTGGGGCCGACGTTCGCCACCGCGATGATCGCGCGAAACGCAGCCCGTTCGTCCGCCGAGGCGAAGCCGAAGAGCTGGAAGGTGTCTTCGCGTACGTGCGTGTGCACGTGCAGGGTGATGGTGCCGCTCGGGTCGGCGGCCGCGCGGCCGCGCGTGCCGAGCGGCGCGCTCACCTCGTAGCCGACGCCGTTCACGTCGAGCACGAGGCTGCCTCCGTCGCCTTCGTCGACGATCCTACCGCTCAGTCGCGCGATCATGTCGAGCTCTACCCTGCTCCCGCTTCGGTGTGTCTTCCCGCGTCGAGCCGCTCCGCGCCTCCCTCTCGGGGCGACGCGACGGGCATCGCCTGGGTCAGTTGTCGAGCGCTCCCTGCGCGATCCAGTCGCGGAGGGTGTCGCGGTCGCTCCGCGGCAAGAGCCCGTTCGGGTCGGGCATGGCCTTTCCACAGAGCTCGCCGCAGGCCGCCCGCGCGCAGTCGAGCGTGCCGTCGACCTTGTGCATGAGGTAGCTGTCCTCCGGGCGCCCGGGCTCGACGAGCGAGAGCGCGCTGCTCGGCGACTTCTGCCCGATGAGCACGGCTCGGATCGCGGCGACGTCGCTGGGGTTCGCCTGCTCGTCGACGTTGCCGAGGTAGGGGCGGTAGCCGGCGGAGTTCGCCGGGCTCGAGGCGTCGCCGTGGCAGGCGCCCGACAGGCTGCAGGAGCGCTCCAGGATCGGCAGCACGTCGGCCCGGAAGGAGCGCCCTTCGACCTCGGTCCAGCAGGAGGCGTCGAAGCAGCCCTCGGCGTCGACATCGGAGCTGCAGGACTGCCCGCCGGCCCCGCCCGTGTCGTCGCCGCAGGCGCTGAGGGGAGCCAGGCCGAGCGGCGCGCCCGCGAGGGCCGCGACGGCGAGCACCGAGGGCAAGGCGAGGGGAGTGCGACGCGGCCGCGTGTCCATGGGGGGAGACCTTACACCCTGCGTGGTGGGCGTCGAGCGCCGAGCAGGCGCGAGCGAGGGACGAAGCACGCGCTCCCCGAGCGCGCACCGCCCCGCGCGTCGCCCCGCGGCGCGGTCGAGCGCGCCGTTTGTTGGCCCCACCTGGAGCCGGGCTCTAGCATCCAACGCGATGATGTCCGTCGCTAGGCTGTGGCGTGTGGCTGCGCTCTCGAGCGTGGCCTCGTTCGGGGCGGTCGGCTGCGCCTCGAACGCAGACTCGTTCGCGGCCGATCTCGATCGGCTCCGCTCCGAGGTGGCCTCGCTGCGCTCGCAGAACGCCGCGCTCGGCGAGCGCCTGGGCGCGGTCGAGTCGGCGGCGCGGGCCCCGGCGAGCCAGGCCGCCGAGCCGCAGTCCGCCCCCGCGGTGGGCGCGAGGCCTCGGCTCGAGGTCGTCCGTCTCACGCCCAGCGAGGCCGAGGAGCCGCTCGTCGCCAGCGAGCCGACCGGTCCGGTCGCGCCGCCCGCTGCGGCCGCGCCGCGCGTGCGCTACCGTTCGACCTCCAAGGGCATCGTCGAGGAGCTCGTCCCGCTCGACGACGCCACGCAGCGGCCCACCTCGGGCACGGTGGTCGCACAAGCGAAGCCGGGCTCGAACGCGTCCCCCGCCAACCGCCCGTCGGCGCCGCCGGCCGGCCGGAGCCAGTAGCGAGCCATGAGCAAGCGCCAAAGCCTCGTCATCCTCGGTCTGGTCACCTCGAGCGTCGCCGTCTCACCGGCGGTCGCTCAAGAGAGCCCGGTGGTCTCGATCCCGAACGACTCGGGAGGCGAGACCCAGGTCACCCTCGTGCCGGGGCAGACCTCCGTGACGACCACCACGCAGAGCAACCTCGGCCCCTCTCGCGAGGACCTCGAGGGCTACCTGCCGTCGAGCTCGCGCTCGCTGACCGACACCTCGCGCTCGAACGACGGCTTCGATCTCAACCGAGGCGCCGGCGAGGCCATGACGAGCGCGCGCGGCGGCAAGGGCTCGCAGTACGTGCTCGAGGGCGCCGGAGTCCCGCAGGCCCACAGCGTGCGGCGCGGCGACACGCTCTGGGGCATCAGCGGCCAGTACTACAAGAACCCCTACGGCTGGCCGAAGCTCTGGGCGCAGAACCCTCAGGTGCAGAACCCGCACTGGATCTACCCTGGCGATCGCATCAAGCTGCGCGCCGACGGCCCCGGCGCGCCCGGGCTTCGCCGCTCGGACATGGCCCGGATGAGCGAGGGCTCGATCCTCTTGCGCGATCTGGGCTGGGTCGACGACCCCGACAAGGACGCGGTCGGCGAGCTCGTGGGCTCACCCGAAGACCAGTCGCTGCTCAGCTACGGTGACGACGTCTACATCCAGCTCGACGACGACGCGAAGGTCACGCTCGGCCAGGAGCTCACGCTCTTCAAGCCGGTGCGCACCATGCGAGGCGCCGACGCCGACGCCGACGGCGAGCTCGTGGCGGTGCGCGGCACGGTGCGCGTCGATCGCTACAACCCCAAGACGCAGATGGTGAAGGGGCGCGTCATCGAGGCGCTCGACGTCATCGAGCGCGGCGTGCTCGTCGGCAACGTCGGCCGCAAGTTCAACATGGTCGCACCCACACGCAACGAGAAGTTCGTGCAGGCGCACATCCTCACGGCGCTCTACCCGCACGAGATCTTCGGCCAGCACCAGGTCATCTTCCTCGACCGAGGCTCGAAGCACGGCGTGAAGCCGGGCAACCGCTTCTTCGTCGTCGAGCGAGGCGACCGCTGGGTGCAGACCCTGCGAGGCGCCGGGCCCATGGCGACGCGCAAGATGGAGACCGAAGACGACCGCGTCAACGTCGACGCCAAGATGAAGTCCGACGGTCCGGTCGACGCGTACCCGAACGAGACCTACGGAGAGATCCGCGTGGTGGCCGTGCGCGAGAACACCTCGATCGCGGTCGTCGTGCAGTCGGTCCACGAGCTCGAGCGCGACGCCATCCTCGTGATGAAGAAGGGCTACTGAGCGGCGCGACCCCAGCTCGGGTGCTCGACGCGCCGGGCCCTCCCCAGGGGAGCGCTCGGCGTTCGTGTCCGTGCGGAGGCCTCAGCGCACCATCGTGCCGACGCCGGTCTCGGTGAAGAGCTCCGCGACGACGTGGTGGGGCACGCGCTCGTCGATGAGGTGCACGGTCTCGACGCCGCCTGCGAGCGCGCGCACCGCGCCGCGCGCCTGCGCGACGAGCGAGGCGTCGATGGAGCCCTCGTCGAGGCGCGCGGCCAGCTCCTCGGCAGAGATCTCCGAGAGCAACATGGTCGCCTCTCCCCGCTGCGTCGCGTCGGCCCCCGTCTCGCTCGCCGCGCTCTCGACGGCGCGCACGACGAGGCCTGCGCGTCCGACGAGGTAGATGAGCTTGTGCGCCGAGCAGGCGATGGCGATCTCGGCGGCGACGGTGTCGACGTCGACGCCCAGCGTCGCGGCGCCCTCTGCGTCGTCGTCCGCGAGACCCGACTCGACGAGCCCGCTCGTGTCCTCCGGCATCACCACGGGCACGTACTCCTTGGCGAGCAAGAGCTCGATCACCTCCGGGTCGACGACGAAGCCGGCGTCGCCGGCGGGCGGCGGAGGCGGGCGCGAGCCGGTCGTCGAGCGCCGGGAGGGGCCGCGCCTCAGCAGGTTGCCGTCGGCCGGGGTGAGGCCGACCGCGCGCACGCCTTGGCGCGCGAGCGAAGAGACCATCAGCTCCGAGGCCGGCCCGGCCTGCACGAGGATCGGGCGCAGGCCCACGGCCGCGAGCAGGCGCACGTCTTCGGCGAGGCGGGTCGTGAGGTCGAGGCGCGCGAGCGTCGAGGGACCGTAGCGCACGACCGCGCGGGTGCCGCGGAAGCGCTCGATGTACCGGAGGGCGGAGACGAGCACCTCCTTCTTGAGCTCGGGCGTCTTCGTCTCGAGGCGCTGATCGCGGTAGACGGGGCCGCCCGGCGACTCGACGAGCACGGCGGCGTAGTCGGCGTTGATGCGCACGTAGTCGTAGGAGAGGTCGCAGCCGTAGGCGGTGGCCGAGCCCTCGCCGAGCCCCAGGTCGATCCCGAGCGTGACCTCGTCGTGGCGGAGCTTGGCGCGCAGCGCGTCGTGCTCGAAGGGGGTCGGCGCGCCCAGCGTGAACACGGCCGTACCCTGCATCGTGATCGAGATCCTGCGAGGGTCGAGCTCGAGCTTCTCGCGCGCGGCCTGCGATCCGAGCGCCGCGAGCACGCGCCCGTAGCCCGGGTCGGCGCCGAAGAGCGCGCATTTGACGAGCGTGGAGCTCGCGACGGCGCGCGAGAGCGAGCGCGCCGCGCCGGTGTCGGCGGCGCGATCGACGCGCACGCTCACGAGCTTGCGAGCGCCCTCGCCGTCGCGCGCGACCTGACGGGCGAGCTCGCGCGCGACCTCGGCGAGCGCCAGGCCGAGCGCGCGCGCCTCCTCGCTCTCGGGATCGTCGATGAGCGGAGCGCCCGAGGCGCCGTTGGCGAAGGCGAGGACCTGGTCGTTGGTCGACGCCTCGCCGTCGATGCTGAGCATCTGGAAGGAGTCGTCGACCGCGAGCCCGAGCGCGCGGTCGAGCGCCGCCGGAGAGACGGCCGCGTCGGTCAGGAGGAAGCCGAGCACCGTGGCGAGCTCGGGGTGCACCATGCCCGAGCCCTTGCCCACGCCGAGCACACGCACGCGCGTGCCGTGCACGAAGACCTCGCGGCTCGCGAGCTTGGTGGTCGTGTCGGTCGTGAGGATCGCCTCGGCCGCGGGCAGCGGATCGGCGCCGAGCAGCTCGACGAGGCGCTTCGCCGCGAGGCGCACCTTCTCGACCGGGAAGGGCACGCCGATCACGCCGGTCGCCGCGGAGAGCACGGCGTCGGCGGGCAGGTCGAGGCTCGAGGCGATGGCCTCGACCACGGCGAGCTCGTCGGCGTCGTCCCTGGGGCCTGTCATCGCGTTGGCGTTGCCGCTGGCGACGACGATCGCGCGCACGTCGGCCGCGGGTAGCCGGAGCGCGTTGCGGCGCACGCTCGCCGCGCGCGTGAGCGAGGTCGTGAGGCGACCGGCGACGCTCGCGGGCGCGTGCGAGAGCACGAGCGCGAGGTCGCGGCGCTTGACCTTGATGCCGCAGGCCATGCCCGCGAAGGAGTACCCGAGGGGGATGCGCAGCTCTTCAGGTCTCGACACGGGCGACGCCGAGCGTCCTACGCGTCGGCGTACGAGGCGACAAGGGCTCTCGCCCTCACCGCGGCCATCGCCTACAAGAGCCGGCCCGGCCCCGTGGCGAAATGGCAGCCGCGGCGGATTTAAAATCCGCTTCCCGCGAGGGAGTCTCGGTTCGAGTCCGAGCGGGGTCACCCCAGCCGCCCACCCCCAGCGGTGCACGTCGACATGCGCAAGGTCATCATCCATCGCCCAGGAGGCCTCGAGCGGCTCGTCGTCGCCGAGCAGCCCGACCCCACGCCCGGCCCCGGCGAGGTGCTCGTGCGCGTCGCCGCCGCCGGCATCAACTACGCCGACTGCATCATCCGCATGGGGCTCTACGCCTCGGCGAAGGAGCTGCACGGCTACCCGATCACGCCGGGCTTCGAGGTCGCAGGTCAGGTCGCCGCGGTGGGCGAGGGCGTCACGCGCTTCGCCGTCGGCGATCGTGTGCTGGCGGTGGCGCTCTTCGGCGGTTACGCCTCGCGCCTCGTGGTGCCCGAGCACCAGGTCTACGCCTGCCCACGCGAGCTCGAGCTCGCCGAGGCCGCGGCCCTGCCTGCGGTGGCGCTCACGGCCCACCACGCGCTCTTCGAGCTCTGCAAGCTCCGACCCGGCGCGCGCCTGCTCGTTCACTCTGCGGGCGGCGGCGTGGGCAGCATGCTCGTGCAGATGGGCAAGATCGCGGGCGCCGAGGTCGTCGGGGTCGTCGGAGGCGCGCACAAGGTCGAGCACGTGCGCGCGCTCGGGGCCGACCACGTGATCGACAAGAGCTCCGCGCCGCTGTGGAGCGAGGTGGAGCGGCTCGCGCCCGGGGGCTTCGACGTCGTGCTCGACGCCAACGGCGTCGAGACGCTGAAGCAGTCCTACGAGCACCTGCGCCCCACGGGCAGGCTCGTGATCTACGGCTTCCACTCGATGCTGCCCAAGCAGGGCGGTCGGCCCGACTGGCTCAAGCTCGCCTGGTCGTGGCTGCGCACGCCTCGCTTCGACCCGCTGAAGCTCACGAACGACAACCGCAGCGTGATGGCCTTCAACCTCTCCTACCTCTTCGAGCGCCGCGAGCTGCTCGAGGAGGGCATGGAGCGCATCCTCGGCTGGATCCACGACGGGCGACTGCGCCTGCCCGAAGTCACCCGCTACCCGGTCGATCGTGTCGCCGAGGCGCACGCGGCGCTCGAGTCCGGCGAGACGGTCGGCAAGCTCGTGCTGAGCTTCGGCGACTGAGGCCGGCTGCGCGCGGCCGTGCCGGATCGGGGCTTTCTGGGCGCCGTGCGTGCCCCGGGGCTATGCTCGATCGCGATGCGCCGCGCGTGCTCCGTCGTGCTCTCGAGCCTCGCGCTCGTCGCCGCCGCGTGCGAGCGCGCCGACGACGGGGCCTCCGGCGCGGAGCCCGGCGCGCTCGAGGATCCCTTCGCACTCGAGCTCGTCGAGCTCGAGCTGCCGGCCCAGCGTGGCGAGCGCCTCGTCGTCTACCTCGACGCGGGGCACGGCGCGCCCGACAACGAAGGCAACCGCTCGAGCCTCTGCGAGCTCGAGCAGGACACGATGCACGACCTCGCGCTCGATCTCGGCGCGGCGCTCGAGGCCTACGGCGGCTTCGTCGTCGTGCCGAGCCGCACCGGCGACGAGCTCGTGCCCTACGCCGAGCGCGTCGCCGACGCCGAGCGGGTCGGCGCCGACGTCTTCCTCAGCCTGCACTCCGACGTGCGCGGCCAGGTGCGCGAGTGGTCACCCGAGCCCGGGCTGGTCTGCCGCGCGAGCCACGACGCACCCGGGTTCACGGTGCTCTACTCCGACGAGGGGCCGGCCGAGCTCGCCGCCGCGCGCGCCGCGCTCTGCGCGACGATCACCGGGTCGATGCGCGCGGCGGGCTTCTCGGCCTACGACGGCGCCGAGTACGTCGGGCTCTACGCTCCCTCCGGTCCCTCGGGCTGTTTCGTCGATCGCCACGCAGCCGACAAGCGCATCATGGTGCTGCGCCGCCCCACGATGCCCTCGGTGATCGTCGAGACGCACAACGCGCTCGATCCACGCGAGGCCGTGGCCTTCCGCGACCCGCTCGTGCGCGAGGCCTTCGCGCGCGCCATCGCCCACGCGCTGCGCTCCTTGCCAGCTCAGGGGCTCTCGCTGCGCTGAGCGCCTCCGTGGGACTTGTAGGTGCGGATCGCGTAGACGCCCTTGCCCGTCGCGATCGTGGCGCCCGGGTCTTCCTTGTGGAAGAGCCGGATGTCGGAGACACCCACGGCCTTGCCGGCGCGCACGAGCGTCGCGTGCGCGTAGAGATCGTGCTGTTTGCCCGGCAGCAGGTAGTCGACCCTGAGATCGATCGTCGAGACGCGCGCGCGTTCGTCGGCGAGCGCGCTCCAGAGCGCGAGGCCGCCCGAGGTGTCGGCGAGCATGCTGAGCACGCCGCCGTGCAGGGCGCGTTTGACCGGATCGCCGATGAGCTCGTCGCGGTAGGGGATGCGCAGGAGGATGTCGCCGGGATCGACGCGCTCGGCGCGGAGGCCGAGGAACTTGTTGAACGGGATCCACTCCTCCGCGAGCTGCTTCAGGACCTCGGGCGTCATGGCCCGGTCCCGTACACGAGGGCCCAGGTGGCGACCACGTCGCTCGCGCTCCCCGCGGGTTCCGGCCCGCCGAGCCGCTCGGGCCGCCCGCGACGCGGCCCCGAGGATCGCGACGGGGCCGTGCATTGACCGCGCTTGCGTCGCCGGACCGTGCTAAGGCGCGCGGGCCATGCCGCGTCCCCTCCGCAACATCGCCATCGTCGCCCACGTCGACCACGGCAAGACCACCCTCGTCGACCACATGCTCAAGCAGGCCGGGACCTTCCGCGCCAACGAGGCGGTCGCCGAGCGCGTGATGGATTCGAACGACCTCGAGCGAGAGCGTGGCATCACGATCCTCGCGAAGAACACGAGCGTGAACTGGAGGGGCACGAAGATCAACGTGGTCGACACCCCGGGCCACAGCGACTTCGGAGGCGAGGTCGAGCGCACGCTGATGATGGCCGACGGAGCTCTCCTGCTCGTCGACGCCGCCGAGGGCGCCCTCCCGCAGACGCGCTTCGTGCTCTCGAAGTGCCTCGAGCGAGGCTTCCCGGTGATCGTGGTCATCAACAAGATCGACCGCTCCGACGCCCGCCCCGACGAGGTGCTCGACCAGGTCTTCGATCTGTTCTGCGACCTCGGCGCGAGCGACGCGCAGACCGACTTCCCGGTGCTCTACGCGATCGGCAAGATCGGCATGGCGAAGAAGGAGATGGCCGACGAGGGCAAGGATCTCGAGCCGCTCTTCGAGACGATCCTCGAGAAGGTGCCGGAGCCCGCGGGCGACCCGGACGCGCCGCTGCAGGTCATCGTGTGCAACACGACGCACGACGACTACGTCGGCAAGCTCGCCGTCGGCCGCATCGTGCGCGGCAAGCTCAGCCAGGGCAACACCGTGCTCGTGCTCGGCGAGAACGGCGCGCAGAAGCGCGCGAACGTGAAGCAGCTCTTCGTCTACGAGGGGCTCAAGCGCGTCGTCGCAGAGTCGGCCGAGAGCGGCGAGGTCGTCGCGATCGCGGGCCTCGAAGACGCCGTCATCGGCGACACGATCGCGAGCGTCGAGGCGCCCGAGGCGCTCGCGCGCATCACGGTCGAGGAGCCGACGATCAAGCTGCGCATCGGCGTCAACACCTCGCCCTTCGCCGGCAAGAGCAAGGCGAGCAAGTTTCTCACGAGCCGTCACCTGAAGGACCGCCTCGAGCGCGAGGCGCTGAAGAACCTCGCCATCCGCGTCGAGCCCACCGAGACGCCCGACACCTTCGTGGTGCTCGGCCGCGGTGAGCTGCAGCTCGCGGTGCTCGTGGAGACGATGCGCCGCGAAGGCTACGAGATGCAGCTCGGCAACCCCGAGGTCGTCACCAAGGAGATCGAAGGCGAGCTCATGGAACCGATGGAGCGCGTCGTCGTCGACGTGCCAGAGAGCTACGTCGGCGTCGTGACCGAGCGCCTCGGCGCGCGCCGCGGCCGCATGGAGAAGATGCAGGCCGGCAGCTCGGGGCGCTCGCGCCTCGAGTACGTGATTCCTTCGCGAGGGCTCATCGGCTTCCGCGGTGAGTTCCTCACGGCCACGCGCGGCACGGGTCTGCTCAATACGCTCTTCGAGGGCTGGGCGCCCTGGGGTGGGCCGATGATCCGCCGCGTCAACGGCGCGATCGTCTCCGACCGCCAGGGTCAGGCCACGCCCTACGCGATGCACCACCTGCAGGCGCGCGGCGTGTTCTTCATGAACCCCGGGGTCGACGTCTACGAAGGCATGATCGTGGGCGAGCACAACCGCCCCAACGACACCGACGTGAACGTCGTGCGCGAGAAGAAGCTCTCGAACGTGCGCACCGCGGGCAAGGACGAGAACGTCATGCTCGCCGTGCCGAAGACGCTCACGATCGAGACGGCGATGGAGTGGATCGACGCGGACGAGCTCGTCGAGGTCACGCCCGACGCGGTGCGCGTGCGCAAGCGCGTGCTCGACACGAGCCGCCGCGAGCGGCGCACCGACGCGATCAGCGACGCGCAGGGTGCCTGAGCGCGGGCGACCGGCCCGCGCGTGGCGCCTGAGCGCGGGCGACCGGCCCGCGCGTGGCGCCTGAGCGCGGGCGACCGGCCC
>CALKVW010000045.1 GCA_938004785.1 uncultured Polyangiaceae bacterium
GCCCTGCTGCGCGTGCTGAGGCGCGTAGCCCTGCTGCGCGTGCTGAGGCGCGTAGCCCTGCTGCGCGTACTGAGGCGCGTAGCCCTGGGGCTGCGGGCCGGGTGGCGGCGCGTACGGTGCCTGGGGCGCGTAACCCTGCTGCGCATGGCCCGGCTGTGCTGCCGCCTGCGGCGCGGAGGCCTGCTGGCCGTAGGACGCCTGAGGGTGGCTCGGCGCGGAGCCGTAGCCGACGTCGGCGGGCTGGCTCCACGGTGCCGGAGAGGCCGGCCCGCCCGCGGAGCCCGCGGGGTGGGTACCGCTCGGGCGCGCTCCCGGCGCGACGTTCACCCCCGAGGGCGTGAACGGCGACGACTGCTGAGAGACCGGGTCGGAGGTGTTCGAGCGCCTCGGGCCTGGTGCTCCGGACGCCATCGCCGCGCGCTGCGCGAGGATCTGCTTCGCCTGTGCGCGGGAGCCGTCGTCGGCAGGCGAGACGACGCGCGCCACCTTGCGGCGCGCGTCTTCTGGACCGAGGGTCGCGAGGTCGAGATCGAGCGGCTGGTGGAGCGGTGAGCCTCCGGCGTCGTAGAGTACGCGCACGCTCGGCAAGGAGTAGGCGGAGGGGTGCTTGGGCGTGGAGAGCACCAGCGCCGTCTCTCCGGAGCCGAGCGCCACCACCGTGCCCGACGGGAAGATGCCGAGCGAGGTCACGAGCAGCCGGATCGCGGTCTGGTCGGCGGAGTCGCGGGCCTCGGACTCCAGCTTGGCGACGGCCTCGTCGGCGCTCGGCGCCTCGATGCCAGGCGCGGGGGTGAGCAGATCGTTGAAGCTCCGAGCGGTGTGGAGGATGCGCGCCTGCAGCGTCGCGCCGCGCACGCCGCGGTACATGGGGCCGAGCTGAGCCGCGCGCCGCAGCCAGTGCGCCTCGTAGGTGAGCACCGTGCGCATGACGGTGGGCTCGTTGACGTGGCCGAGCGCCGTGAGCACCGCAGCCGTCGCCGCCGGCATCTCGAGCTCCTGCGCCTCCGAGAGGCGCGGCGCGATCATCGGCGCGTTCTGGCCGACCTGACCGGTGAGCCGAGGCTTGCCTGCGTCGTAGAGCAGCGCGGCCATCGCGATGCGGCCGAGCACGACGACGTCGTCGGTGACCTGGCGAGCCATCGAGACGGCGAGGATCGCCGAGTTGACCGCGCGCCCGGCGTCGTCGTGGTTCGCGTTGCGCGCCGCGGTGACGCCGAGGAAGGCCGGCGTCTCGCCTTGCGAGAGATCGACGAGGCTCTGGGCGATGCGCTTCACGCGCTGGGGGAGCTCGTAGCGCCCCTTGCGCAGCTGCTCGAAGAAGCGCCGCATGATGACGATCGCCGAGGCGTAGGTGCGTACGATCGCCTGCTTCTCGTCGAGCCGCTCCACCACGGCCCCGCGCTTGAGCGCGCTCTCGGCGACCGCTCGCAGGCGGATGCGCGCCGAGGGCTTCTCGAGCTGCTGGCCCTGCCCCGAGCGCTGGGCGTTGCCCACGGCGGAGACGAAGGCGAAGAAGTCCTGCGTGCTCACGTCACGCGCGATCGCCATCTCCGAGTAGCCGAAGCGCTTGAGCAGCTCGCCGAGCTCGATCGCGCCCTCGTAGGTGAGGCGGTTGGCCTTGAGCAACTGCCCACCCACGAAGATCGAGCCGTAGGCGAAGAGCAGGGAGACGTCTTGATCGGTACGGCGGCCGTAGTCGCCGACGACCTGGACCGCCTCCTCGACCTGGCGCACGACGGCCTGGTTGTCGAGCGCGTGCAGCGTCGACTGCTTCACGAGGCGGAAGATCGCCTGCACGACGGGCGCCGCGAGATCGCGCGCCTGCACGCGCCGCACGTTCTCGGCGGCGTTCTCGGTGACGAGATCGAGTCGCGGGGCTTGCGCGGTCATCCGATGAGCTCCCCGGCGGCAGAGACGCGCCTGCCGAGCTTGCCAGCGATCGCCTCGGCCGCGACGATCGCGGCGTCACGCAGCGGCTGCGTGTTCCACCAGCGGCGTTTCGCCGCCGCGAGCACCGCCTCGAGCGCCTCGTTCGAGCGGGCGTTCTTGCCGAGCAGCTCCGCGCAGAGCGCGCGCGTGTCCTCGAGCGTCTCGTCGACGAGCAGCCCGTGCTTCTGGACGATCTCGACGGAGAGCTCTTCGGCGCGCTGCGGGTTGAGCGCGAACAGGGCCTCGAGCAGCTCGCGCTTCTCCTGCCGGTTCAGCTGGTTGAACGAGGGGTCCTGCACGCGTTTGACGAGGAGCGGGCCGGCGGCGCGCACCTGATGGTACGCCATCGTGCGCAGCGCGGCGGCGCGCATCTCGGGCTGGGGGGACTCGACGAGCCGGCTGAGCTCGTCCTTCAGCTGGTCGGGGGACTGCGCGAGATGAGCGACCGCCTCGCAGCGCAGCACGGGGTTGTTCGACGCGGTGACGCGGCGGAGCGCCTCCTGGGCGCCGGGCGTGCCCATCGACTGGAGCAGGCGCATGAGCGGCCTCGCGGTGTCGATCGACATGCCGCTGATCTTGTCGACGAGCTCGAGCTCGCGGCCGACCATCTGCCGCTGGAGGTAGCCGAAGAGCAGGCGCCTCAGCGGCTCGTGCTGCACGGAGTCGATCGTGGAGAGCACCGCGCCGACCTGCTCGTTGCCGAGATCGCCGACGATCGGCGTGAGGCGCTGGGTGAGCTGATCGAGATCGATGACGACGTCCGGAGCCGTCGACGAGGCCGTGCCCTGCATGATCGCCTGCTGGTTCGAGCGCACGGCCTCGGTCACGAGCAAGGAGAAGGTGGAGGGCGAGAACATGCAGCGCGTGAGCTGCACGCCGACGGCGCGCGCATCGACACCGCGGATCTGCGAGGCCGACTGCTCGGTCGCGCGCCGGAGCGAGTCGTGCATGCCGAAGAGCACCTCGACCTTGCGCGACAGCACGAGATCGCGTGCGCTCGCGTCGAGCGGCTCGCCGACCAGAGGCACGTCGCGCCGCCGCAAGGTGTCGATGAAGGCGTCGCCGAGCACCTCGATGAAGCGCTCGCTCCAGCGTTCGGGGCTCGTCTCGAGCTGCGACGCGATGGCCTTCTTGCCGACCGCGTCGATGGCGAGCACGCTCATCGCCTGCCGCATGGCGGCGAGCGCGGCGGCGTCGGTCTGGACGTTCATCGCCGCGGCCTCGGCGCGATCGGCGCGGTCGCTCGCGGCCTTCTGCGCGACCGACTCGAGCTGATCGGCCTCCTCGTAGAAGGCCTCGCGGCTGGAGGCGTCGCCCTCGGCGAAGATGTTGATGACGTCGTATTTGATGTGGGCGAGGCGCCGCTCCCAGAGCGAGGCGGCGACGTCGTCCTCGGGGGTGAGATCACGCACCGGATCGAGCATGAGCACCTCGCAGAAGGAGCGCAGCTCGTCTTCGGTGACGCCCGGCGAGACGTGGAACGAGCGGATGCCCGCCGCGAAGAGGTTGTAGGGCACGACGTCGAAGGGCGGCGTCGGCTCCCACACGGTCTGGGTGCGGTGGACGAAGGAGTAGGGCAGGAGGCCCCAGTAGACCTTGTCCGGGCCCTCGCGCAGGGCGTCGACCAGCCCCTGGAAGGCAACGCGCAGCTTGTTGTCGCTCTCCGGGTGGGTCCAGCCGTACTGACGCACCGTGGGCAGGAGGCGCTCGACCCTGCGGAACACGTCGACGAGCTTCTGAACCGCCGGATCGTTCTCGGCCGCGGGCGGCTCCTCGACCGGCGCCTCGGGCTCCTTCTTCGCGGGCGCGGAGACCGCCGAGGGCAGGCCCCCAGGAGCGACGGCGGGCGCGGGCGCGGCGGGCGCGCTCGCTCCCTTCGAGCCAGGTCGATACTGCTCGAGCAACGCGAGCATCTCCTCGCGCATGTGCTTCGCGGAGTCGAAGCGGTTGCGCGGGTCCCACGCGAGGGCCTTGTCGACGAGCGCGATGACCTCGACCGGGAGGTCGGGGGCGACGCGCGCGAGCGAGGGTGCCGGCTGCGTGGCTGCGAGGATGAAGGCCTCGTTGTCGCTCCGACCTTGGTGCAAGCGCTGCCCGCTCAGGATCGCGTACAGCGTCGCGCCGATGCTGAACACGTCCGCCCGGCCGTCGATGCCCTCGGTGAGGCCCATCGCCTGCTCGGGCGCCATGAACGACGGAGTGCCGAGGGCGGTGCCGGCGCGCGTGTGATCGCCGCCCGCTTCGCGCATGCGTGCGACGCCGAAGTCGAGCAGCTTCACCACGCCCTCCTTCGTGACGAAGATGTTCGCGGGCTTGATGTCGCGGTGGACGATGCCCACCTCGTGGAACGCGTGGAGCGTGTCGAGCGCCTGGGCGCAGAGCTCGAGTGCTTCTGGGACGGGGACCTTGCGGTTGTGGCGTTTCCAGAGCTTCTGGAGCTCCTCCCCTTCGAGGAGCTCCATGACGAGGAACGGCTCGTCGCTCTCGGTGACGTCGTCGTCGAGCACCGCCACTCGGCCGGGGTGGTCGATCCGGTTGGCGACGTAGCCCTCGCGGAGGAAGCGGTCGCGGATGCCGACGTCGCGCGCGAACTCGGAGTGCAGGATCTTCAGCGCGACGCGCGACCCGTTGCGGTGCGTCGACGAGTAGACGGTCGCCATGCCGCCGATGCCGATCATCGCGTCGAGGCGGTACTTGCCCTTGATCGTCTTGCCGATCCGCGCGCGCGCGCGGGTCTTCTCGTCTTGCCCCGACGGGTCGGCAGAGGGATTGGAGCCAGGGTTGTCGGCGGCCATTCAGCGGAGCGGGGTCGGCTCGGAGAGAGCGACGAAGGAGGGTCGGAGGGTAGAAAGCTACCATCGTCTCCGGGCACCGGTGCCGCTTTCTGAGGGCTCACCCCGAGGCCTCCGCCCCGGGCTCGTGGCCGCGGCCCGAGACGCGCGAGCGCGCTCAGCGAGGTGCGAGCAGGTGCGCACAGCGGGCCGAGCCGAGCTCGAGCCGCACGCCGAGGTTCGAGGGCACGAGCTGGTTCCAGCGCTGTGTCATGCTGGGGTCGCCGGTGAAGACGTCGATGTGGCGGCCGACCACCTTGCTGCCGCGGTCTTCGGCGACGAAGCAGCCGTCGTGCACCGCGTTGGGCTCGGCCGTGGGCAGGCCGTCGTACTCGGGGATGTAGACGACCGTACCGAGCGGGAGCACCTCGGGATCGACCGCGATGCTGCGCAGCGGCGTGACGGGTTTGCCGGTCGAGCCGCGTCCGGTGGGAAACTGCTTGGGATCGAGCTTCTCGAAGCAGATGCGCTGACCCGAGCGAGGACACTCCGCGGCGCAGTCGCAGTCGCGCTTCGCGAAGCTGATCGTGGCGCCCGAGCGGAGCCGGCCGCTGCCCTGCATGCAGACCTGGTCGTGGAAGGCCTGGGTGACCTTGCCGATCGGCTTGCACGTCGCGTCGAAGACCGTGGCCGCCTGTGCCCCGGGACCCTCTGCCGGGAAGTCGTAGTAGGTGTTCCGGAACGGCTCGGAGAGCCGGCGCCCCGTCCCACTGGAGGCGGAGCTCGGCGACGAGGCGTCGCTCGCCGATGGCGGAGGCGCCGTGAGCCACCCGTCGGACACGTCGAGGTTCGGCTCGCGCTCGCCGCCTCGCAGGTGGTCGGCGCCCGCGCAGGCTCCGAGCATGAGCAGACCGAGAGAGCAGACGAGCTGGGCGAGGCCCTTGGCGACGGACACCGGGAGATGCTCGCCCAAGCCGCGAGGCTTGTCACGATGAGCGCCGAGCCACCGCGAGTCTCAGCGACGCCAAGCGGCGACGAGGCCTGCGAGCGTCTCCGGCGGAAGGATCGCCGTCAGGCTCCGCCCGTTCGCTGGCCCGTCGACGGCGAAGAGCAGCGGCCTCGCCGTGGTCGCGAGCGCTGTCGAAGTCCGCTCCTCGCTCGCGAGCCCGACGAAGCCCGCCGCCTGGGCGTCAGGAGGCAGCAGGCGCACCGCACTCGAAGGCCACGCGAGCCCCGCGAGGCGAGGTGGGTCGGCTCGCCGCACTCGCTCGAGCGCCTGGGCCGCGTCGCCGCCCACGCCGACCCAGAGGTTGCCGGCCTCGATCCGCGCGTAGAGGCGCGTGGGAGGCGCCGGGGTGTCTGCGGGCCGGAGCCTGAGCTCGTAGACCTCGCCGACCCGCTCGAGCACGGTCTTGCGCATCATGCGGCTCGCGCGGGCCGAATCGGCCGGTGAGGGCTCCTGACGCCGACGCGCTCGGACCGGTGCGCGCGCGGTCGCCTTCCGTACTCCGAAGAGCGCGTCGAGTGCGGCGAGCGCCGCGGCCGGGTCACGGAGCTCGAGCCGTCCGTAGGCGAGCGGGCCGACGGGGCTCAGCTCGTAGCCGACCCAGCCGAGCGCCCCTCGCGCCTCGGCGAGCCTCTCGAGCGCTTCGAGCTCGGTGAAGGGCTCGAGGCCGCGCGCGCTGGCGAGGCTCTCGAGCGCCGCACGCGCGTGGCGAGCCTGCTCGAGCCGCGCGGCTTCGTCGGCGTGCACGACGACCGCCGCGGACAGCTCGGCGGGAAGCTCGAGCAGCGCCTCTCGGACCCCCGAGGAGGCGCCTTCGCTCGGGCGCGAGGCGGAGGCGCCGGAGAGCCGGAGGGTCCAGCCGAGCGCGTGTCCCGACACGCTGAGCGTCGGGCGCGTCGAGCCGACGAGCTCGCCGACCGACGGGAGGGCGCCGAGTGGGAGTTCGCCCAAGAGACCGAGGAGCGGAGCGGCTCGCGCGTCCGTCGCAGCGAGGCGCAGGTCTGCCGGCAGCTCGAGCCTGAGCCACTCCGAGGGGCCGAGCTCGAGCGCGGGGGTGCTCGGGTCGACGAGCCAAGGGCCGGCGAGGCGAAGGGCGTGTTCGCTCGTCGAGAGCAGCAGGAAGTTGCCGGAGACGCCGAGGGCCGGCGCGCGGCCCGCAGGCGGGTGGCGAGGACGCAGCAGCTCGAGCCGGCCCTCAGGCACCCTGTCGAAGCGCGCGTCCCGCCCTGACGAGGCCACGACGAGCAGGCGGTCGACCGCGCGGACGGGGACGGCCCACACGAGCTCGCTCGCGCCGGACTCCGACCTCGCGAGCGCGAGCTTCGAGCCCCGGTCGTCCTCGAAGAGCTCTGCTGCGGTGATCGGAAGCCCGGCGGCGGCGCAGAGCGCCGCTCCCCAGGATCGCGGGAGCGATGGATCGCGGGGGTGGAGAGCCTCTCTCAGCTGGGGCCAGAACGAGCTCGCGGGCGCGAGCGATCCGACGCCGACGAGCTCCGCGGGTCTCTCGGGCGCGGGCAGCGGGGCAGCAGCCGCGGAGCCCGCCGGCGCAGGTGCGGAGTCCGAGCTTCGGCAGGCGGGGCCCAGCGCCAGCCCAGCCAGCGCGCAGCAGAGGAGCGCCGCCCGAGTCGACCGCATCGCGGGGAGCCTCGCACCCGGGCTGCGTGGCGTCGAGCGGCCTGCGCCTCCCTCGGTGTAGACTCTCGCCTCGCCGCCCACGCTCCCGGCGCGGTGGCCTCCCCGGATGCAGCACGCGAACCCCGTCGACGATCCTGCGAGCCCAGGCCGAGCCCCGCGGGCCTCCGTGCTGGTCACGGGCCTGTTCCACCCGCTGGCGCGCCGCATCGCGAGCCTCGCCTCTTCGGAGGGGCACGCGCGGGCGCTGTACCTGGTGGCGACTCCGGCGGAGCTCGCCTCCGCGCGCGCGCTCGCCGCCGAGGCCTCCCCCGGCTGCCGCGTGGAGGTGCTCGAGGGCGACCCAGCGTCGATGGACCTCGGGCTCGCGGGGTCGGAGTACCGAGCGCTGGCCGCGCAGGTCGATCGCATCCATCACCTCGCGCACTCGGCCGACACCTCGCTCGACGCGGCGACGCTCACCGCGCTCAACGTCGCGTCCGCGCTCGAGGCCGTCGAGCTCGCTCGGACCTCCGGCCGAGCGAGGCTCGTCTTCCACTCTTCGGTCTACGCCGCGCCGATCGATGGTGGCGTCGCCTACGAACGTGCCTGCCACGGCGACGAAGCCAGCCACGACCCGCTGACGACCGCGCGGCGACGCGCCGAGGCGGTGGCGTGGCGCGCGTCTCGTGACTGCGAGCTCGTCGTGCTCCGGACCGGGGGCGTCGTTCCGGTACCGGAGCGGGACCGTCCGCTCGTCTCGATCGCGACCAACGCGAACCTCCTGGGCCTCTTGCTCGTGCTCGCCCAGGACCGCGAGGCTCACGGGGCGAGCGCCGCGCCCTTCGCAGCGCTCGCGCGAGGCCTCGCCTGCGCGCCGCTGCACCTCGCGCCGCTCGACTTCGTGGCGCGCGCTTGCTGGGTGCTGGGCGCCCGCGCCGACGCGGGAGGCGCGCCGCTGCACCTGGTCGCGCCGCGCCCACCGACGGCCGGCGACATCGCCCGGGAGCTGCGCGCGCTCTGGGGCCCGACCCGGCGTCTCGCCCTCGGAAGGGCCCTCTTCGCGCCGAAGCTGCTCGAGTCTCTGGCGAGAGCGCCGCGCGCCTTCGTCGAACGCGTGGCGACGACGCGGCGCTTCGACACGCACCGCGCAGCGCGCCTGCTCGAGGCCGAGGGGCTCGCGTGGCCGGGCCCGGAGAGCTACGTCGAGCACCTCGCCGAGATGCTCGAGGCGGAGCTCGGCGGTGCGCGCTCGAGCCTCGATTCGACCCCGACTCCCCATGCGTAGCTCCCTCCTCGTGATCCCAGCCCGAACGCCTGCTCGTCTGAGGCCTGCGCTCCACGCGCTCGGCTTCGCGCTCGCCTGCGCCTCGTGCGTCCCTCCACCTCCGGCGCCTCGTCCCGCGCCCTCCGCGGCAGAGGCTCCCTCACCCGACGCGCCCGCGCCCAGCGCCGAGCCCGGGCCCGAAGCGCCCGCGCCCACCGAGCCGAGCCCGCCTGCTGCGCACGGCGCGCCGGAGCTCCGGCGCTTCCACGCAGCGCTCCGTCAGCTCGAGGACGGGCAGCGCAGCGACCACGTCCGTCTGCTCTGGCTCGGTGACTCCCACGGGCAGGCCGACTTCTGGTCGGGCGCGCTGCGCAAGGGCCTCCAGGATCGCTTCGGCGTCGGCGGTCCTGGCTTCGTCCACCTCGGCTACAAGAACTACCGCCACGACGGGCTCAAGCTGGACATCCGTGGCAAGTGGCGCATGCGGCCGAAGCGGCCGACGAGCACGAAGCGGGAGGCCGACGGCGCCTTCGGACTCGGAGGCCTGATGATGGGCGGCTACGCCGGCTCTCCGCGCGTGGTGCTCTCGCTGAACCAGCCGATGCCCGGCGAGCGTGTCGGCTACGATCTCTGCTACCGGCTCGAAGACCGAGAGGCGCGGATCCAGATCGACGTGCCCGGGGTCCCTCGTCGCGTGCTCACGCCGGACGACGCGCGCCCGCTCCACGCCGTGCTCCACGAGCGCTTCGACGCTCCTCAGGGCGCCGATCTGACCGTGACGACGCAGGGGCGCACCAGCCTCTGCGGCGTGGTGGTCGAGGCCGATCCGAGCGCGCACCCTGGCGTCGTGCTCGACACGCTCGCCATCAACGGCGCGCGCTTCGGGACCGCGCTCGCGTGGGATGAGGCCGCGTGGACCAGCGAGGTCGCGCGTCGCAAGCCGAGCCTGCTCATCCTCGAGTACGGCACCAACGAAGCCGGCGACGCTCGGCCTCCTTACCAGAAGGTCGCCGACCAGGCGCTCGCGCTCGTGGCGCGGGTGCGCACGGTGGCGCCGGAGGTCGACTGCGTCTTGGTCTCACCGACCGACCGCGCCGACGCCGAGAGCCGCGTACCACCGATGCGCGATCGCCTGAGAGAGGCCGCCGCCACCGCCGGGTGCCACTGGTTCGATGCCTACGAGCTGCTCGGCGGCCGCGGAGCGATGAAGCGCCTCTCCGAGGAGCCCGACCCGAAGGTCCAGCCCGACGGCATCCACCTCACGATCCGGGGCTACCGCGAGCTCGGCGAGACGATGCTCGGTGACCTGCTGCGGGGCTACCCGGAGCCGCCCAAGCGCTGAGGCACGTGCCGCTCGCTCAGCGGGGGTCTGCCTCGAGCTTGGAGAAGGAGAGATCGTTCTCGAGGCGGTAGCTGCCCTCGAAGGTGTGCGGCGGCGCGTCGTTCCAGTCGGCGGGGGAGAGCAGCGAGAAGTACGGCTCGCCCGTCGGCCTCCGATAGAGGTGGTAGACGGCGCCTGGGCGCTTCACCAAGCGGCACGTGGCGCGGTGCAGCTCGGCGTCGCGTCGGGCACGCTCGATCACGGCGCGGGCCTCGTCCTGGAGGCCACGGATCTGCTTCGCGATGAGCTCGAGCTGGCGCTCGGCGACCGCGCCGATGAGCGTGTCGGCCTCTTGGATCTGCCTCGCGACGTCGACGAGGTCGAAGCTCGGCGCGAGGCGTGAGACGGGGTACGGCGACGCTCGCCCCGAGAGCTCGATCGCCCCAGCCGTCGGGTCTGACTCCGAGGATGCCTCCACACGGGTTCGTTCCGCCATCGCCCGACAGCATAGGGCCGGCGCGCGACGGAGCCAGCGCCCGACGCGCCCTGCCCGCACGCGCGGCCGCCGAAACTCTCGTCGCTCACTTCCCCCTTCGGTCGCCGCCCTGATAGCCTCGGTCCCGATGGCGGTGTCCAACCTGCAGGCAGCTTCGAAGAAGCTGGGGGCCTACGAGCTCCTTCGTGAAATCGGGGCGAGCAGCGTCGGCGTGAGCGCCGTCGCACGCAACACCGAGAACGGTCGCGGTGCGTTCCTCGTGAAGGTGCATCGGCACGTCGCGAAGAGCGCCGACAACGTCCAGAATTTCCTCGATCAAGCGAAGCTCGCGGGGGAGCTGGTGGGCACGCGCATCCTGCCCGTCGTGGAGGCGATGAACCTCGACGGCGAGCCCATGGTGGTCTTCGGCTACCCCGATGGAGACACGCTCGCCTCGGTCGTGCGACGCGCCGGTCCGGACGGCCTGCCGCTGCCCGTGGCGATCCGGATCTGCCTCGACGTCTTCCGCGCGGTGTCCGAGGCGCACGAGCACGAGCCTCCCCTCGGCCACGGTGAGCTCGGCCCTTGGTGCGTGCACGTCGGCCACGACGGCATCACGCGGGTGAGCGGCTTCGGAGTGGATCGCGCCCTCACGAAGTTCGGACTGCACCACGCCAAGAACATCGAGCGGCTCACCTACGCCGCCCCGGAGCGGGTGAAGGCGATGAGCGTCTCGGTGGGTCCCGCCGCGACCGCGCCGGATCTCAAGGCCGACACCTTCAGCGCCGCCGTGCTCGCCTGGGAGCTGCTCACGCGACAGCGCCTCTTCGCGTCGCGGATGGAAGCAGCCGTCGTGCAGAAGGTGCTCACCGGCTCGATCGCGAGCGCAGCGATGGCGCGCCCCGAGGTCGGCGCGGATCTCAGCGCTGCGCTGGCGAAGGCGCTCGAGCGCGACGTGGACAAGCGCGGCTCGCTCGACGATCTGATCGAGGCCCTCGAGGCCGCGGGGCCTGCCACCGCAGACGAGGTCGGCGAGCTCGTCTCGAAGCAGGTCGACAAGTCGGCGACGGTGAAGGCAGTGAGCCTGCGGCCACGGTCCCCATCGGCCGCTCCACCCAAGCTGAGCATCCCGCGCGCGCCCGCCGCGCCGAGCGGGCTCGGGCTCGACGCGAGCTCCGCGAAACCTGCGACGCCAACCTCCACCGGCACCACGCCTGCCCCCTCACCCGTGGGCGCGAAGAAGCCGGTTCCGAAGGTGCGCGCGAAGACCTTGCTGGGCTTCGGTGGGCTCCAGCCGCCGGGCCACGAAGCCGAGCAAGCGACGGGAGACGACGCAGCCAGCCCTGGCGAGCTCGCTCCGACCACGGTCGTCGACGACCCCGCGGCGCTCGCCGAGCTCGGCTCCACGGCATCGCCGAGCCCAGCTGCGGTCGTCGAGGAGCCCTCGACGCTCGACGGCGACATCCTCGTCGAAGACTCCACCAGCGACGAGGTGACGGTCGACGCCGCAAAGAGCCCAGCGCCCGCGCCGGCTCGCCCGGCGCCGCCCACCGGCGCCCGAAGGCCACCTCCCCCGCCGCGTCAGCACACGCTGCTCGGCGTCGAGCCCACCGGCGAGGCGTCGACCGAGGCGGCCCCCGCAGCAGAAGCGAAGCCTGCCGCATCCGCGCCCGCAGACGCCAAGCAGGAGTCCTCGAACCCCTTCTTCCTCGGCACGGTCTCTTCGCAACGGGAGAGCGGTAGCGGCGCGCGCAGCAGCGCCCTCTCACGCCTGGGACCGGGAACGGTCATCGGCGCCGGTGAGAAGCGCTACGAGCTGCTCGCCGCCGTCGCGCGCGGAGGCATGGCCACCGTCTGGGCCGCCCGCGAGGTCGGCAAACACGGCCTCGACGAGCTCGTCGCCGTGAAGACGATGCTGCCCGAGCTCAGCGACGACCCCGACTTCGAGACGATGTTCCTCGACGAGACGCGCGTGGCGTCGCGCATCCGTCATCCGAACGTCGCCGCGATCCACGAGGTCGGCGAAGAGGGCCACGTGATGTACCTCGTCATGGAGTGGGTCGAGGGCGTGACGCTCGCCTCACTCCAGAAGGCCGCGAAGGACCACGGCGGCATGCCGACGAAGGTGCTGCTGCGCCTCGCGGCGCAGACCTGCGCCGGTCTGCACGCCGCGCACGAGCTGCGCGACGACGCTGGGCAGTCGGTCGACCTCGTGCACCGCGACGTCACGCCGGCGAACGTGCTGGTCGACGTGCACGGCAAGGTGAAGGTCGTCGACTTCGGCATCGCCAAGTCGAAGGGGCGCATGCACGTCACCAAGGTCGGCTCCACGGTGAAGGGCAAGACGCCCTACCTCTCCCCGGAGCAGCTCGGTGGCCTGCCGCTCGACCGACGCAGCGACCTCTTCTCGCTCGGCGCGCTGCTCTACGTGATGGCCACGGGCCTGCACCCCTTCCGCGGCGACACCGAGCTGAAGACGGTGGAGAACATCGCGCTGAAGGCGCCCGCGCCTCCGAGCTCGATCGCGTCGGACATCCACCCCGAGCTCGAGAAGCTGATCCTTCGTCTGCTCGAGAAGGACCCGCGCAAGCGCTTCGCGAACGCAGCCGAGGTGCAGGCGGAGCTCGAGCGCATCGAGGCCGCGCTCGACGACCGCGCCTCCGACGCAGACCTCGAGGCCTTCGTCAGGGCCCACGTCGGCGCGGAGCTCGACAAGCAGCGAAGCGAGCTCGACGCGGCGCTCACGTCGATCGGCGAGGCCGCCTCGTCCGCCGGCTCCTCGGACGTCGACGCGTCGGCGGCCGCGGTGGGTGAGGCGCCGTCGAGCGCGACCAGCGAGGAGCCGTCGAAGGATCGGGTCGACGTCGACCTGCTCGGTGACGCGCCGACGCTCGATGCTCCAACCGTCGACCTGGCGGCGCCCTCGCCCGTGGAGGCGAAGGCCGACTCGACGCGGGGCGCGCCGCCGCCCCCGTTCGAGTTCGGCAGCGAGGCCGACGAAGTCGTCGACCAACCCCCCGGGGTGCGCTCACCCTGGACGCGCGTGGCCGTGCTCGTGGCGGTGGGCGTGATCGTCGGCATCGGCGTCATCGCGCTCATCGAGAGCGGCAAGCCCTCCGGCGACCCGAAGCCCACGCCCAGCTCGGCGGTCGCCACGGCGACGGCGACGACGCCTCCTCCGCCGCCGGAGCCCACGCCTGCTCCACCGCCGACCTCGGAGCCTGCTGCCACGGCCGAACCGGCGCCCAGCGCGGAGCCGGCGGCCAGCGCCGAGCCCGAGCCCTCGGCCGAGCCGACGGCTGCCCCGACCACCACGCAGACGGCGAAGCCCCTGCCCACCGGGCCGCGCCCGCAGCCGAGGCCCCAGCCGAGGCCCCAGCCGAAGCCCAAGCCGTACAACCCGATGGGGATCTGACCAGTGTCGATTCGTATGCCCGTGACTTGCCAGCACCGCCTCACTCTCGTCCCCGGTCTCCGAGGCGCGAGCGCCCGAGCCGCGCTCGTGCTCGCGCTCGCTGCCGGGGTCGTCGCACCCAGCGCCGCGCTGGCACAGCCCGCGGCCGGCGCGGCCGCCCCCGCACCCTCGCCCCAGGCCGTGCAGGCTGCCACCAAGGCCTTCCAGGACGGCCTGAAGAGCTTCCAGGCGAAGAAGTTCGGCATCGCGCTCGACGCCTTCCAGCGCTCCTACGACACGGTGAAGAGCCCCAACTCGCTGCTCTACGTGGCGCGGTGTCACGCGGAGCTCGGCAAACCCAAGGAGGCCTACCGCGTCTACACCCGGGTCATCGCCGAGGCCGACGAACGCGCTGCGACCGAAGCCAAGTACGCGCCGACGCGCGACACTGCGAAGCTCGAGATCGGGGAGCTGTCGGCCAAGCTCGCGCTCTTGACCATCGAGATCTCGAACGCCAGCGCCGAGACCCGCTTGCGTGTCCAGGGTGGGATCGTGGCGCGCGAGGAGTGGGGCAAACCCATGCCCTTCGACGCAGGTGCGGTGCAGATCACCGTCGACACGCCCGGCCAAGCCGTCGTCGAGCGCAGCATCGATCTCTCGGTCGGCATGAACGAGCTCGTCCAGCTCGACGCTGCCCCTCCGGCTCCCGTCACCGAGGCTCCCAAGCAAGCCCAGGTCGAGCTCAGCACCGACGGTGGAGGCAGCCTGTTGCCCTACGCCATCATGGCTGGCGGCGTGGGTGTGGTGGGCATGGGTGTCTTCGCGGTCGCGGGCTCGATGTCGAACGGCACCTACTCGGAGCTCGAGGACGCCTGCGGAGGGAGCCCCTGTCCGTCGTCGCAGAACTCCGTCATCGACCGAGGCCAGACCGAGCAGACGATCGCCAACGTCGGCCTGGTCGTCGGCGCGGTGGGTCTTGCCGCCGGTGCGGCGCTGCTCGTCGTCGATCTGACGAGCGGTGGCGAGGGTGCCGACTCGGCCGCCTCGAGGTCTCGCCCGCTCGCGCTCGACGTCGGGCCGGGCTGGGTCGGCTTGCACGGCAGCTTCTGAGCGACGCCGATCCCGCCCTGGCCTCGCGCGCGTCCGAGCGGCTCGGCGCGATGCGAGGCGGCGGGCCGATCGGAGCACGCGCGGCGCGCTCGCTCAGGTCGGATCTTCTTCGGCGCCGCGCAGGTTCGCGCCCGCGAGCTTCGCCCCTGCTCGCTCGGTGCGGCGCAGCTTCGCCCCCTCGAGGTCCGCGTCACGCAGGTCGACGTCGGCGAGGTTGGCGCCCTCGAGGTCGGCCTGCTTGAGGCGTGCGCTGCGCAGCGACGCACCACCGAGCTGAGCGTCGACCAAGCGCGCCCCCGGCGCGCTGAGCTTGAGACCGTTGACGCGCCTCAAGATCGCCCTCGTGCCGAGGAGCTCGCCCAGCTTCGCCTGGCGCAGATCGGCGCCCTCGAGGTCGGCCTCGGTGATGTCGACCGACTCGCCGACCGCGCCCATGAAGCTGGACCGGGCGAGCTTCGCCGAAGTGAAGCGAGCGCGATCGAGCTTGGTGCGCGAGAAGCCCGCCGCAGCGAGCTCGGCTCGCTCGAAGCTCGCGCCCTCGAGCACGCCTCGATCCCACACGCTCCGCTCCGCGCGCGCGTCGTCGATGAGGGCGTTGGGCAAGCTCACCCCAGCAAGGTTCGCGTCGACGAGCGTGGCCCGCGCGAAGGCGGTGCCCTCTCCCTGCGCGTCGACGAACCTCGCCGTCGTGAGATCGGCCTCGTCGAAACGCGCTCGATCGAGCTGCGAGGCGGAAAAATCGGCGCCGACCAGCTGGGCCTTCTGGAAGCTCGCCCCCGCCCAGGTGGCCTGCGAGAAGATCGCGCGCGCCGCGCGCACCTCGTCGAAGCGCGCGTCGGCGCCGCTGACGCCCGAGAGGTTCGCGTCGGCCAAGCTCGCGCCCGTCGCGTCGGTCCGCACGAGCGTCGCGCGCGCCAGGTCCACGTGGCTCAGGTCGGCGCCCACGAGCACGGCATCGCTCAGATCAGCGCCGGAGAGACGCGCACCGGCGAGCCTCGCGTCTCGGAACGAACAGCCGACGAGCTTGGCGTTCTGCAACATCAGCCCGCCGAGCGCTCTGCCCGAGAAGTCGATCCCGCTCAGGTCGGCGCCCACGAGCGAAAGATCCGCGAGGCTCGCGCCGGTCGCGAGTCTCGCGGACACCGTCGCGCGCAGACCTCGCTCGGAGCCGTCGTCGAGCAAGGAGGGCTCGCGCGATCGAGCGCCGCCCAAGCTCGGTGGTGGCCCTGCAGGCGGCGCGGCCTGGGCGGGGGCCGCGAGCGTGCCGACCGGCCCGGGCAGTGACGGGCTCGCGTCGAGTTCCGCGGCGCGCGGCGGATGTGGCGGAGCGAGCGGCGCGGGCTCGGCGACCGACGGCTCGATCGTCGGGGCAGGCGCTGCGGGCGGAGTGGGGTCGGCTGCGCTCGGCGCGGGCGGCGGAGCGAGCGGCGCTGGCACCGCTGCGCGCAGCACGTGCAAGTGAGGAGGCGGAACCACGGGAGGCGGAACCACGGGAGGCGGAACGACGGCCGGCGGCGCCGGCTCCGGAGCGGCGACCGGCAGCCTCGCGGGCGGCACCGAGGAGACGCGCTGCGAGGGCTCGCCGAGCCGCATGCCTCCGCCGAGCCTCGGGCCCTTCGCGACTGCTGGTACGGGGACTGCGCGCTCGCGCGGCGCACCCAGCTCGAGTCGCGCGTCGAGCTGCGTGGGCTCTCCGGTGAACGCACTGGCCTCCACGTGTCCACGCCACACGAGCGAGAGCTCCCACCGGTCGGCGTCGACGAGGATCTGCTCCGCCGACATGGCCACCTCGACCGGGCGGCCGCCGCTCGAGCTGAGCGAGGCCCTCACCCGAGGCCTGGGCAAGCGTGTGGCGAAGCGCTCGAGCTCGACGTGCATGCCGTCGACGAGGATCCACTCGTCGCCTTCGATGTGCAGGAGTCGTTGGTCGTCCGGTGCCCTCTGGAAGCCCTCGAAGCCGTCCAGCTCGGGCAGCGCTTCGTCAGCCGTCGAAGCTTCGCGATCGTGCATCGCGAGGCTGGTCCAACCGAGCGCCCGCGGCCCGAAGCACGCAGGCTGCGACGGGTCGCCGGGCTGCACGATCCTCGGTAGCGCGGGCGGCGCGAGCCCGAAGGGGTTCGAGGTACCGGGCCCACCGACCGTGTACTCGAGGCAGATCGGCAGAGCGCCGAAGCGCCGCGGCTTCGCTCGCGGGGAGCTGCGCTCGCCGTAGACGTGCAGGGTCTTGTCGACCACGCGCTCGTCGGAGAACACCACGAGGCGCACCGCGCGTGCGAGCACGGGCTCGCGATGCAGCCCGAGCGCGTGTCCACGCAGCAGCACCTCGGGCGCAGGGAGCCCGGGGACGAGATCACTCGCCTCCTCGACGCTCCCGCTCGAGCCCGGGCCCACGTGTCGATCTTCGACGACGATGGGCCAAGGCGCCGTCGGGCGCGCGTAGCCCTCGTGCATCATGACGAAGCTCGCCTTCGCGACCACCGAGTACTGCTTCGACGCGCCTCGACTCCACGGCACGATCGCCAACGAGAGCGACGAAGCTTGGGGCATGGGTCGAGGCCCGCGCATCGGTGGGTCGGAGGCTACAGCAAAGCCTCGCCTCGCTGGAGCGTTCTGAGCCGGCGCACCGAGCCGCCTCGCCCTCGCCAGGCCGCCAGCCGCGTCCTCAGAGCACGAGCTTGCAGCGCAACACGGCGTTGGGGCTGATCGAGGCCTCGGTCGGTCGAGAGAGCGGCGCCTCGACCCCGAGGCTCACCGCCACCGTTCCACCGAGGCGACCGCGCGTGAGCTGCGCCGCGAAGGCGCCAGCCGAGAGGCCGAGGTGCGCGCCCACCGCGCTCGAGGCCAGCTCCCTGCAGTCGATGCTTCCAGCGAGCTGGAGCGAGAGCCGCCCGCCGCTCGTGCCGTCGAGCTTGCCCTCACCCCTGAGCCGCAAGCTGCCCACCCGCAGCTCGACCTCGTCGAGCCGCAGCGACAGCAGCCCGTCGCGAGCGAACGCCGCGCTCAGCTTGGTCTCTTCGCCGTAGACGATGCCAGCGAGCTCCTTCGGCCGGGGCGGCGTCCAGCCATGGATCGTGGCGTCGACCCTGCCCTTCGGCGCGCCGGGTCCGTCGAGCTCCACCACGAGCTTCGCCTCCACCGAGAGCTCGGGGATGCGCAGCCCGGGCAGCAGCCGGAGCAAGCTCTTGCGGTCGGCCTTCTCGAGCCTGAGCTCCACCCGCCTGAGCGCCTCGTCGGCCTCGACGCGCAGCCCCGGGAGCTCCTCGGCCGAGACCTTCAAGCGCTGCTCGGCGCGCTCGAGCGCCACGTGGTAGGGGCCGAGCTTCACGCCGGGCACCACCGGGAGCTCGAGCCGGATCGCCTTGCCTTCGAGCTCCGCCTTGCCTGCGACGATGGCCAGCTGATCGATCTCGGCGAGCGCCGCGACCGGCAGCGCGTCCACCAGCTGCTGGATCCGTATCCTCAGCTCGCTCACCTCGACGGGCAGCTCCGAAAGCCTGCCCGCGGCAGCCTCACGCTCGAGCGCGAAGAGCGCGGCCGGGCGCGCCGCGCGGACCGAGACCCCGGTCGCGCGCACGCGCACCGGCTCGAGCTTCTCGACGTCGACCTCGATGCGCTGCATGCGCAGCTCCACGTCGTCGACCTTCGCCACGCCGAGCACGACCTCGCGCAGCACGACCTTGCTCGGGCCCTCCTCCCAAGGCAAGAGCCCCACCGGCTCGATGTGCTGCGCCTCGAGCTTCAGTCCACGCGCCTCGGCCTCGCGCAGCACACGCTCACGGACCAGCCCGGGGAAGCGCGCGACGAGCTCGATCGCCGCGATCGCGCCGAGCGCCAGCACGGCGAGCAGCAGCACCCAGCCCCAGCCCCGCGATCGTCTCCGCCGCCGAGGCGGCGCGACGAGGTCGCGCTCCCCCACCGCCTCGTCGTCTTCGGTCGAGGCCGCCTCGAGCTCGGCGCCCTCCGCCCCGTCCGGCTCCTTCACGCGGGCAGCATACCCCAAGGCAGAGCTCCGCGACCGCGCCGCCGTGCCTCGACCGCGCGTTCGTTCCGCGCCCGCATCATTGCTGCACCAAGCACGAAAGGGCGCACACCCCGAGGGGTGGCGCCCGACCGTGCGAGTGAACGAGCTCCAAGCGTGGGACCTCGATGACGAGGTCCCGCGCCAGCAAGCCGCGCGTGGGAGGGGCCCCACGCGCCAGCAAGCCGCGCGTGGGAGGGGCCCCACGCGCCAGCAAGCTCAGCTCACTTCTTGCCGACCTTGCCCTTCTTGTCGCCCGAGTGCCCGTGGTAGGTGCGCGTCGGAGCGAACTCGCCGAGCTTGTGGCCGACCATGTTCTCGGTGACGAACACGGGCACGAACTTGCGCCCGTTGTGCACCGCGAACGTGAGGCCGATCGCCTCGGGGATGATGGTCGAGCGGCGCGACCAGGTCTTGATGACCTTCTTCGACTGCTGACCCTGGTTGGCCTGGATCTTCTCCATCAGGTGGCCGTCGATGAACGGGCCCTTCTTGATGCTACGCGGCATGGCTCATCAACCCTTCGAGTTCCGACGACGCACGATCATGCTGTCGGTGCGCTTGTTGTTGCGCGTCTTCTTGCCCTTGGCCAGCTGACCCCAGGGCGAACACGGGTGACGACCACCCGAGGTCCTGCCCTCGCCGCCGCCCATCGGGTGGTCGACCGGGTTCATCGTGACGCCGCGGTTGTGAGGCCTGCGACCGAGCCAGCGCTTGCGGCCGGCCTTGCCGAGGCTGATGTTGGCGTGCTCCGCGAAGGAGACCTGGCCCACCGTCGCGCGGCACTCCAGGTGCACCTTGCGGATCTCGCCGCTGGGCAGACGAATCTGGGCCCAGTCGCCATCCTTCGCCATGAGCTGCGCCGCGACACCGGCGGAGCGCACGAGCTGTCCCCCCTTGCCCTTCTTCAGCTCGATGTTGTGGATGGTCGTGCCGGGCGGCAGATCACGCAGGCGGAGCGAGTTGCCCACCTTGATGTCCGCGTGGCGGCTCGCGAGCACCGTGCTGCCCACGGCGAGGCCGTCGGGAGCGAGGATGTAGCGCTTCTCGCCGTCGAGGTAGTGGAGCAGGGCGATGCGAGCCGTGCGGTTGGGGTCGTACTCGATCGAGGCGACCTTGGCGGGCACGCCGATCTTGTCGCGCTTGAAGTCGACGAGACGGTAGCGCTGCTTGTGGCCACCACCACGGAAGCGCGAGGTGATGCGCCCCATGTTGTTGCGGCCACCGGTGGCGCTCTGCTTCTCGACGAGGCGCTTCTCGGGGGTGGTCTTGGTGATGTCGGCGAAGTCACTCACCGAGTAGAAACGCCTACCCGGCGAGGTCGGCTTGGAGGTCTTGATGCCCATCGTCACGCCTCTTCGTCGAAGAACTTGATCTCGTCACCCTGCTTGAGGGTGATGATCGCCTTCTTCCAGTTCTGCATCTTCGCGTATCCGCGACCCATCCGTCGCTCCTTGCCGCGATAGACCATGGTGTTCACACCGAGGACCGTCACGCCGAAGAGCGTCTGGACTGCGTTCTTGATCTCGATCTTGTTCGCCGTGGGAGCGACCTCGAAGATCACTTGGTTGCTGCCCTCGCGCAGACGGCTGGACTTCTCCGTCAACACGATGGGGCGCCTGAGGATCTGCTCGTTGGTGAGCTGCATGGTCGTACTCCCTCGTTACTTCAGGCAGCGCGCCTCGAGCGCCTTCGCTGCGTCCTTCGACAGCACGAGGTGATCGTGGCGGAGAAGGTCGTAGACGTTGACGCCCTCGGGCGGCAGGAACTGGTGATCTGCGACGTTGCGGATCGAGCGCACCAGGTTGTCGTTGGACGCCGCGTCGACGACGAGCGCCTTCTTGTCGGCCTTCAGCGTGGAGAGCGCGCCGACCAGGGCCTTCGTCTTCGTCTCGGGGAGATCGAAGGCGTCGACGATGATGAGGCGGTTCTCCTTCGCGAAGAGGCTGAGCGCGCTCTTCAGCGCGGCGATGCGCACCTTGCGCGGGGGGCGGTAGCCCCAGTCCTGCGGGGCCAGCGCGTGCGCCATGCCGCCGCCGGCATGGTGCGGCGCGCGGATCGAGCCCTGACGAGCTCGGCCGGTGCCCTTCTGCTTGTAGAGCTTCTTGCTGGAGCCGCGGACCGCGGAGCGCTCCTTGGTGGCCTTGGTGCCGGCGCGCCGCGAGGCGAGCTGGGCCTTGACCACCTCGTAGAAGAGCTGCTCTTTGACCTCGGCGCCGAAGACCTCGTCGGCGAGCTCGAGCTTGCCGACTTCCTCACGCTTCAGGTTGTAGACGGTGACGTTCATGGCGCCGGCTCCTACGACTTGATCTCGACGTCGACGCCAGCCGATAGATCCAGCTTCATGAGGGCGTCGAGGGTCTGCTGCGTCGGCTCGATGATGTCGAGCAGGCGCTTGTGGGTACGGACCTCGAACTGCTCACGCGACTTCTTGTCGACGTGGGGGCCGCGGAGAACCGTGTACTTGCGGATTTCGGTGGGCAGGGGCACGGGGCCCGCGACGCGGGCTCCCGTGCGCTTCGCCGTCTCCACGATGTCGGTGGTCGACTTGTCGAGGAGCTGGTGGTCGAAGGCCTTGAGGCGGATTCGGATCTTGGTGGAGTCGGCCATGGCGACGTTCCTCGTTACTCGACGATCTTGGTGACGATGCCAGCGCCGACGGTGCGACCGCCTTCGCGGATGGCGA
>CALKVW010000046.1 GCA_938004785.1 uncultured Polyangiaceae bacterium
CGAGCGGGTCGAAGCCGCTCTCGGCGAGCGCGAGCAGCTGGTACTTGCCGTCGCGATCGGTGAAGTAGGTGAAGCAGAAGAAGCTCAGCCAGTGTTTGCAGGGCTCGTTGAAGGCCCCGAGGATGCGCGGCTTGTCGGGGTTGCCGCTGCGGCGATCGAGCAGGGCCTCGGCCTCCTCGCGGCCGTCGCGGCCGAAGTAGCTGTGCAGGAGGTAGACCATCGCCCAGAGGTGGCGGCCCTCCTCGACGTTCACCTGGAAGAGGTTGCGAAGATCGTAGAGTGAGGGGCAGGTCTGCCCGAGCAGGCGCTGCTGCTCGACGCTCGCGGGCTCGGTGTCGCCCTGGGTGACGACGAGCCTGCGCAGCACGTTGCGGAACTCGCCCGGCACCGTCTGCCAGGCGTCCTGGCCCATGAAGTCGCCGAAGCCGATCTTGCGATCCTGGATCGGGTCCGCGAGGAAGATGCCCCAGCGGTACTCGGGCATCTTCACGTAGTCGTACTGGGCCCAACCGTCGGCGTCGACGCTCACCGCCGTGCGCAGGTAGACGTCATCTTCCTGGAAGCCCTCGGGCCCCATCTCCTTCCACCAGTCGATGAAGTGCGGCTGCCAGGCCTCGAGCGCGCGCTGGAGCTTCTTGTCGGAGCTGAGATCGACGTTGTTGGGAATCTTCTCGGAGTTGACGACTGAGCTCACGAAGACCTCCTCGGGCGAGACGTTGCTGGTGCGACGGACATGGGGACGGTGGGGACGGATGGGCGGGCGGCGGAGGCCCGCGCTCCGCGAGTCAGGTGCGGCGCCAGTCGAACTCGGCGCGCTCGGGCTGGCCGTACATCGTGAGCGCGCCGCGCGCTCCGACGGCGTTCGGGCGCTGGAAGATCCAGTTCTGCCAGGCCGAGAGGCGCGCGAAGATCTTGGTGTCGAGCGTCTCCGGGCCGCAGAAGCGCAGGTTGGCCTCGGTGCCGGTGAGCGCGTCGGGCGAGAGGCTCGCGCGCTCCTCGATCGCGAGGCGCACCTCGTCGTCCCAGTCGATCTCGTCGGGTGTGAAGGTGACGAGCCCGAGCTCGAGCGCGCGCTCGGCGTCGATGAACGCCTTCTCCTCGCCGAGGGCACCCACGTGCTCGGGCTTGCCGAGGAAGCGTGAAGCGAGGCGCGTGAGGCCGTTCGACATCGTGAGCGGGCCGAAGTTCGCGCGCGAGAGCGCGAGGTAGGCCTGCTCGTCGTCGCCCGCCTTCATGTAGGACCGGTCGGCGGCGAGCGCGAGCTCGAAGAGCGTGCCCGCGAAGGCCGAGCCGGGCTCGATGACCGCGAAGAGGCTGCGCGCCGTGAGATCGAGACGGCGCAAGGTGCGGCGTACGTAGAGCGCGACCTCCTTCGCGAACCAGTCCACCTCCGCGAGCGCGAAGAGCGCCTCGTCGTGGGCTCGGACCTTCTCGCCCTCGCCGCCCGTCTTGAGCACGACGAGGCCGACGTCGAGGTGGTTGAAGCGCAGATCGCAGAGCGCGTCGTCGAGCTCGCGGAAGGCTTGCAGGTGCCAGGTCGCGGCGCCGCGCGCCCGGAGGGCGTCGGCCGTCGTGGGCGGCTCGTCGTCGGGCGCGAGCATCGTCAGCGTCGCGACGCGGCTCGCGCGATCGACGACGAGCGAGACGTAGCGGTAGTCGGTGCCGGCGCGCTCGCCCTCGTCCCAGCGCTTCGCCTCGAGCGCGGGCAGCTTCACGCCTGGGCCCTTCTTCTCGGGGGTCGCTGCCGCCAGGGCCTCGGCGCGCGCTCGCACGCCCTCGTCGAACTTGCTGCGCGGGAAGACGGCGTCGACGAGCCCCCAGTCCTTCGCGCGTTTGCCGCGCACGCCCTCGGCGAGCGTGCAGAAGACGTCGGCCAGATCACGGCGCACCTTGCGTTTGTCGACGAGGCGCGTGAGCCCGCCGGTGCCGGGCAGCACGGCGAGCAGGGGCGTCTCGGGGAAGGAGACGGCGCTCGAGCCGTCGTCCATCAGGAGGATCTCCTCGCAGGCGAGCGCGAGCTCGTAGCCGCCCCCGGCCGCGACGCCGTTGAGCGCCGCGAGGTAGTGTTGACCGCTCTCGGCGCAGGCCTCCTCGAGCGAGATGCGCGTCTCGTTGGTGTACTTGCAGAAGTTCACCTTGAAGGCGTGGCTCGAGCTGCCGAGCATGTAGATGTTCGCGCCGGCGCAGAAGATCTTCGGCTGCGCGCTCGTCACGACCACGCTGCGCACCTCCGGGTGCTCGAAGCGCAGGCGCTGCACGGCGTCGGCGAGCTCGATGTCGACGCCGAGGTCGTAGCTGTTCTGCTTCAGCTGGTAGCCGGGGCGCATCGGCTTGTCCTCGGCGATGTCGAGCGCGAGCCGTGCGACCGGACCCTCGATCGAGAGCTTCAGGTGCGTGTAGCGCGAGGGATGCGTTTCGAACCGGATGGGCTCTTGGGGGCCCGCCTTCGCTTCAGCCATGCCTTGGGCCTTTGGCATGCCCCCGGAGGACGGTCAAGCATCATAGTGCTTCACAATCGACACCGAAGCGCACTATATTGCACCCATGTCGTCCCGCGGCAGCGCCGAGCGTGCCTCGGCCGTCTTGCGCGAGCTCGGTGCCCGGGTGCGCTCGAGGCGGCACGCCCTGGGCATGACCGTGAAGGAGCTCGCGGCGCGCTCCGGGCTCAGCGAGCGCTTCCTCGTCTCGCTCGAAGGTGGGCAAGCCAACCCTTCGGTGCGCAGCGTGCTCGAGCTCGCTGGGGCGCTGCGAGTGAACCTCGGAGCGCTGCTCGCCGACGAGTCCCCCGAGCCGACGACCCCGGACCCGGAGCACCGCAGGCCGAGCCGTCTGGTCGCGCTCGTGGGGCTGCGCGGCGCGGGCAAGTCGAGCGTGGGCGCGCAAGCCGCGACGCGGCTCGGCGTCGAGTTCGTGGAGCTCGACGAGCGCGTGCGGGCGCGCGCGGGGCTCAGCGCGGGTGAGATCGTCGACCAGCACGGGGCGGCCTACTACCGGAGGCTCGAGCGCGCCGAGCTCGAGCGGCTGCTCGACGAGGGCATCGACGCGGTCGTGGCGACAGGCGGCGGGCTCGTCACCGATCACGCGAGCTACGAGCGGCTGCTCGCCGGTGCGCTCGTCATCTGGCTCGCCGCGTCGCCCGAGGATCACTACGCGCGCGTGCTCGCGCAGGGCGACACGAGGCCCATGGCCAACCGCAGCGACGCCATGCGAGAGTTGCGTGGGATCCTGAGGGCGCGCCGTGCGCTCTACGAACGCGCGCACCACGTGGTCGACACGACCAAGCTCGGGCTCGGCCGGTCGATCGAGCGCGTGGCGAAGCTCGCGCGTGGAGCCTTCGACGGCGCCGCGCGGGGCTGACGGCGGCGCTCCGCGAAGCCTCGCTTCGCGCGAGGCTGCTCAGCCGGGCTGACAGGCCGCGGCAGCCTCTTGGAGCACGGTCGTGTCGCAGAGGTCGCCACCGTAGTCGAGCATGCAGCGCGCGATCTGTTGGTCCTGCTCGCTGCACGCCTCGGTGGGCTCGCTGACCTCGTAGTCGGGGCAGTCGCGCACCGCGAGGTAGAGCTCGTCGCAGGCCCCAGGATCGCTCGACCCAGGGCCGTCGACGCTGGTGTCGTCGTCCTCGCCGAAACCACCGCTGGCGCAGGACTGCAGCGCGCTCGCCTCGGCGCCGCAGCTCTCCTCGATATCGGTGCTGCAGGTGTCGAGCAGCTCGTCGATGCACCCGAGGTAGTCGTCGTACTCGGAGCCGCAGCCCACGTCGTCGGCGGTCTCCTGGGCACGCTCGAGCTGCGTGACGCACTCGTCGAGCGCGGAGTCGGGGCAGGAGCCCTGGCACTCGCAGGCCTTCTCGCAGAGCTCGGCGGCGGAGACGCTGCCACCACAGCCGGGCGCGGCGGCGAGCAGCGCGAACAGCGGGAGCGAAGCGAGAGCGAGCACGAGCGAGAAGCGGCGGGGTGCGACGTGGGGGCGGCTCATGTAGGAGACGCTAGCCTCGAAACCTCGTCCCCGTCCGCGAAAAGCAGCGTGGCGACGGGGCTACACGCGGCTCCCGTGGTGCGCGAGGCCTGGGCACGTGGGGGGAGCTGCGGCGCATCGTTCGCCCGTGCGCGTCGGGAGCGAGTATGCTCGCGCCCCTCGCTCGGTGAGCGACCCGCTCCATGGCCCGACTCCGCATCCTGCACGTCACCCCCGAGTGTTTCCCCTTCGCCAAGGTCGGAGGTCTGGGCGACGTCGCTGGTGCGCTGCCGCTCGCGCTGGCGGCGCGAGGTCACGACGTGCGGGTGGTGATGCCGCGCTACCGGGTCACCAAATCGAAGCCCTCCGTGCCGATGCGCGGCGCGCTCGGCGTGCCGATCGGCCAGCACACGGCCTGGGCCGGCGTGCACCGCGCGGAGCTGGTGAGCCAGGCACCCCAGCGCCCGAGCGTGCCGGTGTACCTGCTCGAGCACGACGTGCTCTACGACCGCGACGGCATCTACGGCGACGCCCACGGCGGCTTCGGCGACAACCTCGCCCGCTACGCCTTCCTGTCACGCGGCGCGCTCGCGCTCTCCGATTACCTAGGCTTCGAGCCGCAGGTCGTGCACGTGCACGACTGGCCGACCTCGCTCGTGCCGATCTACCTCGGGAGCGCGTCGACCTCCCCTGCCCTCAGGCGCGCGGCGACCGTGCTCTCGATCCACAACATGGCCTACCAAGGCTGGTTCCCGCGGAGCGAGCTCGGCCGGACCGGCCTGCCGATGCACCCCGAGCTCCTGTCGGCGCTCGACATGCACGGCCAGCTGAACCTGCTGAAGGCCGGCATCCTCCGCTCGACGATCGTGTCGACCGTGTCGCCGCGCTACGCACACGAGATCCAGTCTCCCGAGGGCGGCGAGGGCCTCGACGGCCTGCTACGCGCGCGCGGCAGCGACGTCGTCGGTGTGCTCAACGGCATCGACGAGTGGGTCTGGAACCCCGAGACCGACCCCTACATCGAGTCGCACTTCTCCGCCGACGATCTGGGCGGCAAGGCGCACTGCAAGGAGGCGCTGCAGCGAGAGATGGGGCTCGAGCAGCGCGCCGACGTCCCGCTCATCGGGCTCGTGAGCCGCCTGGTCGACCAGAAGGGCATCGATCTGTTCGCGAGCGCGCTCGAGCGCGTGCTGGCGCTCGACGCCCAGGTGGTGCTGCTCGGCGCCGGCGATCGCTGGGCCGAGGGCTTCTTCCAGGGCCTGTCGCAGCGCTCGCGCTCGTTCCGCGCCTACATCGGCCAGAGCGAGGCGCTCGCGCACCGCATCGAAGCAGGCGCAGATCTGTTCGTCATGCCTTCGCGCTACGAGCCCTGCGGGCTCAACCAGATGTACTCGCAACGCTACGGCACGCTGCCGATCGTGCGGGCGATCGGCGGCCTCGACGACACGGTCGAGCACGAGGAGACGGGCTTCAAGTTCGACGACGTGAGCCCGGAGGCCCTCGCCGATACGATCGCGTGGGCCGTGTGGGTGTACCGCAACGACCGAGCGCGCTTCACCGCGATGCAGCGCAAGGCGATGACCAAGCCGATGGGCTGGTCGAACGCCGCCAGGCAATACGAGGCGCTCTACCGGCTCGCGATCGCGCGACACCTCGGTCGGCTCTGAGCTGCGCGAGCCAGGAGCGCGACCGCGACGAGCTGCCGAGCGCGCCCTGGGCATGAAGAAGCCCCGGTCGACGCACGACCGGGGCTTCGTTCTTCGGGTGCCTCGGGGGCCGAGGCGTTCAGCGCGGCAGCGTCACTGCGGGTGCCCTGCCGGCATCTGCGGCCGGAGCATGCGCGGGTTCCGGATGCCGCTCTTCTCGGTGAGGCTGCGCGTGAGAGCGCGGTGGTTGGACTCGAGCACGCGCGTGTACATCGTGATGGCGGAGACGATCTGATCCGGCGAGGCCTTCTTCGGATCGTCGCCGAGCCCACGGAGCTCACGCACGTAGTTCTCGATCGCCGGGACGAGGATGCGAGGCCAAGGGTCGTTCTTGTCCTTGTTGTCCTCGCCCCACTTCTTGAGCGCGGCCGATGCCTCGTCGAGCTTGGTGATCTTGGCGGCGAGGGCCTCCTTGTCGCCGGCGTCGAGCGCGAGGATGGCGGCGCGCGCCTCGACGATCGCCGGGATGCCGAGCTTCTGCGCCTCGGTGTAGCCGCTCTCGTCGAGCGGGTTCGCCTTGCTCCACGCAGCGAGCGCGTCGGCGAGCTTCTTGTGGTGCTCGTCGAGCTTGCCGAAGGCCTCGGTGAGCTTCTGGTGGTACTCCTTGCCCTTCGCGAAGTCGTCCTTCTCGTGCTCGCCCTTCTGGTAGTAGGTGTTCGCCATCGCGAGGTCCTTCGACAGCTGGACGGCGAACGGGGCGAACTCGGCCATGGCCTGATCGAGCTCGGGCGCGACGGGGTTCTTCAGACCTGCGGCCACGGTGCAGCTGCGGGCGAAGCGCTCGTAGGGGACGGAACGCACGCGGGCCTTGCCGCCGATGTCGGGGCGACCCGCCATCGCAGGAGCGCCCGAGGCTGCGGCCGAAGCGCTCGCGGCCGGAGCGGCGGCGGCAGAGCCTGCCGCGGAGGCGGAGCCTGCAGCGGCGGCGGAGCCTGCAGCGGCGGCGGAGCCGGAGGGTGCGACGCCATCCTTGGTGGGCCGGGTGTCGGGGCTCAGATCGACGCCGAAGGTCGGGATCTTGCCGGGCCCGGGGGCCGCGCCACCGAGGCTCGCGAGGTAGGCGGCGCGCGCCTGCTTGAGCGAGAGCGTGCCGTAGAAGCACGACTCGGCGCGGTAGGCCTTCATGACGAGCGGGTCGATCTTCGCCGAAGGAGCGAGCGTGGGCAGCTTGTCGCGCTTGATCGAGAGCTCGGAGCTCTGGGGCGCCGCCGATCCCTCGGGCTTCGCCTGCGGTTGCTGGGTGTCCGAGCAGCCCGCCAGGCCGGCGAGCCCCAGCAGGGCAACGACGCCGAGGGCGCGCGCTCGGCCGAGAGGACGACGGGGGTACGCAAAGCCATGCTTGGAAGAGGCCATGATCAACTCCTGAGTCGCGGGGGGTAGCACCCCCACGGACCGCGCATCCATACACGGTCGAACGTGGCACGCAAGGATCGCGGGCCGACGGCGTGGCCGGGTGAGCCTCCCGCTTTGTGCACACGGAGGCCTCGAGTCAGGTACACTTCGCTCCGGATCGATGAGCCAGTCGCACGCGTCGGCGCGCAGGTTCCCTGACGCGCCGCCGCTCTCGCCCGACAACCCAGGCACGCTGACGCCAGCACAGCTGGGTCTGCTCCCCGGTGCGCTTCCTGGGCGCGGCGGGCCAGACGTGGTGCAGCCCTTCGGCGCCGGGAGAGGCTCGCTCGTCCGAGGTACGCTGCCCGTGAGCGCGGCCGGCGCTGCGGTGGCGAGCCTGGTGAACGGTCTGCCATTCGGAGGCGGCCAGCCTGGTCGCGCGCTCGCAGAGGCCGCGCAGCCGGCTCCGGTCGGTGCGGCGCCGGTGGCGGGTGGGGCGGTCGCGCCACCTGCCTACGTCGCCCCTCCAGCGTCGGTCGCCGAGCTGGTCGGTGCCGCTGGCTCAGGCAGCGCCGAGCCGCCGAAGGTGATCCGAGCCACGGTCGACCTGAGCTCGGCGGCGCAGGAAGCGGGGCTCGTGCCGGTCCCGCCCCCGCTCGTGCCTACCCCACCGCCCGGCGCCTTGGTCGCCTCGGCGGGCGGCGAGCCCGGAGGGGCCGGGCCGGAGGTTCCCGCCCCTACGCCAGCGATGGGCGTGGCCGGCCTGCCGCTCGACGCTCCTGCGTCACCAGCCGTAGTCTCGCCACCTGCAGTCGTCGCGCCGCCTCAGCACCTCGGCGTCGAGCCTGTTCCTCCGCCGAGGCTCGGTGGGCCGGTGGCGGTCGCTGATCCGGGCCACGAAGTCGGCGCCGCCGCCGATGCAGCCGCGCTCGACAGCCCCTGGCTGAAGGCCCCGCCCCCCGCGCCCGTGTCCTTGCCCGCGCCCCTCCCGGAGGCACCTGCGGTGGTGGTCGCCACGCCCATCCAGCACGGCCCGACGGGGAGTCGCACCTGGATCGTCGCGCTCGTCGCCGTGCTGATCCTCGTCGCTGGCGCGGTGGCGATCCTCGTGACCCGGGGCGCGCGCCCCACCGACGACGCTCCGCTCAAGATGGACGCGCCGACCTCGAGCCCACGCCTCAAAGCCACCGACGAGCCGGAGCCGGTCGCCGAAGCCGACGCCTCTGGGGAGCCGGCGAAGCCGATCGGAACGGGCCTTCCGCCGGTGGGGCCGGGCCCCAACGTACCGCCGGGAGGCTACCCCCAAGGTCCGCGGCCCAAGCCGACGAGCACCGCGAGCAGCCCGGCAGGCGGAGCCAAGCCGCCGCCGACTGCGACCGCGCCGAAGTTCGATCCGTCGACGATCTGAGCTCCGGGCTGCGGGGCCGGCTGCGCTGGAGCGGGGCCGGCTGTGCTGGAGCGGGGCCGGCTGCGTAGGGCGCGCCCCATCGCGGTCTGGCGCGGAAGGCTCGCGCGGGAGCCGCGCGCCCGCGGCGAAGTGGTGCCGAAGTTGATTGGCTCGCCCAAAGGCGCTAGTGCGAGCGCACGATGGGGCTCGTGAACCTCGAGTCGATTGCGATCGACGACGAAGCAGACTTCCGACACGTCGGGCTCTACGCCGACCTACGCAGCATCGTGCTCGGCGCGGGGAAACGCGCGCTCGTGCTGCCCGAGAGCGGCGTGACGAGCTGGGACCGCGCGAGCTTCCTGAACCTCTGCTTCTGGGACGAGGGCACCGCAGACGTGCTCTCGGAGCCGGTCCTCGCCGCGGACGTGCTGATGCACGTGGGCTGGCACCACCTCGCCCACGAGGCGCTCCGTCCGGGGCCGGAAGCCGGCCTGCTCGGCGAGGCCATTGCGAGCGCCTTCGATCTCTACCTGGTCGGCAGGTTGCTCGGGCACCGACCGGAGGCGGCTTTCCTCGAGAGCCAGGTGCCCCGCATGCTCGAGGCCGCGCTCGCGGCCGGCAGCTCCGAGGAGGACTTCGAGGCCATCCTCGCCTTCGCCAGCGAGTCGCCCGAACAGGCCTTCGAGGAGCTGCGGCAGCTGCTCTTCGATGCCTCCTGCGCCTTGTCCCACCCGCTGAGCCCCGACGCGGCCGCGACCACGCTCGAGCGCTTCGACGCGCACCGCATGGGCTGCCTGCTGCACCACTTCGAGCTGTCGACCTGGGTGCTTCGCGCCCGCATCGAGCGGCTCGAAGAGCGGCTCGCGCGCGCGGAGGCCTCTTCCCCACCTGTCTCTTCCTCACCGGCTCCTTGCTCCGCAGCAGAGCGCGCCGGGATCGACGCGGCGGAGCTCGATCGAGCGCTGAGGGAAGCTCCAGACTCGATCGCGCTGCTCGAGCGTCTGTGGGTAGAGCCACGCGTGGCCCGGACGTGAGAAGATGAAAGGTTGGGAGGGACCATGAGCGAACACGACCACCAAGCGAAGGCAGAGCTTTCCTCGGAGGAGCTCGACACGCTGGAGCGCATGCTGCTCGAGAGCGCGCGCAACGCCGGGCTGCCCGAACGACGCGCCGAGAGGGCCGAGGGCGGTGGCAACGGCAGCTCTGCCGACCAGCTCCCGCGGCCAGGCGAGCGCGCCGAAGCCGGCTCTCCGAAGATCACGGTCGCGGCCAATGTGCTCGACGCACCGAGCGCGCTCGACGACGACGCCGAGCCGCTCAGCCTGCGCGACCTCGAGCGTGTGTACGAGCCCGGAGAGCCCCCGCCTTCGCTCGCCGACGCGCGGCCCAAGTCGGTCCCCCCTCCGCTGCCGCCGCACCGCGCCTCCGCGCCGCCGCCACCGAGAGAGGCGCACGACCACGACCACGAAGGCGAGACGTCGCGGGGCAGCGCTCCGCCGCCACACCGCGCCTCCGCACCGCCGCCGCCACACCGCGCCTCCGCACCGCCGCCGCCGCCTCACCGCGCCTCCGCGCCACCACCGCGCCTGGCTCTCGACGCCGAGGCGCTCGAGGCGATCTCGACGAGCTGATGCGGATCCACGTCGCGCCGCTCGCCGAGAACCTCCCGGCGGCGCCGGGCCTGCCGAAGGACGTGCTCGGCCCTGAAGCGGCAGCTGCGCTGACGGGCGGGAGCATGCGGCCGCGGCCGCGCGCCCCGCTCAAGTCGAGGCCGGCGACCGACGACGATGCGAAGGCGGTCTCGAGCGAAGCCGCCGCGATCGCGGAGGCCGCGCGCGTCGACTCGGACCTCATCCCGCCCTCGTTCCGCGACCTCGAGCCTCCGTCGAGTCGGGCGTCGTCGGGTGGCGAGGCCGCGCCGAAGAAGAAGAAAAAGAAGAAGAAGGCCGCTCCAGCTGGGCAGGAGAGCTCGATCGCGCCGACGGCGTCGACGCTCGAACCGAAGAGGCTCGCCGAGCCAGCAGGCGCGAAGCCCGTGAGCGCGTCGGCGAGCCGCGTGCCCCTCTACGCCGTCGCGGCGGCGGTGCTGCTCGGTGGCGGCTACCTGATCGGCAAGCTGGGCAACGACGCAGTTCCACCGGCGACGACGAACGACCGGCCCGCGCCGACGGCGGTGGAGGCCCCGGTCGAGCTCGCTGCGAAGCCTGCGCCGCGCGCACCCGTCGCGCCGACCACGACGGCCGAGGCGCAGTCCGAGGGCGTCGCCCTCGCGCCCAGCGCTCAGGCCTCGAACGCGGCCGAGCCGGTGCCGCTGTCCGGGCAGCTGCCGGTGGCGGCCGCTGCGACCGGCCCCTCGACCGCCGCGAGCACGCCTCCGGGCGGGAGCACGGGCGCGCCGGCGACGCCTTCCTCCGACGCTCCCACCGCGACCACGACCGCGGCGTCGACGGCACCACCGCCCCAAGACTCCGCCACCTCGGCGCCCATCACGCCTCCTCCGGCCGAGGCGGCCTTCGACAAGGGCGCAGCCAGCGCCGCGCTGAACGCCGCCGCGGGCCAGGCGGCGGGCTGCAAGCAGGAGGGAGATCCCAGCGGGAGCGCCCGCGTGCAGGTGACCTTCGTGCCCTCCGGGCGGGTCACCTCGGCGAACGTGCAAGGGCCGCCCTTCGCCGGGACGCCGACGGGCGGGTGCATCGCACGCGCCTTCCGCTCCGCGAGCGTGCCGCCTTTCTCGGGCGACCCGGTGACCGTCAGCAAGACGGTGTCGATCCCCTGAAGGACGAGCCCTCGTGCGGGTCGGACGTTGTTCGACCTACACGAGGGCATCGAGCACGATCGACGCCCTTGCGATGGCCGGCCCTCCGGCTACCGTGCGCGGCGTGCTCTCCGTCCTGCGCATCAAGAACTTCGTCCTGATCGACGAGCTCGAGCTCGAGCTCGAGCCCGGGCTCAACGTGCTGACCGGCGAGACGGGGGCCGGCAAGTCGATCGTCGTCGGAGCCCTGAATCTCGTCCTGGGTGGGCGGGCCTCTGCCGACCAGGTCCGGCCTGGCGCCGAGGAGGCGGAGATCGAGGCGCTCTTCCTGCTCGAGCGGCCGGGCGCGACGGCATCGCTCGCGCACGCGGAGCTCCGCCCGGCCCTCACGCGACTGCGCGATGCGGGCGTGGTGACGGGCGACGAGCTCGCGATCCGGAGGGTCGTCACCGCGAGCGGCCGCTCGCGCGCCTATCTCAACGGGCGGCTCTGCACGGCCGCGGAGCTCGCGGCCCTCGCCCCGGAGCTCGCCGACGTCGCGTCGCAACACGAGAGCGTCGCGCTCACCGATCCGTCGACCCACCTCGGCTACCTCGATCGTTTCGCGAGACTCGAGCGTCAGCGCAGCAAGCTCGCCGACGGCTTCGACGAGCTCGAGCGCATCGTCGGCGCCATCCGCGCGCTCCGCGAGGTCGACAAGAGCCGCGCCGAGCGGGAGGCCTTCCTGCGCTTCCAGCTCCAGGGCATCGCCGAGGTCGCGCCGCGCGCGGGAGAGCTCGACGAGCTCGCGGACGAGCGGCGCCGTCTTCGGCACGCAGGCAAGCTGTCCGAGCTCGTGGGCCGCGTCGCAGAGCGGCTCGAGGCCGAGCAGGGCATCGCCGACCAGCTCGCGAGAGCGGCCGGCGAGCTGGGTAGCGCGAGCGAGCTCGACCCGACGCTCGAGCCGCTCCTGCGCTCGCTCGAGGCCGCGCGGAGCGAGCTCGTCGACGTCGCGGCGGAGTGCGCTCGCTACGCGGAGAACATCGAGGGGAACCCCGATCGGCTCTCCGAGGTCGAGGAGCGGCTCTACAGGCTCGAGCAGCTGCTCCGCCAGCACGGCCCCACGCTCGACGATCTGCTGCTCGCGCAGGCGCGCATCGAGTCGGAGCTCGCCCCGCTCGATCGTTCGGACGCGCAGCTCGCGCTCGAGGAGGCCGCGCTCGCCGCGCGGCTGCCGGAGATCGGCGCGATGGCCCGCGAGCTCTCACGGGAGCGCAAGCAGGCCGCCGAGGCGCTGGGCGCCGCGATCGGGCGCGAGCTCGGCGCGCTCGGCATGGGCGGCGCGCGCGTGCTCGTCGAGGTGGAGCCGATGCCCTCGCGCGACCCGGCGCTCGCGCTCTCCGTCGACGGCGCGCGCCTCAGCCGCGAGGGCATCGATCGGGTCGAGTTCTTGATCTCGCCGAACAAGGGCATCGATCCCCGCCCGCTGCGGAAGATCGCCTCCGGCGGCGAGCTCTCCCGCGCGCTCCTGGCGCTCAAGCGCGTGCTCGCGGGCTCGGGGCCGGCGGGCCTCTACGTCTTCGACGAGGTCGACACCGGCGTCGGCGGCGCCGTCGCAGACGCGATCGGTCGCGCGATCGCCGACGTCGCGCGCCACGACCAGGTCTTGTGCATCACCCACCTCGCGCCGATCGCGTCGTTTTCGCAGTCGCACTACGTCGTGCGCAAGTCGCTCGAGGGCGAGCGCACGCGCAGCCTGGTCGAGCGCGTCGAGGGCGAGCAGCGCACGCAGGAGGTCGCGCGCATGCTGTCGGGCGCCAAGGTGACGAGCGCGAGCCTCGAGGCCGCGCGCGAGATGATCGCCGACGCGCAGCGCAGCTTGGAGGGCGCCTCGGAGCGCCGAGCGGCCACCCGAGACGCGCCGAGCACCGCCTCGGTCACGGCGCGCAAGCCCGGCACGGAGCTGCACGGCAAATCCGCCGGGCGGAGCGCCAAGAAGGCCGAGCGATCGAACGAGCGCTGAGCGCGCTCGAGCGCCGGGCGCGCTCAAGCGCCGGGCGCGCGCTCGTCCGTGGGGAAGACCTCGCTGTGGAGCAGCGGACGAGGCCGCTTCGTGAGCACCTCGCAGCCCGACTTCGTGACCACGATGGTGTGCTCGAACTGGGCGGAGAGCTTCCGGTCGAGCGTGAGGGCGGTCCACTTGTCGGCGAGCACCTCGATCTCGTGCGTGCCGAGGTTGATCATGGGCTCGATCGTGAAGCACATGCCCGCGCGCAGCCGCATGCCCTGCCCTCGTTTGCCGACGTGCGACACCTGGGGCGGCTCGTGGAAGGTGCGCCCGATGCCGTGACCGACGAAGGCGCGCACGACCGAGCAGCCCTCGCCCTCGGCGTACTCCTGGATGGCCGCGCCGATGTCCCCGAGGCGAGCGCCCTCCTTCACCTGCGCGATGGCGAGCTCGAGGCTCTTGCGCGAGACCTCCGTGACCTTGCGTGCCTCCGGCGAAGGCTCGCCGATGTAGAAGGTCGCGGAGGTGTCTCCGTAGAAGCCCTCGAAGCGCGTCGTGACGTCGACGTTGATGATGTCGCCATCCTTCAGCACCTGTGGGCCCGGGATGCCGTGACAGACGACCTCGTTCACCGAGGTGCAGACGCTCTTCGGAAACCCGTGGTAGTTGAGCGGCGCAGGGTAGGCGCCGCGGCGCACGGTGTCCTCGTGCACGAAGCGATCGATCTCGTCGGTCGTGATGCCCGCGCGGATCATGTCGCCGACACGCAGGAGCGTGTCGGCAGCCATCTGGCAGGCCACGCGCAGCGCGTCGACCTCGCGCACGGTCTTGATCGTCACGCTGCTCACTTCGGGCCGAACTCCTTCAGCGCCACCGCCTCTTGCACGACCTTCGCCACCTCCGCCGAGTCTGCGGCGAGGTGGAAGTGGAGGTCGATTTCATCGTCGGCGCCACGGAAGCGTTTGAGGAAACCCACGAAGGTGCGCCCCTGCAGCGCGGTGTCGAGCGACTTCACCAGGCCGTAGGCCGGGTCGGTCGGTTCGACGGTCAGCTCGAAGTCGCGCTCGGTCAGCTCCGATGGCGCGAGCAGGGGCTCCGCGAAGCGGAGGCCGAGGTGGTAGTGGACCTTGCCGGCGCGCGTATCGACGGTGACCGTCTGCACGCGCGCCCGGCCGACGAGCTCGGCCGCCGTCGAACGGGCCCACAGCGCCTTGTCACTGCGCGGGTTGAGGCCACCGCCGAGCCCGATCGCGGCGGTCTCGATCTGGTCGCCGAAGAGCTCGCGGTCACCGCCCTGCCAGACGGGGAAGCTCGCGCCCGAAAGCGCCGCGCCGGCGCCGCTGCCGCCACAGCCCAGGCCGGAGAGCCCGAGGCCGAGCGCGCCGACGAAGAGCAGGACGAAGGCGGACAGGCCCGGGCTGGCAGGTGAGCCGCCCGCACGAGGTGCGCGGCTCGGGACCGCGCCGGCACGGTTCGTTCGACGGGGAGCGGGTCGGGTGGGCTGCACGGATCCTGGTGCTGCTACCACACGGGTGCCCGCTCGTCACGGAGGCTGCATGCTTCTCGGGCGCGCTCCGTCGAACCTCCCGCATGCCGCTGCTGCCGGTGCTCCGGGCCTCGACCCACGCGACGGGCCGCCGCTTCGTACCGGTGCCCCGAGGCCACGTGCAGCGTCGGCCTGCGTGGCCGTCGGAACCGTGGCTGAGTCTTGGGCCGAGCGGATCGAAGTGCTAGGACGAGTGGGTATTGTCGTCGGAGGAGAACATGAGCTCGAAGCGTTGGACGATGTCGCTACACCTCGCACCCCTCGCCGCGCTTGCGGCGTCGCTGTTCGTCGCCTCGCCCGCGCTCGCCAAGCCGCCCGCGAAGCCCGCGCCCGCTGCGCCCGCGCCTGCAGCCGAAGCGCCGACGACCAAGAAGCCCGTCACGATCGATCCGAAGGACCTCGCTTGGGGCATCGACCACAAGAAGCTCGCGACGATCTACGACCGCGTGATCGAGGGTGACTACAAGGAGCGCTACCGCAAGGCTCAGCCCGGCATCCAGATGGAGTCGATCGACGCCGAGGTCGCCGAGAAGAAGCTCGAGTTCCGCCGGAGCTACACCCAGTTCGGCACGCTCGCGACCGGCTGGGACGCGACGCCGCTCAAGCCGGAGTTCAGCTACGGCAACCAAGAAGCGCTGATGCAGATCACGCGCAAGGGCAAGACGCGCACGTTCTTCTTCATCCAGGGCAAGCTCTGGAAGATCGTCGACGAGCTGCCGATCGGGGAGAAGAGCTCCTGGGGCAAGACCTTCGACGAGGCCGTCGGCAAGCTCAACGCCTACTACGAGGTCGCCGGTCGGCCGCTCCCCGCCGACCCCGACAAGGGCAGGCCCTTCAACGAGGTCGACTACCAGAACGCCGGCATCCAGGTCCGCGCGATCGACTGGAGCAGCGACCAGGTCGGCCTGGCCTTCCAAGACGCGGCGACCGTCGCGCAGCTCCCCACGCTTCGCAAGAACACCGTGGGCGGCGGCGAGAAGATCGACGACGCCGTGAGCGGCATCCTGCGCCCGCCGTCGAAGACCCCCGAGCCGCCCAAGCCCGACGACAAGAAGCCCGGCAACAAGCCGCCGGCGAAGCGCTGAGCGCTCGCTGCGGGTCCACGGGCCTGACGAACGGAGTCGGCGAGGCATGCCCCGCCGGCTCCGTATTCGTTCCGGTGCCGGCGAGGGGCACCCCGCTGGCGAGAAACGAGCCGCTGCGCCGAGCTGGAGCTGCGCCGAGCTGGAGCTGCGCCGAGCTGGAGCTGCGCCGAGCTGGCGCGGCCCCAAGCCTCAGCTGACGAGCGAGGCGCCCTCGGGCACGCGGATGCCACTCGAGACCTCGAGGCGCGCGGAAGGAGCGACCGCTCGCACGGCGGGCTCGATGATGCCGCGCACGACCTGGGGTGTACCGGGGCAGCCCGCGAAGCGCCCGGCGAGGTGGAGCGAGAGGTGGTTGGGCTCCACGGCGACCACGTAGATCGTGCCCCCGTCGGCGCGCACGAGCGGGCCGATCACGTCGCGGACGACCTGGAGCAACTGATCGATCGAGGCGGCGCTCATGCCGGCGTCACTCTAGCAAAGCTGCGGCGGAAGCGCGCAGATTGTGCGACGGCGCGCGCATCAGAGCACGCTCGCGAGCACGGCGATCGCCACCTCGGGCCCGAGCTTCGGCATGCGCTTCGCGACCACGGCGAAGGGGGTCTTCTCGACCGTGATCTGGGTGGCGTACACGCCGTCGCCTGCCTTCTCGTAGAGACCGAGCTTGGCGACCTGCTCGGCGGTCACGTCGGGGGAGACCGCGTCGCCGTAGGCCTGGTCGCCTCGCGCGAGGAACACGTAGACGAGCGGCGTCTTGCCGCCCCCCGCGTCGCGCGCCTTCTGCTCGAAGTGCTGGCGCGCCGCGGACTGCAGGTACCCCGCGTAGGCGCGGAACGACCAGCCCGTGAGGAAGACGCCGCGTGGCTCCTTCTCGGTGGCGCTCCCGGGCACACCCGCGACGGCGTGCGCGGCCACCCACGCGAGGTCGGGCCCGTTGCGAACGCCTCGCATGCCCTCGAGCTCGCCCCAGACCTCGACCACGCCGGCGCCCGGCTCGACCACCTTCTTCAGCCCGGGGAAGGCGTCGAAGAGGTTCTGGTCCACGAGGCGGTCCGGGTCGGCCTCGCTGCGCAGTACGACGCCCCCCGGCGAGGCGAAGGCGAAGAAGGTGCCCTTCGCGAAGTTGAGCTCCTCGACGTTCTCGCGCGCGGCCTTGATCGACTGCTGGACCTGCAGCCTGTCCGCCGCTGGGTCCTCAGCGAGGCGCTTGGCGAGGATCTCCACGCCCTTGGGCAGGCCCTTCTGCACCTGCGCCACGTCGCGCTCGACGAGCGGCTCGAGCACGGGCAGCGCATCTCGGCCGGCTTGCTCGGAGAGCTTGGCCGTGTCTTCGCAACCGAGCCCGGCCATGGAGGTGAACGCGCCGAGCGCTGCGAGCGCGAGCCATCCGCGCCTACCCCAACGCGGCGAGGCCGCTCGAGGCGTGGAGACGGAAGGAGCCATGGGTCGATCGGCGATGGGGCTCACAGGACCTCCGGGGTGAGGAAGACGATCTCGACCCGCGCGTTCTTCGCGCGGTCTCGGGCTTGGTGGTCGACGAGCGGCAAGGAGTTCCCCGCGACGATCGCGAGCCTGCGCTCGGCCGGACGGCTCGCGAAGACCTCCGCGACGCGCTCGGCGCGGGCCTGCCACGCGGCCTCGTCGCGCGCCGAGACGGGCTGGTCGGTGTGCACTACGATCGCGAGTGGGAAGCTCGGGTGCGCCGCAGCGACGCGATCGAGCTCCGCGAGGCGCGCCGCGGCCTCGGGGCGGAGCTTGTCGCGGTCGAAGACCTGCCCGAGCACCACGACCACGCCCCGCTCGTCGCGCTGGGCGCTGAGCCCGCCGGCCCGCCGCGCGTAGGCGGCGAGCTCGCCGAGCAGCTGCTCTCCGACGCCCGCCTGGGCGCCGGCGGCGTCGCCCGCGCGTCGGGCTCGCGTGAGCACCGACAGACAGCTGGCTCTCGCGCGCGTCGCGAGGTCGATCGGCGCGACGGAGCGCTCGAGCTCGGGGCCGAGGGCGCGGTCGAGCTCGTCGAGCCAAGCCTCGGCCTGGCCGAGATCGCGCGCGATCGACTCGGGTGCGCTCGGGTCTTCGGGCGCGGAGGCGCCCGGCGGAGCCGCGGCCGCCGAAGGAGCCGTCGAGGAGCCCGCTTTGGGCTTGGGCGCGAGGATCCGGGCGGCCGCGCAGAGCAGCCGGGCCTCGACGCGCATCGCGCGCGCAGCCTCTCGTCGCGCGGCCTCTCGCGGCCCGGAGGCCGCACCCGAGGGGGCCGGCGCCTCGGCGTCGCGCGCCACACGCAGCCGCAGCTCGAGCGCGTCGACCTCGGTGCCGAGCCGAGCCTGCTCGGCGTCGAGCTCGGCGAGCTCGCGCTCGTTGCGCTCGAGCTCGACCAGCGCTCGCTGCTCTCGCTCCACGCCCTTGACCTTGCGCGAGGCGTCGACCGCCTCGGCGTAGGCGGCGAGCGACTCCTCCGCGAGCCACTGGGCCCTGGCGGTCTGTCCGTCGTCGGCCGCGAGGTGTGCGTCGGCGCGCAGCTTCTCGGCGAGCGCCCAGGCGCCCGAGGCGAGGCGCTTGGCCTCGACGACCGCCGGAGCCTCGCTCGTGCGATCGGCCTCGTCGAGCACCCGCGGCCGGGGGATCGGCGCGCATGCGGTGGCGCCGAGCGCGGAGAGCGCCACGCAGAGCGCGAGCGCGAGGCTCGGCCCAGCGCCGCGAGGTGCCGGCGACCTGGCGGCCCGGCTCATCGACCCGCTCCGGTCGAGGGCTTCGCGGGCGCTGCCTGTGGCTTGCGGGACTCGCCCGCTCCGGGCTTCGTGCTGCGAGCTCGTTCGGCCTCGATCGTGCGCTCACGCGCGGCCTTCGCGGCCTCTTCGATGCGAGGGATCTCCGCCCGCAGCTGGCCTCTCCTCGCCTGGGTCTCGGCGAGCAGCGTGCGCGCCCGGGCGAGCTTCTCGGCGAGCTCGCGCGCCTTCGCCTCGGCGGTCGCGGCGCGCTTCTCTGCGGCGGCGGCCTCGATCGCCGCGCGCGCGCTCTTCGCCCAGGCGCGAGCGACCCGCGAGAGAGAGCGGGCGCCGACTTCGTCGCCGGCGAGCTTCGCGCCGTGGGCGCGGCCGAGCGCGCGCCGCCCGGACGCGATCCGCTCGGCGCTGATGCGCGCGGCCTCCGGGTCGGCCGAGAGGGCGTCGAGCTCGGACTTGGCCTCCACGCCCTCGGGCGTCACGGCGGGAGCGTCGGTCGGGAGCTCACGCCCACCCGCTCCGTGCGCCCACGCGCCGGGCGCGATCAGCAACGCGGCGACAGCCCAGCCGACCGCGAGGGATCGGGACGATCGTTCGAGGATCCTCACCGGACGGACCTACCAAGGGCGCGTGGCCAAGGCAACCGAGCCCTCCGGGGGGCTCGGCGGTGCTCGCGCGCCTCGGCCCTCAGTCGGGCAGGAAGTTCTTCACCGACCAGTCGATCGAGGCCTGGGCTTTGTCGAAGAGCTCACGCTTGCCGCCGGCCTCGAGCACGAACACCCGGTCCTTCGTGACGAAGACCGTCACGAGGTAGAGGTGAGGCCCCGAGCCCTCGTCGTGCCCGAAGCGCAGCTGGATGCCCTTGGTGCCGTCGCGCGCCGAGACCTCCTTCTTCTCGAGCAAGGCGTAGCCCTGGCCCAGACGGAGGCGGTTCTCGAGCGCGCGGCCCACGAGCGCGAGATCGACCTCGGGATCGTTGTCGTAGGCGCGCACACCGAGCACGACGCCGTCGGCGGTGCTCGCGCGGTACTCGTGCGTCTCTTGATCGTAGCGGTCCTCGCCGAGGTCGACGAAGCCCGAGGGCGTCGCGGGCTCGTAGGGGCGGCCGCAGCCGAGGAGCAGGGCCGAGCTCGCGAGCAGGGCGGCCGTGACGATGAGCGAAGGGAGTATTTGGCGCATGGGGGCTCTCGATGGGGCGGTGGGCGCGCTGGGCCGGCTCTCAGAGGCGCAACAGACGCGGCAAGCCGAGCTGCTCGAGCCAAGGGAGCGGCAGGATGAAGGGCCCGTCCTGGACGGCTTGGCTCGAGCGCGGCTGGAAGCTCACCGTGATCGTGGAGTACGCGGCGAGGTCCGAGAGCAGCTTGAGGCGGCCCTTGATGCGCTCGATCTCGCTGGTGACCCTGCCGAGCTCCCGCTCGATCTGCAGTGCTTCTTCGACCTTCTGGGCCTTCTCGAGCAGCTTCTCGAAGCGCGCGCGCATCGCGAGCAGGTTGCTGAGCTGCACCTCCAGATCTCGATACTCGGCGGTGACGTCCTCCGAGACCACGTTGCGGTGCAGCACGTCGCCGAGCGCGCCGAGCGCCGTCACGACCTCGTCGAAGCGCGAGGCCGGCACACGCACGGTGATGCTGCGATCGTCACGCCGCGCGAGGTAGCCGCCGTGCGTCGACGCGAGCGCCGCGACGCCGTCGAGCGACTTCTGCACGTCGAAGACGCTCATCGTGAACTCGGCCCGGTAGATGAGGATCGGTGCGCGCTTCGAGTCTGCGCCGGCGCCCTGTTGTTGGGTCGGCGTGGTGCCCCCCGGCGGAGGAGGCGGCGCGACCTGGGCGCCGGGCTGGGCGGCCGACTTCGCACGGTACGGCTGCATCGGCGCGGGGCTCGGGGCGCCGGGGGCGTCACCGAGCGAGGCCGTGCCCGTGGCGGCGTCCATCGGCTCCATGGGCATCGGCGGTGCCATCGGGTAGCCGGCGGCTTCGGCCTCGACCATCTCCGCACCGCCGTAGTCGCCGCCGACCGCTTGGGCCGAAGGGGCGAAGGAAGCGCTGCCTCCGCAGCCGAGGCAGAGCTGGGCTGCGACGAAGACGAGCGCGGCGTGGAGAGGAGCTCGGAGTAGCGGCACGTGACGCACGGTTCGACCTCGGAGGGGCGGAGGGAGCGGGACTCGATGGCGGAGAACGGGCTCGACGAGCCGACCTTACACGCACTCCCCCACGGGTGGGAACGTGGCGGGCGCGTGCGGGCACGGGTAGGATCGACCGCGCGTGCCGAAGAAAGACGACATCCGCGCCACGCGCACGCGCGCCTTCGCGACGACCATCGCGGCGGAGCACGTCGCCGGGTCGCAGCGGGAGCCGACGACCTCGCCCGAGGGCGCGCGCGCTGCCCAGAGCGCGAGCCTGCCGGACGTCGGCTCGGTCGTCGGCATGCACTACCGGCTGGTGCGCCTGCTCGGCGAGGGCAACTTCGGCAAGGTGTACGTGGCCGAGCGCGTCGACGTGCCCGAGCACGTCGTGGCGCTGAAGGTGCTGCCACGCTCGCACTACGCGGGCCGCAACGTGGAGCGCGAGCTCGTCATGCTCGCCACCGTCGGCCACCCGAACGTCGTCCAGCTCAAGGACCACGGCACGACGAGCGATTACGTCTGGTTCACGATGCCCGTCTACGAGGGCGAGACGCTCGCGACGCGGCTCGAGCGAGGCACGCTCGGGCTGCGCGAGGCCTACGACATCTTCCTACCCATCGCGCGAGGCATCGAGGCGCTCCACCAGGCCGGCCTCCGCCACCAGGACATCAAACCCGACAACATCTTCCTCGCGCGCTTCGCCGGCAGGCTCCACCCCTTCCTGCTCGATCTGGGCGTCGCCGCCGAGCGCGACGCGAGCTTCGTCGCGGGCACCGCCCTCTACGCGGCGCCCGAGCAGCTCGCTTCCATCCTCGGCATCGACGAGCACGCGCCGCTCTCCGAGAAGATGGACACCTACTGCTTCGGCGCGATGTTGCTCGTCGCGCTCGTGGGCGAGCGCCGTTTCCCCGGCGCCAAGGCGCGCACGCGCACCGAGGTCGCGGAGAGCCACCGCGCGCGCGCCGAACGTCCGCTCGCGGACGACGCCCTCCCCGAGCTCCTCGGCGGGCCGCGCGATCTGCTCGTCGAGCGCCTCCAGCGCTGGATGGCCATGCACCCCGACGATCGCCCGAGCATGTCGGCGGTCGCGGAGCAGCTGGAGGTCTTGCTCGAGCACGAGCGGGAGCTCGAGCGCATCGAGGACTCGCTCAGGCAGCGCCAGAAGCGGCAGCTCGTGCAGGCGCGCCTCGCGGGCGCGGCGCTCCTGGTCGCGGCCTTCGCGCTGATCGGCATCGGCCTCTGGAAGCGCGAGACGCTCGAGCTCGCTTCGGAGCTCGAGGAGGCGCGCGCGCTCGAGGCCGAGAGCTTCGACAAGCTCGACCTCTGCTCCGCCTCACACGCCATCGCGCGGCGCGAGGCGGCCACCTGCGCGCTCGCGCTCTCCGAAGAGCAGGACGCGCACCGCTCCACGCTCAGCGCGCTCTCGAAGCAGGGAGACGCCTGTGAGGTCGCCTCCGAGCAGCTCGTCGAGCTGCGGAGCACCCTGCGCGCCGAGACCAAGCGCTTCGAGGAGGAGCTCGAGGCGGAGCAGCTCCGCGCGAAGACCGAGCGAGATCGGCAGATCGCCGACTTCGGTGCGGAGCGCGAGAAGCTGCTGCTCGCCGCGAGCGCCTGCGATCAGGAGCTCGACCGCGTGCGCGCGGAGCGAGATCGCTGCGAGATCGACAAGGCCAGCTGCCTGTCTTCCCACGGGCCGACGGAGCACTCGACGCAGATCGCGGAGCCGAACACGCCAGCGTGGACCCCGTCTCTCGGGACGAGCTCGCCGGTCGCGCCCCCCCCCTCGCCACCACCGCTCGGCCCGACGCTCGAGCCGAGCTCACCACCCAACCCTGAACAGCACACGCCCTCGGCGCCCGTCGAGCTCTCGCCCATGGCGCCGAGTCCCACGCCCGCTGGCGGCCTCGGCCCGGTCGAGCCCGGTTCCTACTGAGCCATTCCGCCTCGCTTGGCGGAGCGCCCGCGGCGCGGTACCACTCCCTCATGGCGATCTCCCGTCGTGAAGCGCTCACGCGGCTCGGTGCCGCCGGCCTCGTGCTCGGCAGCGCCGCAGCGATCACGCGCGCCAGCTTCGATCGGGGCGGCATCGACATCGCGAGCGCCAAGGGCAAGCCGCAGGTCCGTGACTACCGCGTGCCTGCCGACGGCGCGCTCCCCTCGATGGCCATCGCGGCCGGCGCCGACCCGCTGAACGTCGAGGCCGATCGCGATCCGGCCTCGCTCACGCGCCGCGCGATCGACGCGCTCGGCGGCATGCGGCGCTTCGTGTCGCGTGGCGACGTCGTCGTGGTCAAGCCCAACATCGGCTGGGATCGCACCCCGCTGCACGCGGCCAACACCAACCCTCGCGTGGTGGCCGAGGTCGTGCGCCTCGCCTACGACGCCGGCGCGAAGACGGTCGTCGTCACCGACGCGTCGTGCAACGAACCCAACCGCTGCTTCCAGCGCTCCGGCATCTGGAAGGCCGCCTACGACGTCGGCGCGGAGGTGATCATCCCCGCCGAGCACCGCTTCCGCACGATGCGCTTGCGCGGCGAGGTGCTCGACGAGTGGCTCGTCTACACGGCGCTCATCGAGGCCGACAAGGTCATCAACGTGCCCGTCGCGAAGCACCACAACCTCTCGGGCTACACCGGCGCGATGAAGAACTGGTACGGCTCGCTCGGCGGCAGGCGCAACCGTCTGCACCAGAACATCGACGTCTCGATCGCCGATCTGGCGACCTTCATGCAGCCGACGCTCACGGTGCTCGACGCCACGCGGGTGCTCATGCGAAACGGCCCGCAGGGCGGCAACATCGCCGACACGAAGGAGCTCCACACGGTGTGCGCGTCGATCGATCAGGTCGCCGCCGACGCCTGGGGCGCCACGCTCATCGGCAAGACCGCCGAGGAGATCCGCTACCTGGCGATGGGCGAGGCGCGCTCGCTCGGCGTCGTCGATTTCGCCAAGCTCGCGCCGGTGAAGGCCTGAATGGCTGAGCGCCGCGCCGTGAAGCCCGCCGAGCTCGAGGGCGCCCTCGCGAAGCTCCGCGCCAGACTCGGGCTCTCGCCGAAGAAGCGCCCCGGCTCGGGCCTGCCCGCGCGCAAGCTCATCCGCGGGCTCGTCTGGGCCAGGCGCGCGACGCAGCTCGGCCTCTTCGCGCTCTTCTCGTGGCTGCTTTTCCAGACGGGCTTCCGCGGCTCCTTCGCGAGCGACGCCACCGAGGTGCGCCTGCCCTACCCCGTCGAAGCCTTCCTGCTCGCCGATCCCTTCGTCGCGGCGATGACCCTGCTCTCGACGAAGACCGTCTACCGAGGGCTCGCATGGAGCCTCGGGCTCCTGCTCGTCACGCTCGTCTTCGGCCGGGTGTTCTGCGGTTGGATGTGCCCCTTCGGCACGCTCCACCACTTCTTCGGCTGGATCTTCCCCTCGCGGTACCTGAAGGGCGGAAGCCGCGTCGAGCAGAACAAGACGCACCCCGTGCGTCAGCGGGTGAAATACTACCTGCTCTACGCCTTCCTCGCGGCCTCGCTCGCGGGCAGCGCGATCGGTGGGCTCTTCGATCCGATCTGCATCGCGGTGCGCGCCATCGGCCTCGGGGTGCTGCCCGCGATGCAGTACGTCACCGGCACCGCGACCGATTGGGTGGCAGAGACCGGCTCGCGCCCGGCGATGCGGGTGGCCGACGGCGCGACCGACTTCCTCGCCGAGACGGTCTACTCGAACGAACAGCCCTACTTCCACCAGACCTGGCTGATCGTGATCTCGCTCGCGGCGATCCTCTTCATGAATCGCTTCGTGCCGCGCTTCTGGTGCCGCGTGCTCTGCCCGCTCGGCGCCTTCCTCGGCGTGTTCGCTCGCTTCGCGCTCTTCGGCATGGAGAAAGACCATTCGAAGTGCACCGACTGCAACCTGTGCCTCGTGCACTGCCAAGGCGCCGACAGCCCGCAGGGCGGCGTGAAGTGGCGGCAAGACGAGTGCCACATGTGCATGAACTGCGAGACGGCCTGCCCCGAGGACGTGATCAAGTTCCGCTTCTTGCCGAAGCGCGACAGCACCCTCAGCGTGCCCGACACGCAACGTCGCACGGCGCTCACCGTGGCTGCGGCGGGCGCGGCGGCGATCCCGGCGATGCGCATCGCCGACGTCATCGACGCCAACTACGACCACCGCGTCATCCGCCCGCCGGGCTCGGTCGAGGAGCGCGAGTTCCTCGAGCGGTGCATCCGCTGCGCCGAGTGCATGAAGGTCTGCCCGAACAACGCCCTGCACCCGGCGTGGTTCGAGGCCGGCGTGGAGGGCCTGTGGACGCCGATCCTCATCCCACGCATCGGCTACTGCGAGCACTCCTGCGTGCTCTGCGGCGAGGTCTGCCCCACGGGCGCCATCCAGAAGATCACCGAGGCGCAGAAGCTCGGCATCGGGCAGAAGCCGATCAGCATCGGCACCGCCTTCTTCGACCACGGTCGCTGCCTGCCTTGGTCGATGGGCACGCCCTGCATCGTGTGCGAGGAGTTCTGCCCGACGAGCCCGAAGGCCATCTGGGTCGAGGAGGTCGACGTCCCGAAGCGCTCGGCGACGCCAGGGCCCGAGGGCCAGGAGCCGCCGATGGAGAAGGTCCACGTGCAGCGGCCCCACGTCGATCCCTCGCTCTGCATCGGCTGCGGCGCCTGCGAGAAGGTCTGCCCCATCCAGGACAAACCCGCCGTCTACGTGACGAGCGTGGGCGAGACGCGCTCGAAGACGAACATCATCCTGCTCGAGAACACGAGCTATACGCAGAAGGGCTGAAGGCGCGAAGCGCTGCCACCGGGCCGCACGAAAGCGCGCGTCGCGCGCGCCGCCGAGAGCCGATAGCATCGGCGCATGCGGCGATACCTCGGTCTCTTCGGAGCAAGCCTCGCGATCCTCGGCTCGGCCGCCCTCGGCGCCTGCGGCGACGACGCCTCGTCGAGCGACGGATCGGGCGGCGCGGGTCTAGGGCCGACCGGCCCCGGCTCCGGGCCCACGGGCGTGGGCGGCGGCGTCGAGCCTCCACCGCCCGCTTGCGAGCCCGCCGAGAGCGGGGGCAGCGCCAGCGTCGCGGCGCCCACGCTGAAGGCGAGCCTGTCGGACCAATGGCATGAAGGCTGGCTCGCCTCGCCTGCCGCGGCCGACCTCGACGGCGACGGCACCACCGAGATCCTCGCGGCGCGCCACGGCCGGGTGATCGTATGGCACCTCGACGGAAGCATCGTGTGGAAGAACGACGTCGACGGGCGCTGCTGGGCCTCGCCCGTGGTCGCGGATCTGAGGCCCGATCTGCCGGGGCTCGAGGTCGCGCAGGCCTCGGCCGACGCGATCTACGCCTGGGACGCGAAGGGCGAGGCGCTCGCGGGCTTCCCGATCCGCTGGCGCGGTGAGCTGCGCAGCCTCGCCGCCGGCGACATCGACGGCGACGGTGCGCTCGAGCTGGTGAGCGTGACCACGCAGGGGCTCTCGGCGAGTGGCCAATACGACATCCTCATCGCCGTGAACCCCGATGGCAGCATCGTCTCGGGCTTCCCGCCCAATACGAGCGGCGCCAGCGGCTGCGACGACGCCTGCTACGTCTACAACGGTTACGATCAGAACCTCGCGCTGGGCGACGTCGACGGTGACGGCCTGAGCGACGTCTTCGCGACGCAGGACAACGCCTACAACTCGCTGCATCGCGGCACCGGCGAGGCCTTCGACTGCGCACCGAGCTTCGAGGGGCGCACGAAGTTCCTCGGCGTGCGCGGGCTTCACGATCCGGCCGAGGCCGCGCAGGGCTGGGCGCCCGAGGAGTCGACCGCGTTGCAGGCGCACCACACGAACACCGCGCCGGCGATCGCCGACCTCGACGGGGACGGCGTCGGCGAGCTCGTCTACCTCGCGAGCGTGCAGAACGCGGCGCAGACCGAGCGCGAGCTCGGCGTCGCGCTCTGGGCGATGCGACACGACGGCACGCGCCCCGCGGGCTGGGAGCTCCCGCTGCGCTTCCCGGATTACCTCTCCGGGCTCTGGGACTACGGCGAGACGAACATCGTCGGCATCACCAACCAGGTCACGGTCGCCGAGCTCGACCCCACGCGCGAGGGCCCGGAGATGATCTTCGCCGGCTTCGACGGGCGCATCCACGCGGTCGACGCGCGGCAAGAGGTGCTCTTCAGCGTGGGGTATACGCAGAGCGACGTCGTCGCCACCGGCGGCGTGCTCGTCGCCGACCTCTCGGGCGACGGGGTGCCGGAGATCGTCTTCGCGACGTACTCGACCGTCGAGGGCTATGGCGAGCTCTTCGTCCTCGACGCGGGCGGCAACCTCCAGCACCGCGTATCGCTGCCCGGGCGCGGCGCGATGCCGGTGCCGACGATCGCCGACGTCGACGGCGACGGCGTGCTCGAGATCCTGGTCGCCACGAAGGACTCCGACGCGGGGCAGGTGCTCGTCTACGAGGTGCCGGGCTCCTCGAGCGACTGCCTGCTCTGGCCGACCGGTCGCGGAAACTACCTGCGCAACGGCTACGTGCCGAGCGGCGGCTGAACCGCACCGAGCGGGGCCGGGTGGAACCGCGAGCGGGTGGCGCGGAGGGGCTGCGCCGCCGCTCGGGCTCGACTCAGGGAGCGCCTCGCACCACCGCGTTTTCGGATAGCCTTCGAGGCATGCAGCGCTCTGCTCGTCGCTTCGGTGTCTCGCTCGTGGCCCTCGGCGCCTCGGTGTCTCTCGCAACCGCAGCGCTCGCCCAATCGGGCGGCACCCAGCCCGGCGATCTGCCGAACGGCGGCCTCTTCTCGGACGCCGAGACCTGCGCTGGCTGCCACTCCCAGGGCGCGCTGAGCGCAGAGTACGGCTACCTGCCGTTCACGTCGTGGGCCGGCACGATGATGGCCAACGCCGCGCGCGACCCGGTCTTCTTCGCGGCGCTCACCGTCGCCAACCAAGACGAGCCCGGCATCGGCACCTTCTGCCTGCGCTGCCACGCGCCGCAGTCCTACGTGCGCGGCCACGCGACGCCGCCCGACGGCAGCGCCTTCGACGCCATCGATCTGCAAGGCGTGGGCTGCGACAGCTGCCACCGCATGAACGAGAACCCCGACGTGAACGCGTCCGAGCCGTATCTCATCGGCAATGCACAGGTGTACTACGACGAGAACACCGCGAAGCGCGGCCCCTACGACGACGCGACCTCGCCGCACCACGCGAGCCTGCAGCAGCTCTCGCTCGGCGACTCCTCGATGTGCGGCCAGTGCCACCAGGTGTCGAACCCGGGCAAGAAGCTGCGCGACGCGCTCGGCGTGCCGACCGCCTACGACTTCCCTCTCGACACGACCTACGAGGAGTGGGCGCAGAGCGCCTTCGTGCCGACCGGCAGCGATCCGAAGAGCTGCCAGGACTGCCACATGCCGCGCAAGCGGGGCGAGTGGCCGATCCAGACCGTCTACATCAACCCGCTGCGCACCGACCCTCGCTCGCACTCCTTCGTCGGCGGCAACCACTGGGGCATCCGCGCGGTCATGCACACGAACCCCGAGCGCGCGACGCAGTACGCCGGCGCCTTCCAGCAGGCGCTCGACGCCACGCTGGTCTCGCTCGAGTCGAGCGTCGAGCTGAGCCTCTCGGGGCTGCCGAGCTCGGTGCTGCCCGGTGACAGCTTCCAGGCGACGGTGCGCGTGAGAAACCTCACCGGCCACAAGTTCCCCACGGGCTACGCGGAGAGCCGGCGCGCCTGGATCGCGCTCGTGATCGTGGAGCCGACGCTCGGCCAGGAGCACTTCGTCGTGGGCGCCTTCGACGCTGCGACGGGCGAGATCGTCGATCCGGAGAGCACGCGGGTCTACCGCGCGCAGCACGGGCGGTGGGACGGCGCGGCCCCCGAGGCCGAAGAGCACCTCGCGCTGCACGACATGGTGCTGCTCGACACGCGCATCCCGCCGAAGGGCTTCGTCGCCACGCCGACGACCGAGCCCATCGGCATCGACTACGGCGACGGAAGCGGGGGATACCGCGACTACGACGAGGCCACCTTCGACGTGAGCGTGCCGCTCTCGTACAGCACCGATCTGCGCGTCGAGGCGCGCGTCTACTTCCAGTCGATGACCAAACACTACGTCGACTTCCTGCGCGCCGAGAACACGACGGACGACAAGGGCGAGATCCTGCACGACGCCTTCGTGGCCACGGGGGAGGCGGCGCCGATCCAGATCGCCTCGGTGGGCGTCGACTTCGGCCTCGGCGGTGGCGGTGGCGGCGGCGAGGGCCCGGGCGCCATCGCGGTCGGCGTGGGCGGAGGCGGAGGCGCGGGCGGCAGCGGCGGCAGCTCCACGTCCGACCCGACCGGCGGAGGCTGCGACTGCAGCGCGACGACGGGCTCGAGCGGCCGTGGCTCGGGCGCCGCGCTCGCGCTCGGTGCGCTCGCCCTGTCCGCAGCCCTCGGGCGCCGCTCGAAGCGGAAGCGCTCGTGAGCGAGGCCTCGGCCTCCATCCAGCCGGCGAGCTCCGCCCCGAGCGGCGCGCCCGCCGCCGACGAACGCGGCAGCCGGCGCTTCGACACGCGCGCTCGCTTCCGCGACGGCTCGGCCTTCGTCGGCGGGCTGGTCGATCTGCCGCGCACGCCGGAGGCGGAGCGGCGACTCGTGCTGCGCCCAGCGCTGACCGAGCTCGCGCGCAGCTCCTCGGACGACGCCCCGAGCCCGCTCGAGGGGCTGAGGCCCGAGGCGCTCGCCTCGGCGGTCAAGCTCTGCCTCGAGTCCAAGCTGCTCGACGAGCTCGACTGGCTCGCCGCCGGCCCGGCCGGCGCCGCGCTCTACACGCTCGCCTCGGCGCTGCCGCCCGGCCCGGAGCAGCACGAGCTCGGCAGGCGCGTCTTGTCGCGGCTGCTCGGCGCCGACGCCGAGGCCTTCGCGCTCATCGCCACGGCCATGGCGCGCGCGGGAGGCAAGGGCCTCTCGAGCCCGGCCGTCGTCGCGCGCATCTCACTGCTCGCAGAGCTACCCCACGCCGAGGGTGTGCCGGCCGGGCCGCTCGCGCTCACCATCGCCTCGCGCCGCGAGCTGACGCGGCTCTACTTGCGCGCGCCGTCGATGCGCTCGCTGCCCGAGCGACGCTTCGCCGCGAGGCTCGTCGAGCGCGCCGCGCGCGAGGCCGCGCACCGCGCCGGGCAAGGCGATCGTGCACCCGCCAGGCTCTTCGCGGAGGGCGGCTCGCTCGCCGAGATCGCCGCGCGGCTCGTGGCGGATCGCGAGCCGCTCGTCTGGCGACACGCGGCGATCGCGCGGGGCCTGGTCGCCCCCTGGTGCGACGACGGCGTCGACGCACTGGAGCGCGAGCTCGGCGAGGGCTACTCGATCACCGAGTGGCGGCGCGCCGCCGCCGGCCTCGGTGGGCTCGGCGCGACGCACCCGGACCTCGCGCTCCGGCTCGCGAAGCGCGCCATCGAAGGGGGCTTGTTCCAGCGTGATCCTGGCGCCCCCGCGCCGCTCGTGTGGGGGCTCGCGCGCGCCGCGGAGACGGAGCCCGAGCTCGCCGAGGAGCTCTACGGCTTGCTCGGTGCACGCGCCCCGGTCGACGTGGCCGACGCCGCCGTGTGGCTCCGGCGTGAGCTCGGCGCGACGAGCTTCGCCGATCGCGCCTGCGCACGTGCCCTGCGCAACCTGGGCTCGGTGAGCCCAGCGAACGAAGGGCAACGCGTGGTGCACCGTGAGCTCGAGCGCGAGCTCGGCGCCCCGGAGAGCGAGGATCCTCGCCTCGCCGCGCGTGTGGATCGCGCGGTGCTGCTCTTCGCGCGGGAGGGTGCGGCGGCAGCGCGCAGCGAGGGCGTGCGCATCGTCGAGAGCCTCGGAGAGATCCTGGCGGCGCTCGAGGCCGTCGACTCGGAGCAGTCGAGCAGCGTCGCACGCAGGACGAGCTACGCGGTGCTGCGGGATCTCGACGTCTCCGTCTTCGAACGCGGCGCGCTCGCGTCGCTGCTCAGGCTCGACCCGAGGCAGGAGCGGGTCGCCGCGACCGAGCAGGAGCTCGAGTCGGCCCGCCGCCGCACGCTCATGGTGTTGCTCGGCGACGAGGTGCGCGCCGGCGAGACCGACGACGAAGCCGAGCTGCCGATGCGCCTCGCGCGGCTGCGCACGCTGTTGCACGTGGTCGACAGCGATCCGGGTGCGGGCGACGAGGACTCCGCGGAGGGGCGACGTCGCTGGCAGACGACCGCGCGCGCGCTCGGTGGGATCCTCGCGGGCCGACCTCACCGCTCACTGCACCGTGCGCTCATGGCCACCTTCGCGCGCTCGCTCGATGCGCTCGTGCGGACCGCCGCCTGCGACGTCGCCGACGTGCTGCTCGCCGCCGCGAGCACGCTGAGGGAGCCGCGTGACATCGACACGCTCGCCGAGGCCAGCATGGACCCCGACGTGCGACGCCTGCTCTGGCGCCTCGCGGCGCTCTTGCGCGCCCACCGCGGGGAGCTGCCGCGCGCGATGACGCGCGGCGACGACTCCATCGCCCCTCCCCCCGACCTCGAGCTCGCGCGGCGGTCGGCGGAGCAGAGCGCGCTCGTCTCGCTCGCGGACGAGCTCGCCTCGGTGGGGAGCGCGCGCGCCGACGTGCTGCACGCGGTGCTCGCGAAGCTCGCGCAGGCGCTCGCCGCGACCGGCGGCGCCGCGAGCCTCTCGGCGCTCTCGGGCGAGGAGCGCGACGCGGGCACGCTCGTCGCGCTCGAGAACGCCCTCGCCGGCCTGGTCCAGCTCGAGCTCGGCGCACGAGGTCGCGTCTTCGACGACGCTCCGGAGGAGCTGCGCCACCGCAACAAACGCGCGCTCTCCATGGCGATCGCGCGTTACGTCGAGGCCGACGCCGCGCCCCCCACGCCCACGGAGATCGACGAGCTCGCGGCGGCGACGAGCGAGGGGATCTTCGCGCCCTTGTCCTCGATCGTCGACGAGGCCGTGCGGCGCGTGCTCGCCCTGCCCCGCAGCGTCGACACCACGAAGGCCGAGTCGATGGCCGTCGCACCGGCCGATCAGCTCCCGGCGTGGCTCCCGGCGCGCAGGGTGCTCGGCGCCTTCTACGTGCAGCGGCCGCTCGGCGCTGGCGCGGTGGGCTCGGTCTTCGCCGTGACCCGCGCCGAGGACCGCCACGATCCCGAGGCCGAGCGTTTCGCCCTCAAGGTGCCCGACTACAACGCGGGCGCCGCGCGGCACCTGAGCGAGACGGAGTTCCTCGCGATGTTCCGCGCCGAAGCGACGGCGCTCATGGCGGTGCCCGCGCACGACAACCTCGCGCGCTTCGTGACCTTCGACCTCGCGGCGCGGCCGAAGCCGATCCTCGTCATGGAGCTGGTCGAGGGCGCCGACCTCGAGCGGCTCATCGACACCCGCGCGCTCGACACGAAGACGGCGCTGTCCGTGCTCGAGCAGGTGCTTTCGGGCCTCGCGGCGATGCACTCGGTCGACGTCGGTCACTTGGACCTCAAACCATCGAACGTGATCCTGCGGAACGGCGAGACGCCCGTCCTCGTCGACTTCGGCCTCGCGGGCCGGAAGATCCGCCCGGGCTGCGGCTCGCCGCCCTACGCGGCGCCGGAGATCTGGGGCGTGGTTCCACCTGAGCACGAGGCGCTCGCGCCGCCCGCCGACATCTACGCCTTCGCGTGCCTCGCCTACGAGGCGCTCACGGGCGAGCTGCTCTTCGACGGCGACACCGAGGCGCAGCTCTTGAGCGCGCACCTCGGCCACGACGGCCTGCCGGACAAGCTCCGGAGCTGGGCGAGCGATCCGCGGCTCGGCCCGCTCTCGGAGCTGCTCTTCGCCTGCCTGCGCCGCGACCCGCGCCAGCGCCTCGGCATCGAGGAGCTGCGCAGGGAGCTGCCGCGCGCCACGGCGAAGCTCGCGGCCTCGAGCTGGCCGCTGGGCTGATCGCGGCGCGAGGCGCAGCAGATGCGTGAGCTCCGCGGGGCTTGCGCGACGAGGGAGCGCCACGAAGAGGCCCCTGCCCCCGCGAGCACGCGGCGCGGAGGCCGATCCAAGCGGAAGCCCCCGTCGTTCTCGCGATGGCTCGGCTCGTGCCTGGCGGGGCGCGTGGGACCCGCGCCGCGCTCCATCCCGCCCTGGCCCGCGTTCGTCCCGGCGGGGGCGGCCGCCACCCTGCCCACCCGGCCCGCGACGCCGGGCTGGATGGCCCCGGGGCACGAGATCGCAGCCGAGGCGAAGCGTCGCGTGCTCGCGCGCGCGCTCGCCGAGCTGCTCGGCGGCACCGTCTACCACGAGCGGCAGCGCCTCGCGCGGCACCCACGCGGGGTGCAGCGCGCCGAAGATCGGACCTTCGTCGCGAAGCTCCACCGCGCGCTCGCGCACGCGGAGGACCCGAGCGCCTTGCTCGAGGAGACGGTGGGCCGCTACGCGGGCGAGATCGCGGGGCACTTCGACCCGCGGGTCTACGCCTTCGCCACGCGCGTGCTGCCGCTGGCCTTCACCGCCCTGCTCAACGGCACCACGCCGGGCGAAGCGCTCTTCCGCGTGCCCGAGCTCGGGCGCCTCTCGGATCGGGTGGTCACGAGCGGCGCCATCGAGCGGCTGCGCGCGCTCGAGCGCCTCGGCACGGTCGTGCTCGTGCCCACCCACGTGTCGAACCTCGACTCGCTCCTCTTCGGCTACGTGATCCACGCGCTCGGGCTGCCCCCCTTCGCCTACGGCGCGGGGCTCAACCTCTTCACGAACCGGGTGCTCGGCTACTTCATGCACAACCTCGGCGCCTACACGATCGACCGCACGAAGAGCGATCCGCTCTACCGCGAGCTGCTCAAGGAGTACGCGACGGTGGCGCTCGAGCGCGGGCAGCACCAGCTCTTCTTCCCGGGTGGGACGCGCAGTCGCTCCTTCGGGCTCGAGCGAAGGCTCAAGAAGGGCCTGCTCGGGACGACGCTCGCCGCCTTCCGCAACCGCGCCGCATCGGGCGCGGCGGAGGGCCGCATCTTCATCGTGCCCGCGACCTGCTCCTACCCGCTCGTGCTCGAGGCCTCGAGCCTCGTCGACGACTTCCTCCATCGCACGGGTCGTGAGCGCTACCTGCCGCCGATCGACGAAGAGCCGGATCGCGTGGAGCTGTGGCTCGGCTTCTTGCGCAAGCTCATGGCCCTCGACGTCAACCTCGACGTGCGCATCGGCGAGCCGCTCGACCCCTTCGGTTGCGCGGTCGACGACCGAGGCCGCTCGCTCGATCCGCGTGGCCGCACGATCGACGCGGCCGGCTACCTGCGCTCGCGGGGCGAGATCTGCGCGGATCCACAGCGTGACGCCGCGTACACCGAGCAGCTCGAGGAGCGCCTGCTCGAGGCCTACCGCCGCGACAACGTGGTGCGCGCGACCTGGGCCGTGTCCTTCGCTGCCTTCGAGCTCTTGCGTCGCAGGTTCGAGGCCGAGCCAGTGCACAGGCTCGTGCGGCGCATCCACCCCGGCACGTCGATCCGTCGCACCGAGCTCTTGCTGCTGCTCACGGAGCTGCTCGACGAGATCGCCCGGCTCGCGGAGAAGGGCGCGATCGCTCGCAACGAAGAGCTCGGCGCGGGCCCCGAAGAGGTGCTCGAGCAGGGGCTGCGCTGCTTCGCGACCTACCACGGCTTCCCGGTCCTCTCCGCGCGCGGCGAGGCCGTCGTCGTCGGAGACGCGAGCCTGCTCTACTTCTATCGCAACCGCGTCGAGGGCTACGGGCTCCTGTCGGCGCCCTCGCTCCTGCCCGAGGAGGCCTCGTGAGCGCCGAGAACGCGGTCGCGGTGCTCGGCGCGGGCAACTGGGGCACGACGCTCGCGCAGCTCGTCGCCGAGAACGGCTTCGACGTGCGGCTCTGGTCGCGCGACCCGGAGCAGGTGCGCGAGATCGAAGAGACGCGCCTGAACCCGAGGGGCATGCCTGGGCTCGTGCTCTCGCCGCGTGTGCGCGCGACCGCGGAGTTCGCGCGCGCGGTGCGCGGCGCCGAGGTGGTGCTGCTCGTCGTGCCGGCCCAGGCGATGCGCCAGGTCGCGCGCTCGCTCGGCGACGTGCTCTCGCCCGAGCAGCTGGTCTTGCACGCGGCGAAGGGCCTCGAGCTGGGCACGCTCGCGCGCATGAGCCAGGTGCTCGCCGAGGAGACCTGCGCGAAGCGGATCGGCGTCATCGCGGGGCCGAACATCGCCCCCGAGATCGCCGCCGGTGAGCCGGCGGGCACCGTGGCGAGCTCGCGCTTCCCCGAGGTCGTGCGCTGCGCCAAGCGCCTGCTCACCTCGAACCGCTTCCTCGTCTTCGGGGGGACCGACGTGGTGGGCGTGGAGCTCGCGAGCGCGCTGAAGAACGTCGTCGCGATCGCGGCCGGCATGGCACACGCGATGGGCATGGGCGAGAACGCCATGAGCCTGCTCGTGACGCGCGGCCTCGCCGAGGTCACGGCGATCGGCAGCTCCTTCGGGGCGAGGCCGGCGACGCTCTCGGGCCTCGCGGGCGTGGGCGACCTCATGGTCACCTGCCGCAGCAAGCACTCGCGCAACCACCGCATCGGCGAGGCGCTCGCACGTGGAGAGTCGCTCGAGGCGGCCGTCGCGCGCCTCGGCATGGTGGCCGAGGGTGTGACCACGGCCGTGGCCGCGCGTGCGCTCGCGGCGGAGCGTGGCCTCGAGTGCCCGCTGCTCGAGCGGGTCTACTCGGTGCTGCACGAGGGCCTCGCGCCCACCGAGGCGCTCGAGCAGCTCTTGCGGCTGCGCGCGGGGCGCGACGTGGCCTGGAGCTAGAGCGAGGCCGAGGCCGGGCTCCGGGTCTTCAGCGGAGGCGCGCCGCGGTCTCGAGGTCGAGCTCGATCTCGCGTGCACGGCGTGGCTCGAGCTCGAGCGCCGCGCGCAGGCGCTCCGCGAAGGCGCGCTCGGCCTCGTCGACGCCGCCCGAGAGCAGCGTCGCATAGGCGAGCGCGTAGCCCTTCTCGGCGGCGAAGCCCCCGTGAGCCCGGAGCTCCCGCGCGACGGAGGCGAGCTGATCTTCGGGCTCGCCGCGAGCGTCGAGCCGGAGCACCGACGCGTGCAGCAGCGCGTAGAGCTCCTTGGCGGGCAGGTCGCGGAAGCGGGCGAAATGCCCCGCGAGCAGGCGCACGACGCGCTCGAGCTCGTCTTCGGTGACCTTCCGGTCGGCCCGCGCGGCGAGCATCATGGCGTCGACCAAGAGCTCGTTCGGCGCGCCGTGCAGGCCCTCGTCGCGCCCCTCGTCGAAGGCATCCCTGAGCTCGGACCAGAACGACGACATGCTTCGGATCTCCTCCGGACCTGGCGCGCGCGGGCGCCGCGGACCGAGCGCGGCACGGCCTGTGCCGAGCCCAGAAGGGTTCAGGTGTCGCGGAAGCCCTCCGCGGGGCGGATGTGCGCCGCGTAGAGGCTGGGCACGACGGTGGCTGCGAGGCAGAGCGTGATCGCGATGGCGCCGGTCACGACGAACTCGAAGGGGCGGATGAGCACGGGCAGGTGCGAGATGAAGTAGACCTTCGGGTCTAGCGGGAAGGCGTAGACGAGCAGGCCCTTGCACACGCCGTAGCCCAGCAAGAGGCCGAGGCTCGTGCCGAGCGTGCCGATGAGCGCGCCCTGGTAGAGGAAGACCCTCAGGATCGCGCCGTCGGTCGCGCCCATGGCCTTGAGCACGCTGATCTCCTTCTTCTTGTCGAGCACGACCATGATGAGCGTGGCGACGACCGTGAAGGCCGCGACGAGGATGATGAGTGCGAGCACCGCGCTCATGCCGACCTTCTGGATGAGCAGCGCGGTGAAGAGCCCTCGGTTGAGCTCCTTCCAGTCCATGTACTGGTAGGCCGGCGAGCCGAGCGCCTCCTTCACGCGCGCGAGCACCTCCTCGGAGGCGTCGATGTCTTCGATCTTCGCTTCGATGCCGACGATCGCGTCTTCTTCGTCGCCGTAGAACTCCACGAGCTCGAAGAGATCGGTGTACGCGAGCTTGGCGTCGTACTGCTCGAAGCCCGCCTCGAAGATCGCGAGCACACGGAAGCGCTTCGCGATCGGCGCGCGCAGGGCGCCGTCGGCCATCTGCATGAAGCCGATGGTCGGCGAGGTGATCGTGACGCAGCCTCCGAGGTCGACGTCGAGCGTGCGCGCGAGCGTCTTGCCGACCACGAGCCCGGGCATCTGCTTCACGGCCTCCGGGTCGTCGCAGGGATCCTTCACCAGATCGGCCGGCAGCTCGTCGTCGTCGGGCAGCACGCTGGCGTAGCCGCCCTCCGGCGTCACGTCGCCCACCGGCGCTCCACTGGGCAGTGGCGCCTCCGACGGCGCGGCCGCGCCGGCCTCGGGCTTCGGCTGCGCGCCAGGCGCGACCTCACGCCCCTCACCGAGCCCGTTCCGCTCCTCGATCTCGCGGATGCGCCGCTCGAGCTCCTGCTTGAGCTCGGGCGGAAGCTCTCCCGGTGCCGCGCTCCCGCCCGGCTGCGCGCTCGGACCTGGCGCCGCGCTCGGACCTGGCGCCGCGCTCGCGCCGGGTTCCGCGCTCGCGCTCGCGCTCGGCACGGCCGGGAGCTGGGGCGAGTAACCTCGACGCGCCTCCTCCGCGAGCAGGTGCTTCGCCATCGCCTCGGTGCGCAGCCCACGGAGCTGCTCGACGCCGCAGCGCAGATCATCGGTCGCGCACTCGCCCTTCTCACCACGCAGGATGTGGCGCGGCAGATCGAGCACCGCGGGCACACCCTCCTCGAGCCCGACCCCGAGGCTGGCCTTCGGATCGACGCCCTTCAGCAGCACGCCGGTCGCCGTGGCGCGTCCACGCGAGAGCATCATCGGGCGGATGTTGAAGGGCGCGACGTTGCGGATCCCCTCGACGACGCGGATCTTCTCCATGATCACGCGCCAGCGTCGGAAGCCGGTCGGCGGCTTGAGCACCAACACGTGCGCGTTGACGCCGAGCACCTTGTCGCGGAACTGCTCCTGGAAGCCGCCCGTGACGCTCATCACCGTGAGCAAGGCGGCCACGCCGAGCGCGACCCCGAGCACCGCGAAGGCGGTGCCGACCGAGATCGACTGTCGCTTGCGCCCGCCGAGATAGCGCGCCGCCAGCATCAGGGGGTAGCCCATCGAGCGAGGGCGTAGCAGAGCGAGCGCTGGGCGTCAGCGAGGGTGCAGCCGACGCGAGGCGAAGCTTGGTGGGCCGGAGCGGAGCCGGCCTGCTACCCTGGTCGGCGATGAGTGCGGCCGGCCGTGCGCCCACGCCTCCGGTTGGAGGCCCCGAGACGCGTCCCACCGATGGGTCGGCGCAGTCGCGCGCCTCGCGGCCGATGAACGGCACGCTCGAGATGGACGCTTCGCAGGCGATCGCCGCGGGCCTGCTCGGCAAGGTCGCGCAGGGCGCGGCGCTGCCCGTGGCGGGCGCGCCAGCTGCCGGCGCCCCCGCGCGCGCGCTGGAGCTCGCCACGGCGCCCCCACCGACCGAGGCCCTGCCCGCCACGGCGCCCACGCCTCCACCCACGGGTTCGCTCGGGCCGGCGTCGACCGCGAAGGGCAACGACCCGCTCGTAGGGGCCACGATCGACGGCCGCTACGTCGTCGACAAGCGCCTCGGCGAAGGCGGCATGGGGGTCGTCTACCTGGCGCGCCACAGGGTCATCGATCGCAAGGTCGCGCTCAAGATCCTGCGCGCCGAGTTCGCGCGCGATCAGGAGATCGTCGAGCGTTTCCTCCAGGAGGCGAAGACGGCCTCGTCGATCGGCAACCCGCACATCGTCGACATCCACGACTTCGGCGTGCTCGACGACGGCTCGACCTACTTCGCGATGGAGTTCCTCGATGGCGAGCCGCTGATGGACGTCATCGTGCGCGAGAAGATCCCGCTCGAGCGCATCCTGCAGATCGGCATCCAGATCTGCGACGGGCTCGGCGCCGCGCACGAGCGTGGCATCGTCCATCGCGATCTGAAGCCCGACAACATCTACCTCTTGCGCCGTCACGGCGCCGACTTCGTGAAGGTGCTCGACTTCGGCATCGCGAAGGTCGAGCACGCGGCCGGCCCCAAGCTCACGCGCGCTGGCGCGGTGTTCGGGACGCCGCACTACATGTCGCCGGAGCAGGCCGCGGGCACGCCGATCGACCACCGCGCGGACATCTACGCGCTGGGCGTCATTCTCTACGAGATGGCGACGGGGCAGCTGCCCTTCGACTCCGACAACGCGATGACGATCCTGTCGCAGCACATGTACAAGGCGCCCATGCCGCTGCGCTCGCTGGTGAACGGGGCCGACCGCCCGGCCGGCCTCGAGGCGGTCGTGCAGAAGTGCCTGCTCAAGCGGCCCGAGCATCGCTACGGCGCGATGGCCGAGCTCGCCGAGGACTTGAAGCGGCTCGCGCGCGGCGAGGCCCCCAAGGCGATCGCCGATCTCATGGCGCGCTCGAGCTCGACGGGCATCCCGGCCGACTACTTCCGCGCGGTCGGCTCCGCCACGGGTCCGATCTTGCCGGCTTCGCCGGGTGGCGCGCGCTCGAGCCGGACGGGCCTCGCGATCGCCGGCGCCCTGCTGCTCGCCGTGGGGCTCGCTGGCGGAGGCTACCTCGCGACGCGCGCGGCTCCGCCGTCGGCCGCCGGCGGCGTGACCGCCCCCGACGCGCCCGAGGCGCGCGCTCAGGCGGAGTCGGGCGCCACACCGCCTTCCGCGGTCGAGGGCGGAGC
>CALKVW010000047.1 GCA_938004785.1 uncultured Polyangiaceae bacterium
CGGTGGAACGATCCTCGGCGCCGCCGAGGGCGCACCGAGCCCGAGCGGCCTCGAGACGCCGCCCGAAGGCGGCGGGCCTGCAGGTCGTCCGGGCCCGGCAGCGCCCGGCGCAGCGGGGCCGGTGGCGCCCAGACCGGGGAGCGGCGCTTTGCCCGCGAGCGCGTGCAGCGGAGAGGCGGCGATGAGCGTCGCGCCCTCGTCGGCCCCTTCGTCCTCGAGCATGCTCTCGGAGGAGACCTCCATCGCGGGCAAGGAGGGGCGCGGCGCGGGCGCGAGGCTCCGCGGAGGCATCGCGCTCGGAGCAGCGGCGGACGGAGCCTCTCCGGACAGAGCAACGGGGCCGGGAGCACCGGGGGCGCCGACGACCGGACCGGTCGTGATCACGGCCGCGACCTGGATCGTGTGCCCGCACTTGCGGCACTTCATGCGCAGCGACTTGCCGGCGACCTTGTCGTCGGAGATCTGGTACTTCGCCTTGCAGCTGTCGCAGACGAACTTCACGCGGTCTCGTTCCTCCGACGTGGAGGGTTGCTTCCGTGAGGCCGATAATTCGCCGCGATCATGCAGGGCGTCGAGCGTCGCATCTCGGCGGGCCGATCCCTGACGAGCGAGGCACCCGTGGGTGGCCCGAGAGGCTCTACCCTAGCCGATCCGAGGCTTGGTGGGCAGGCCCCTCTTCGCCGCTCGGCCTCGGCTCCACGCGTTGCCTCTCGCTCCGACACCGAGCGCCCTGCTTCAGAGCAGCGAGACGATGTGCTCCTTGATGGCACGCTTCGTCTCTTCGTCGTCGGTGTTCGCCAGCGCGCGCTCCCAGGCTTCGAGCGCTCGGTTCTTGAAGCCTGCCTGCTGGTAGAGGATCGCGAGGTTCTTCAGGCTCGCGAAGTGCTGGCTCTGCAGCTGCACGGCCCGCTCGAGCTGCTCGATCGCGTCGTAGACGTTGCCCTGCCGGCCGTAGAGCAGCCCGAGGTGGAAGCGGAGCCGGTAAGCCAGAGGGTCGATGTGCACGCCGCGCTCGAGCAGCTCGACCGCGCCCGCGATGTCGCCCGCCTTGTAGGCCGCGACCCCGTCGCGCAGCAGCCGCTCGGCCTCCGCGCTCATCTGCTCGGGATCCGGAGCGGGCTCGCTGCGGGCCTTCATCGCGGCCGCGACGGTCTCGATGAAGTCGGCGATCTTGAAGGGTTTCTCGATGTAGGCGTCGACCCCGTAGGCGGTCTTCGCGTCTTGTGCGACGCGCCAGCCCCGGTACACCGCCGAGACCATGACGATCGGGATGTGCCCGTAGCGCGTGGAGCCCCGGATGCGTTTGGCGATGTCGAAGCCGTGGATCTCCGGCAGCATGGCGTCGAGCACCACCAGATCGGGGGACTCGCTCTTCATGAGCTGGAGCGCGACGCGACCGCGGTCGGCCTCGACGACCGCGAAGCCTCGCTCCTCGAGCACCTTGCGCATCAGGCGCCGGATGTCGGCCTCGTCGTCGACGACGAGCACCTTCTTCACGCCGAGCGCTGGGCGCACGCTCTCGGGTGCCTTGGGGAGCTCGGCGACCACGCTGAGCTCGGCGGCGATGTCCCCGAAGTCGGCTTCGTTGACCTGCTCGTCGACGAGCTTCTGCATCTTCGCGTCGACGACGACCGGCGTGGCGATGGCGGGGATCGAGCTGCTCGAGGGGCGGAAGCGCCGCTCCACGCCCTCCCCCGCTTCGGCGCGGCGATCCGAGCGAGGCGCACCGATACGCTCCTCCGCGACCGCGGCGCGCTCGTTCGCACCGAGAGCGCTCGGAGCTCGAGCCGCCTCCGCGAACGGGTCGCGTTCGGCTGAAGCCGCTCGAGACGCGGCCGCCTCCGCCGCATCCCACGCGGCGAAGGGGTCGGCGTCGTTCGGGGGCTGCTCGAAGCGCTCTCGCCCGGTCGCGGCCGGGCGCTGAAGGGCCGGGGCCGGTGACGCCGCCGGACGAGCGGCGACGGCAGCGCTGGGCGCTCGAGACGCGACGGTCGGGCGCGGCGCGGCGGGCGCCGGCGCGGCGGGCGCCGGCGCGGCGGGCGCCGGCGCGGCGGGGGCCGGCGCGGCCGGAGCAGCGGGCTGCTCGCTGATGCCATACCTCGCGGGATCGAGGCCCGCCTTGCGCAGTGTGTCGGCCGGGCACGCGGGCCCGACGTAGTGGGTGTCGCCTCGCTCGCGCGCGTCGTAGGCGTCTCGGATCGCGCGCGAGATCGCGCCCTCGAGCGCGATGTACGCGAAGACGCGCTTGCCCGTGACGAACTCGAGCTCCTCGAGGATCTTCTTCTCGCCCGGGTGGGCCATCGCGACGAAGAGTCGATCGTCACGCTCGAGCACGGGGAGCAGCTTGTGCGCGAGCGCGATCTCTCGCGGGATCGCCTCGGTGTCGGCGAGGCGGATGCAGATCTGGCTCAGATCGAGCCCTGGCACGCCACGCTGGGCCGAGAGCGCCTTCAGCGCGTCGAGCTCCGTGACGTAGCCCTGATCGATGAGGCGCGTGGCGAGCGGCGCGTCGCCCGGGCGCTGCGAAGCGAGCACGCGGTCGAGGTCTTCCTGCCGGACGGCGCGCTGCTCGAGCAGGATCTTGCCGAGCGCCTTCTTCGAGTCCTGCGTCATGACGCGGCCTCACCGCCTCGGACCTGGGCGTGGCCAGGCGGCGCATCGTATTGGGTCGACATGGGGGCCACGATGACTGACGGAAGCTTACGACGTCGCAGGCGCTTTGGGGAGAAGCTCTAGCGCCTTGCGCCGGGCCGCGCCCCCGGCTCGACGCGCCGTCTCGCAGTTTCGGTGGCTGAGCGCGTCCGGCGACGGCGCTCGCGTGTCGCTCAGTCGGCCGGGTCGAGCCCGGCCGCCCCGGCCTCGAGCCAAGCCGACTCGAAGGCGGCCAGCTCGCCGGCGTCGATGGCGAGGCGCGCCTCGCGCACCAGCTCTCCGTACAGGTGCAGGTTGTGCTGAGAGAAGAGCCGCAGCACCAGCAGCTCGCCAGAGAGGTAGAGGTGCCGCAGGTAGGCCCGCGAGTAGCCTTCGGCGCAGGTCGCGCAGGAGCAGCTCGGGTCGAGCGGGCGCTGGTCGTCCTTGTAGCGGGCCTGCTTGATGACCACGCGGCCGCGGCGACAGAGCGCCTGCCCGTTGCGGGCGTTTCGTGTGGGCAGCACGCAATCGAACATGTCGACCCCCGCAGCGATGGCGACGACGAGATCGCGTGGCGTACCGACGCCCATGAGATAGCGCGGCCGCTCCGCGTCGAGGTGTGAGGCGACCAGCGAGACGGCCTCGTGCATCTTCTCGATCGGCTCGCCGACCGAGAAGCCGCCGAGCGCGAGACCGTCGAAGCCGAGCTCGCCGAGCTCGTCGGCGTGCGCGCGCCTCAGGTCGGCCTCGCAGCCTCCCTGCACGATGCCGAAGACGGCCTGATCGACGCGCTTCGCCGCGAGGCATCGGCGCGCCCAGCGCGTCGTCGTCGCGCAGGCCTTCTCGAGCTCCGCGCGTGGCGACTGCCCGGGCGGGCAGACGTCGAGCTGCATCGCGACGTCCGCACCGATGAGCCCCTGAACGCGCATCGCCTCCTCGGGTGAGAGGTGATGCCTCGCGCCGTCGAGGTGCGACTGGAAGGTGAACCCGTCTTCGGTGAACTTGCGCCGCTCGGCGAGCGAGAAGGCCTGGAAGCCACCCGAGTCGGTGAGCATCGCGTGGGGCCAGTGCACGAAGCGGTGCAGGCCACCGGCGCGCGCGATCGCCTCGGCGCCCGGGCGCAGCCACAGGTGGTAGGTGTTCCCGAGCACGATGCGCGCGCCCGTCGCAGCCACCTCCATGGGGCTCAGCGTCTTCACCGAGCCCTGGGTGCCGACGGGCATGAAGGTCGGGGTCTCGATCACGCCGTGCGGCGTGGTCAGGCGCGCGTGCCTCGCGTTCCCCGCGCGGGACAGCACCTCGAAGCCGTAGCCTTCGGTGGGGGGCTTCATCGAGACCTCGAGGAGGCACGCGCTGCGTGCTCGGGCTCGAGCCACATCGCGTCGCCGTAGGAGTAGAACATCATGCCGAGCTCGATCGCCCGCGCGTAGGCCGCGAGCACACGATCACGGCCGCCGAAGGCGCAGACGAGGGCGAGCAGGGTCGAGCGCGGGAGGTGGAAGTTCGTGAGCATCGCGTCGACCACGCCGAAGGCGTAGCCGGGTTGGATGAGCAGGCGCGTCGTGCCGGCGCGTGCCTCGACGGTGCCGGGCGCCTCGGAGGACACGGCGCTCTCGAGCGCGCGCACCACGGTGGTGCCGATCGCGACGACGGGCGCGCCGCGCTCGCGCGCCCTGCGGATCGCCGAGGCGGTCGCCTCGGGCACGTCGAAGCGCTCGGCGTGCATCGGGTGGGCGTCGAGATCCTCGACCGTGACCGGCTGGAAGGTGCCCAGCGAGACGTGCAGCGTCACCGCCGCGAGCTCCACCTCGCGCGCCTCGAGCTCGGCGACGAGCCGCGGGCTGAGGTGCAGGCCCGCGGTCGGCGCGGCGACGGCGCCCGGGCTCCGCGCGAACACGGTCTGGTAGCGCTCGCGATCGCTCGCTTCGTCGGGCCTCGTGACGTACGGCGGTAGCGGCATGTGACCCGTGCGCTCGACCGCCGCGAGCACCGGGCCGCGCTCCGAGCGCAGCGCGATCTCGAGCACGCCGTCGGCCCCTCGCTCGGACTCGACCTCCGCCCAGAGCCCCTCGTCGCCCTCGAGATCGACGATCGTGCCGACGCGCATCGCCTTCGAGGCGCGCGCGAGCGCGCGGAAGCGCTCGACCGTGCCGGGCGCTTCCCCACCGCCCGGGCCGAGCGGCTCGACGAGCAAGAGCTCCACCTGGCCGCCCGTGCCACGCTTGCGCCCGTAGAGCCGGGCCGGGATGACCCGCGTATCGTTGACGACCACCAGGGCTCCGCGCGGCACGATCTCCGGCAGCGCGCGCACGAGGCTCGGCGTCGGTGCGCCGTCGCCGCGCACGACGAGCAGGCGCGCACCGTCGCGCTCCTCGGGGGGGCGCTGTGCGATGCGCTCTTGTGGGAGCTCGTAGTCGAAGAGATCGAGGCGCACGGGCGACTTTCGGGGCGAGAGGCGCCGAGCCTCCTAGCACCGGTGGGCGCCGCGCGTGCGGTAGAAAACGCCGAAGGAGTGCGTCGGTGCTCAGCCCGTCGGGTAGCTGATCCCGAGGCGGGTCATCTTGCGCCAGAGCGTCGTCGGGCTGATGTCGAGCGCCTCGGCGGCGCGCTCCCGGCTGCCGTCGTGGTCGCGCAAGGCCGCCTCGATCGCGCTCCGCTCGGCGCCGTCGACGACGTCGGCGAGCGTGCGGCCGCCGCTCGGCGCGCTCGCGCTCGGCTTCACGGCGGTCGGCAGGATGTCGTCGACGCCGATCGTTCCGCCTCCGGAGAGCGCCACCGCTTGCTCGACCATGTTCTCGAGCTCGCGCACGTTGCCCGGGTAGTCGTAGGCCATGAGCGCTTCGACGACGCCGTCCGCGACCCTGGGGCGCACGTTCATCTTCTTGCAGTACTTCTGCAGGAAGAACGAGAACAAGAGCCCCACGTCTTCGCGCCGCTCGCGCAGCGGCGGCAGGATGAAACGCGCGACGTTGAGCCGGTAGTAGAGATCCTGACGGAAGCGCTTCTCGGCGACGGCGGTGAGCAGGTCTTGGTTCGTCGCCGCGATGATGCGGATGTCGACGTGGATCGCCTTGTTCTCGCCGACGCGCCGGATCTCGTGCTCCTGCAGCGCGCGCAGGAGCTTGGCCTGGAAGGAGAGCGGGGTCTCGGTGATCTCGTCGAAGAAGAAGGTGCCGCCGTCGGCCTCCTCGAAGAGGCCCTTGCGTGCGTTGACCGCACCCGTGAAGGAGCCCCGCGCGTGACCGAAGAGCTCGCTCTCGAGCAAGGTCTCGCTGATCGCGGCACAGTTGACCGGCACGTAGGGCCGGTCGGCGCGTTTGCTGTTGGCGTGGATGGCCTTGGCCACGAGCTCCTTGCCCGTGCCGCTCTCACCCTGGATGAGCACCGTCGCGTCGGTCGGCGCGACCTTCACGATCCTCCCGAGCACGTCGCGCACGGCCTGCGATCGACCGACGATGTTCTCGAACTTGTAGCGCTCCTTGAACTCGCTCGCGAAGAGCTGCACCTGCCCGCTCAGGGTGCGCTTCTCGAGCGCGCGCTGCACCTTGACGAGCAGCTCCTCCTCCGTGAACGGCTTCTGGATGTAGTCGAAGGCGCCGAAGCGCATCGCCTCGACGGCGCTCTCGATCGTGCCGTAGGCGGTCATCACGATGACCTCGACGTTGGCGTCGATCTCCTTCACCGCGCGCAGCACGCTGATGCCGTCCTGCGAGCCCATGCGCAGATCCGTGAGCACCAGATCGTAGGCGCCGCGCGAGCCGAGCTCCGCGCCTTGCGCGCCGTCGGCGGCCTCGTCGACGTCGTAGCCCGCGCCTCGCAACATGAGGGCGAGCGTCGTGCGCATGTTGCGCTGGTCGTCGACGACGAGGATCTTCGGCATGTGTAGGGGGAAGCTAGCGCAGTCCGCCAGCTCGTGAAACGCGAAGCGGCGCGAGCGTGGTTCCGCCCGCGCCGCTTCGAAGCAGCACGCCCAGCGCCGCTTCGCTCAGGCCTTCGCGCCGCCGAGCTGCTGCGCGAGGTAGGCCGACTCGCCGAGCTTCTCGATGAGGCCGAGCTGCGTCTCGATCCAGTCGACGTGCGCCTCTTCGGCCACGAGGATGCTGACGAGCAGCTCCTCGCTCACACGATCGTTCTTGTCGCGGCAGATGGCGATGCCGTCGCGCAGACGCCCGAGCGCGACGTGCTCGAGCCCGAGATCGGCCTTGAAGGCCTCGGGCACGTTCTCGCCGATGTGCAGCTTGTCGAGGCGCTGCAGGTTGGGCAGCCCCTCGAGGAAGAGGACGCGGCTCACGAGCTGATCGGCGTGGCGCATCTCGTCGATCGACTCGGCGCGCAGCTTGCCTGCCAGCGTGCCGTAGCCCCAGTTCTCGAACATCTTGGAGTGCAAGAAGTACTGGTTGATGGCGACGAGCTCGCCGGCGAGCACCTCGTTGAGCGCGTCGATGACCTCTTTCGTACCCTTCATGCGCAAATCCTCGTGTTCGGTGGTGGAGCGACACGGTGGGTGCCAGCGTGCGCTGCTTGACCGGAAGCGCGCTGTGTGGCGCGGCGACCGGAGGCCTTCGACGGCACCGCCGTCGAAGGCTGAGGTTCCGTGACGTCACCACGCGGGTCAAGGCATGATCGTCTCGGGCAATTGAAAGGCAAGTTCAGCTCGAAGCGCGGAGCAGAGAGCGCTGCTGCCTCGGCCCCGCGCGAGCTCCGGCAGGCCTCGGCTCGCGGCGTGCGCCTGCTACTCGGCGGCGATGTCGAGAGACGGCTCTTCGACGAGCTCGAGGTGCAGTCGCCCTCCCTCGCGCCGGACGCCCGTGTTCGCGAGGCTCGGTGAGGCGGCCGCGCGACGTGCGCTGATCATCGCGGCGATCTCCATTCGGCAGGTGCCGCAGCGCGAGCCAGCGCCGGTGCAGGCCGAGATGGTGTCGACCGAGCTCGCGCCCGCGTCGATCTCCGCGTGGATCTGACGGTCGGTGATGCCCAAGCAGCAACAGACGAACATCTTGATGTTGAATGTAGCTTTCAAGAGCTCGAGGATCAAGCGCTTCCTTCGGCCCGCCACGGGAGCACGCACAAGGGCGGGCTCCCTCGCGAGAACCCGCCCCTCGTCGCTGGCCGGTGGGCGCAGCCGGCTGGTGGGCTCGGCCGGCTCGTGCGCGCACCAGGCTCGGCCTGAGCCGTCAGCTCACATCGACAGGCCGCCGTCGACGTCGATTGTGCGGCCGTTGAAGTACTCGCACTCGATGACGAAGCGCACGCCGAGCCAGATGTCCTCCGGCAGGCCGATGCGCGCGACCGGGATCGACGCCACGAGCGCATCGCGCGCCTTCTGGTTCATGCCCTGGGTCATCGGCGTCTCGATCATGCCGGGCGCGACCGCGCCGACGCGGATGCCGAACTTGGCGAACTCGAGCGACCAGGTCTTCGTGTTCGTCGCGAGCGCGGCCTTGGCGGCGGCGTAGTTCGACTGCCCGCGGTTTCCGTGGCGAGCGATCGAGCTCATGTTCACGATCACGCCGCGCTGCTTGGTCTCGACCATCTTCGCGACCGTGTCTCGGACCATGAGCGTGGCGCCGGTGAGGTTCACGTCGATCACCTGCTGCCACTGCTCGCGCGAGAGCTTGGAGACGGCGCCCGTCTCGCGATCGACCTTCACGAGCAGGCCGTCGCGCAGGATGCCCGCGTTGTTGACGAGGCCGGTGAGCCCGCCCATCGCGCCGCTCGCCCAGTCGACGAAGGCGCCGACGTCGCTCTCGCTCGCGACGTCGAGCTTGCGCGTGTGCACCTTGCCCTTCGCGCCCTTCGTCTCCTCGGCGAGCGCGGCGAGGCCCGCCTCGTTGACGTCGCCCGCGGCGACCTGGGCGCCGGCCTCGGCGAGGCGCTTGGCGAAGTGGAAGCCCAGGCCTTGGGCTGCACCGGTCACGATCATCTTGGCGTCTTCGAGTCGCATCACGGATCTCCTCTCGGGGCGCGCCCTTCGCACGAGCGCCGCGCGCTTCTCTCCCGAGCCCGTGTGCGATGCAACCACCGAGCTTCGCCGAGCGGCGATCGCGCGAGGCGAGCTCCGCCTCGGCGCGGCGGCGCCGGCCTCAGGCGAGCTCGCGCAAGCGCTCCGCGAGCGCGCGCATCGCCTGGGCGTGCAGGCGGCTGGCCCAGCTCTTCGACACACCGAGCGAGCGCGCGATGTCGTCGAAGCGCTCGTCACCGAAGTAGTGCCGCTCGACGAGCGCGCGCTGCCGCTCGGGCAGCGTGGCCACGGCCTCGGCGATCGCACGGCGCGCCGAGAGGCGCAGCGCCGCCTGCTCCGGGTCGAGCTCCTCCGGAGGAGGCTCCGACGCCGCCGCGAGCCCCACGACGAGCGCAGCGGCGCGCGCATCGAGCGCCTGACGGAAGCGGCGCTGGAGGCTCGCTTCGCTCGACTCGGGCGAGGGACGCTCGATGGGATCGCCCTCGGCCACGCGCAGAAGCGCGCCCATCGCGCTCGCGCGCGCGGCGCGCCCGCGCACGTGCGAGTCGCGGCGCACGGCGTCGAGCATCGCCCAGCGCAGGCGCAGCGCGACGAAGCCGAGCAAGGGAGCGCGCGCCGGATCGTGCGCGCGCACGGCGTCGACCAGCGCCGAGCGGCCCACGCTCTCGAGCTCGTCGACGTCGCCCCGACCGCCGAGCTCACGCTGCACGCGCCTCGCCATCTGGGCGACGAGCGGGAGGGCCTGCGCGACGAGCGCGCGCTCCTCGGCTGGGTCCTTCGGTGGCGGAGGGGGCGGATCGGCGACGTAGGGAGGCTCGCGCTCGGGCGCGTCGAGCTCGGTCGGTTCGTCGTCGATGTGCGGCGCGATCGCCGTGGTGCTCATCGACGCCCTCCGCGTTCGGCCTTCTTCACCGAGGGCTTGGGCGCCTGGGTCGGGAGCTCGGTGCTGCGGTCGACGCTGCGCGGCCTGGCGGCCGATGCGAGCTCGGCGAGCGAGGGGTCGTCGTCCACCGACTCACGCAGACGCTCGCGCATCCACGCGAGATCTTCGGCGGGCAGCAGGTCCTCGTAGCCCTGGAGCACGGCGTCGAGCTCGGCCTCGACGTAGCGCGCCGTCGCTTCGTCGAGCCTCGAAGCTGCCTCCGGTGCGGCGGCCCCTGCAGGGCGACCGAGGCGCGTACGCCCGCCGCTCAAGGTGCCGCCCCCGATGGGGAGTTGAGGCAGGCGTCGAAGGCGGCGACGGTCTTCGCGGCGAGGGCACAGCGCACCGCGCGTTCGCTCGCCACCTTGCCGCTCAGGCTCTCCAGGCAGCCGTTCCTCCAGCCCGTCTCGAGTTGCTCGGCCGCCCTCTCGATCGCCGCGCGCGCCTGGTCGCGCTGGGCCGAGCTCAGCTCGGGGTGCAGCTTGGCCATCTCGTCCGAGCGCACCGTGAAGCCGTAGCGCGCGGCCAGGGCGTTGCAGTCCGAGGGCGTGAGCTCGCGCCCGTCGTCGGAGCCGGCCGTGGCCTGAGAGGGCGCCTCGGGCATGGGCGTGCTTGCGCCCGGGGTCTCGTCGATGCGCGGTGGCTCCGAGCCGAGCTGGCCCGAGGCGGCGCTCGGCTCTTCCGGGCTGGGCGTGCCCGAGCAAGCGAGCAAACCCGCGGTGAACGACGCGAGCAGCGAGCGTGCCCCGAGGGCGAGAGCGGCGTGGCGGAGCGGTCGAGCGGACATGTGGGAGGGATCTTCCCCACGAAGTGGCCTGCTTGTCCACCCGACGGCAGGAGCCAGCTCGCGTGGACGCCCCGCCGCGGCTCTGGCACGCAGCTCCGCGATGCGACCCGGCCAAGCCCCGATCACGCTCTGCGGCTCACTCTCGCTGCACCCAGTCGCCATGGGTGCAGCGATGCACCGCGCGGGCTACGAGGCGCTGGGCCTGCCCTACGCCTACGTGCCCTTCGCGGTGGACCGCAGCGAGCTCGCCCAGGCGCTCGCGGGCATGCGCGCGCTCGGCATCCGCGGGCTCGGGGTGTCGATGCCCTTCAAGCTCGACGTGCTCCCGCTGCTCGACCGGCTCGACCCGCTCGCCGCGCGCATCGGCGCCGTGAACACGATCGTGCACGAGCCCGACGGCTCCCTGGTAGGGCACAACACCGACGCGGAGGGGGCGGCGCGCGCCCTCGAGGAGCGCATCGCGCTGCGCGGCGCGCGCTGCTTGGTGCTCGGCGCGGGCGGCGCGGGGCGCGCGGTCGCGCACGGCCTCGTCGAGCGGGGCGCGTTGGTGCAGATCGCGAACCGCACGCGAGCGCGCGCCGAGGAGCTCGCGAGCTCGACGGGCGCCGAGGTCGTCGAGTGGGAGGCGCGCGAGCGCGTCGAGTGCGAGGTCCTGGTGAACGCCACCTCGGCGGGCATGGACACCGGCGAGGGAGCCTCGCTCGAGCCGCCCGTGTCGGACGAGGCGCTCGCGCGCGCGAAGGTCGTGCTCGACATCGTCTACAAACCGCTCGAGACGCCGATGGTCCAGAGAGCGCGCGCGCGTGGTGTGGTCGCGGTGCACGGGGGCCGCATGTTGCTCCACCAGGCCGCGCGTCAGTTCGAGCTCTACACGGGCGTCGGTGCGCCGCTCGAAGCCATGGACGAGGCCATCGAGCGCTTCCTTCGCTGATGCGGGGCCTGTCGCTCGCCCAGGCCGCGTCGGCTGCGGCTTTCTTTCCACGCTCGGGCGGCTCGCACCACGATCGCCCGATGCGGCTCGTCTCGGTCCTGCTGGCCTTCTCGCTCGCCCCGTCGAGCTGTGCCGAGCGCGCTGTGGACGCGGAGCCCGGCGCGGAGGCGTCGCCGAGCCGCGTCGACACGAGCGTCGTCGCCTCCTCCACGTCGGCCGGCACGAGCGCGAGCTCCGCGCCTCCGTCTGCATCCGCGTCGAGCTCAGCCTCCCAGCCGAGCTCCGCGGCGCCGAGCGCAGGCATGGTGCGCGTCCCGGAGGGCATCTTCCTGATGGGCGGCGAGGGCAGCGAGAACAGCCCGAGACATCGCGTCGCGGTGGCCTCCTTCGAGCTCGACGTCACCGAGGTGACCGTGGGCGCCTACGCGCGATGCGTCGCCCAGGGCCGATGCGCTCCCGCGAAGCTCGACAACCCCTTCTGCAACGGCCACTTCGAGGGCCGCGAGCAGCACCCGGTCAACTGCGTGGATCACCGCGACGCGACGAGCTACTGCCGCTTCGCAGACAAGCGCCTGCCCACCGAGCGTGAGTGGGAGTACGCGGCGCGCGGCGGGGCCGAGCAGCGCCTCTACGCCTGGGGTCACGAGGAGCCCGACCGAAGCCGCAGCTGCTACATGCACGAGGGCGGCAGCTGCGAGGTGGGCCGCTACGCACCCGACGCCTTCGGCACGCGGGACCTCACCGGCAACGTCTGGGAGTGGACGGCCTCCGCCTTCCTCCCCTACCCGGCCGAAGCGAGCGAGGGGCTCTTCTACGTGTACCGAGGCGGGAGCTGGAGTCGGCGCTTCGCGAAGTGGATGCGGAACGATTTGCGCAACCGCTACCGGCCCGAGCAACAGAGCGCTTCGCTCGGCTTCCGTTGCGCGCGCTCGCTCGAGCCGCTGCGTTGTCCCGAAGGCAGCGAGCCCCGCGAGGGGCGCTGCGAGCTCCCCGAAGAGCCCGCGTCGCGCTGCCCACGCGGCACCTTCCTCGACGGCGAGGCCTGCAAGCCCCTGGGCGGCGGCGCGCTCCCCGCGGCCGGGGGCGCCCAGGGCGCGCCGTCCTCCGCCTCGGCGGCCGTCGCTCCCGGCGCGCCGGAGCGCCCGGTGCGAGGGCGCAGCCCGGTCCACGACGGCGACTGCAGCTCGCACTACCCCGGCAAACCCGTCGCCTACCAGTGGAGCGGCGGCCGCTTCGAGGAGCGTGAGCCGCTCATCGCCGCCGCCGGCTGCGTGAAGCGAGACATCGGCCAGGGCTGGACGAGCGCCTGCTGTGCGCGCTGAGCTCGGCGACGGCGCGCTCGACCCGGCGCCTTGGTCGCCGAGCCGACAGATCGCGCGCCGAGGGGCCGCGGGTGTAGGCTCCCGCCGATGGCTCGCTTCGAGATACGAGCGCTCTTGCCGGGCGACGAAGAGCAGCTCCACAAGGTGGCCAAGCACCTCAACTCGGTCAACCTGCCGAACGACCGCGAGCGCATCGACGAGATCGTCGAGCTCAGCCACCGCAGCTTCTCCGGCACGCTGAAGGCGAAGACCGAGCGCGAGTACGTGTTCGTGATGCGCGACCTCGACGAGGACCGCATCATCGGCACCTCGATGATCCTCGCGCAGCTCGGCCGCCGGGGTGCGCCGTACATCTACTTCGACGTGATCGACGAGGAGAAGTACTCCGCCACGATCGATCGGCACTTTCACCACACGATCTTGCGCATCGGCTACTCCTACGCGGGCCCGACCGAGATCGGCGGCCTCGTGATGGACCCGAGCTACCGAGCCTCGACCGACAAGCTCGGCACGATGATCTCCTACGTGCGCTTCCTCTACATCGGCGCGCACGCCGAGCTCTTCCAGAACGAGGTCGTCGCCGAGCTCTTGCCCCCGCTCGAGCCCGACGGCACGAGTCACCTCTGGGAGGCGCTCGGCCGCAAGTTCACCGACATGAGCTACGCCGAAGCCGACCTGCTCTCGAAGAAGAACAAGGAGTTCATCAAGGGACTCTTCCCCGAGGGCGTCGTCTACGCGACGCTCCTGCCCGAAGAGGCGCAGGCGGTGATCGGCAAGGTCGGCGCGCAGACCCGCGGCGTCGAGAAACTCCTGCGTCGCATCGGCTTCCGCTACGCGCATCGCGTCGACCCCTTCGACGGCGGGCCCCATTTCTCCGCGACGCTCGACGAGATCGTCCCGGTCCGAGAGACGCGCCGGGCCGAGCTCGGCGAGCTCTTGCCCGCGGGCGCGCCGGCCACGCGCCGCGCGCTCGTCGCCGTCGAGTTCGACATGCCGCCGTTCTTCCGCGCCATCGCGGCCGAGGTCCGCCTGCCCCCGAGCCCTGGCGGGCCGATCGACATCGAAGCGTCGGCAGCAGCACACCTGGGCATCGCGCCCGGGCGACAGATCGTGGTGACGCCGTTTCCCTAAGGCTTTCGGCGCTGTCCATGAGTCGCGCCGACGCCGACCAAGATCTGTCCTAGACATTTCATGATCGCGCCACTAGCTTCTCCTCATGGGAAGCTTCGAACGGCGCTCCACGATGCCAGTCCCGGGTGGCGAGCTGTTCGCGTGGCACGCGCGGCCCGGGGCCTTCGAACGGCTCGTTCCCCCTTGGGACGACGTGCGCGTCGTCCGGCGCACGGGCGGCCTCGAGCCGGGCAGCGAGGTCGAGCTGCGCATGCACCTGGGGCCGATCCCGCTCACCTGGCTGGCGCGTCACACCGAGCTCGAGGAGGGCACGCGCTTCTGCGACGAGCAGGTGCGGGGGCCGTTCAAGACCTGGCGGCACGAGCACATCATGGAGGACCGGGGCAACGGCTCGAGCACGCTCGTCGACCGCATCGAGTGGCGCCCGCCCGCCTTCGAGCGGCTCGCGCGGGCAGGGATCGAGGAGAGGCTGAACAAGATGTTCGACTACCGACACGACCGCACCGAACGCGACCTGAGGCGGCATGCGGCCTTCGCCGAGCTCGGCAAGAAGCGCGTCGTGATCTCCGGCGCGAGCGGGCTCGTGGGCTCCGCGCTCGCGAGCTTCCTGTCGACGGGAGGCCACGACGTGGTGCGGCTCGTACGCCGTGAGGCAGAGGGCCCCGGTGAGCTCCGCTGGGACCCGGAGCGTGGTGAGATCGACCGCGCGGGGCTCGGCCACGTCGACGCCTTCATCCACCTCTCGGGCGAGAACGTCGGCGAGGGGCGCTGGTCGGAGGCGCGCAAGCGCTCGATCCTCGAGAGCCGCACCAAGAGCACCGAGCTCATCGCGCGGTTGGCCGCCGAAGTCCGCCCCGAGGTCCTGCTCGTCGCCTCTGCGATCGGCCTCTACGGCGATCGTGGCGATGCATGGGTCGACGAGAACAGCGAGCGAGGCACGGGCTTCCTCGCCGACGTCTGCGAGGCCTGGGAGGGGGCCGCAGAGCCGGCGCGCGCCGCGGGCGTGCGCACGGCGCACCTGCGCCTCGGCGTCGTGCTCTCGCCGAAGGGAGGCGCGCTCGCGAAGCTCTTGCCGATCTTCCGCCTCGGCGCAGGTGGCCCGGTGGGGAACGGCAGGCAATACATGAGCTGGGTCTCGCTCGACGACGTGGTCTACGCCTTCCACGAGGCGCTCTTCGACCCGGCGCTGAGCGGCCCGGTGAACGTGGTCGCCCCGGAGCCGGTCACCAGCCGCGAGCTCGCCAAGGTGCTCGGGCGCGTGCTCTCGAGGCCGGCGTTCCTGCCGGTGCCGCGCATCGCGATCGACGCGGCCTTCGGTGAGATGGGCCGCGAGACGGTGCTCGCGAGCACGCGCGCTCGGCCCGCCAAGCTGCTCGAGCACGGCTACGAGTTCGAGCACCCCAGCCTGGAAGAGGCGCTGCGCTTCGAGCTCGGGCGCTGATTCCGGGCGCCGCATCGAAGGGAGGATCCACGTTGCAGTACGACGCGATCGTGGTCGGCGGAGGATTCGGTGGGCTCGGCACGGCGCTCGAGCTCGCTCGTGCGGGCGCGCGCGTCGCGCTCGTCGAGGCCCTGGCCTACCCGGGCGGCTGCGCGTCGACCTTCAAGCGGGGTGGCATCCGTTACGAGTCCGGCGCGACGCTCTTCTCGGGCTTCGATCCGCACCAGCTCTTCGGGCGCTGGCTGAGCGAGCTCATGCCCGAGGTCGTCTTCGAGCGAATCGACCCGATCGTGGAGCATCGCACGCGGCACCACCGGCTCGTCGTGACGCGCGAGCGCGACGGCTTGCTGAGACAGCTGTGCGCCGTCGAGGGGGCGCCGCGCGAGGGGCTCGCGCGCTTCTTCGGGGTGCAGCGCAAGGTGGCCGACGCGCTCTGGCCCATCTTCGACGAGCCGGAGCACCTCACGCCGTCGAGTCTGTCGGGGCTCTGGTGGCACGCGAAGCGTCTGCCGAGCTACGCCTCGCTCGCTCCCTACGTGGGCCGCACGCTCGCGTCGGTCATGGCCGAGCACGGCGTCGAGCGCTTCGAGCCTCTGCGCACCTTCGTAGACGCGCTCTGCCAGATCACGGTGCAGTGTGCGGCCGAAGAGGCGGAGGCGCCCTTCGCGCTCGCCGCGATGGACTACTACCACCGCGGCACGGGGCACGTGCGCGGCGGGATCGGCGCGCTGGCGAGCGCGATGGTGTCGGCGATCGAGCGCGCGGGTGGCAAGGTCATGCTCGCGAACAGCGTGCACCACGTGCACCGAGCCCCGGGCGGTTTCGCGGTGGAGGCGCGGCGAGGCACGCTGCACGCCGAGAAGGTGGTGCTGAACCTGCTGCCCCAAGCTGCGCTCGCGCTGGCCAAGCCCACGCGCACGGGGCGTGCGAGGCTCGAGCGGCTCTCGGAGAAGGTCGAGGGAGGCTGGAGCGCCGTCATGCTCTACCTCGTGGCGCGCCCGCCCGAAGGGGCCCCGGACTGCGCCAAACACTACGATCTCGTGGTCGACCCTTCCCTACCCCACGTCGACGGCAACCACCTCTTCGTGTCGATCAGTGGCGCCAGCGACGGGGAGCGTGCGCCCGAGGGGCTACGCACGCTCACGGTCTCCACGCACGTGTCTCATCAGGCGCTGCGCGCGCTCGAGCCCGAGGCGCAGGCCGCACGGGTCCACGCGATCCAGGAGCGCATGCGCGAGGGCCTCGCGCTGCTCCTGCCCGAGTGGTCGAGCGGCGCGCTGCACGCGATGACCGCGTCGCCGCGCACCTTCCAGCGCTTCACCCAGCGCCCCCACGGGCTCGTGGGTGGCATCCCGCGGCGCGCCGGGCTGGGCAACTACCGTCAGATGGGGCCCTTCGAGGTGGAGCCAGGGCTCTATCTCGTGGGCGACTCCGTGTTCCCCGGGCAGAGCACGCTCGCGACCGCGGTGGGCGGCGCGAGGCTCGCCGCCCACCTCGCGGCGGAGCTCGTCAGAGCCGACTCGCCCGCTCTTCGAAGCGGTCCAGCTGCCCCTCCTTGAGATCGCCCACGAGCTCGGCGAGCTCGGCCTTCTTCGAGGCCGAGACCTCGGCGAGCTTCTCCTTGTCTTCCTCGTAGGCCACGAGCCCCTCGGCCTTCGCCTGCTCGAACTCGTCGCGCAGCGCGCTGGCGTCGAGTTCGGCCTCCTCGGCGAGGTGGTTGCCGAGCACGCGTCCCACCGCCCAGGTCGATGCGTAGGCGGTCGTCATGCCGACGAGACTGCCCCAGCCGGGCAAGAGCTTCGCGATGTTCGAGAGCGCGATGCGCGCGCCCGAGCCCACGCCGAAGCCTGCGAGCAGCTTCTTCGCCGACTTCTTGTCGATGTCGCGGCCGCACATCGCGCCGATGTCGCGCACGAGCCCGATCTGCAGGGCCACGATCCCGAGATCGGTGAGGATCGCCAGACCGGGGAACGGCACCGCGCCGAGCACCGCGCACACGAAGGCGCACTTGCGCGTCTCGCTCTTGATGGCCTTCTCGCGCTGCGCGACGTCGGCGATGAAGGTGAAGCCGCTCTTCGTGCGGCCCGTCGAGTCGCTGAAGGCCTTCTCGAGCTCCGCCTCTCGCTGCGCGCTCACCCCGAGCTTGAGGCGCAGCTCGGCGAGCAGGCGCTTCTCCTCGGGCGAGCAGTCGCCGTCGGCCCACGCGAGGCTGTAGGCGCTCTTGAAGGCCTCTTCGCGCGCCTCCTCGCTCTCGAGCATGCCGATCTGCTCGTCGAGATCGAAGGCGTCGTCGAAGAGGTCCTTGGCGGTGACGTCGGCGTCGAGCCCGACCTCGCGCAGCCCGGCCTCGAGCGCGTCGCGCTCCTCGGCGTGAAGGGAACCGTCGGCCTGCGCGACGGCGACGAGCACGTGCAGGCTCGCGACGGCTTCGGTGTGCGTGATGCTCATGCGGGTGAGGAGAGCCGAGCCCCGGAGGCGGGTCAATGCGGCTGCGCCCAGCGCTCCCCGAGGGGGCTCAGCCCGCCGGTGCGGCGTCGTCGCCCGCTGCGCCCGGAGCCTCCGCCGGCACGGCCTCGGCGCCGCTCGTGGCCGCCTTCGCCGCCTCCGAGCGCTCCTTGGCGCGCGAGTACACGCCCGGCTGGGGCGCGCGGCGCAGGTCCGAGTCGACCAGCCCGTCCTTCATCGTGACGACGCGCGGCAGCGACTGCGCGAAGGCGCCGTCGTGCGTGACGACGATGATCGTCGTCCCGTGACGCGCGTTGATCTCGAAGAAGAGCTCCTGCATCGCGGCGCCGGTCTTGGAGTCGAGGTTGCCGGTCGGCTCGTCGGCGAGCAGGAGCTTGGGCGCCAGCACGAGCGCGCGCGCGAGCGCGACGCGCTGCTGCTCACCGCCGGAGAGCTCGCCCGGGCGGTGGGTCGCGCGGCTCGCGAGCCCGACCTCCTCGAGCAGCGCCATGGCAGGCGCGCGCATCTCGGACTGGCTGAGCCCCTGGATGAGCCCGGGCATCATGACGTTCTCGAGCGCGTTGAACTCGGGGAGCAGGTGGTGGAACTGGAAGACGAAGCCGATCGACTTGTTGCGGATCCCGGCGAGCTTCGAGCCGCTGAGGCCCGACAGCTCGCTGCCCGCGAGCCGGATGCTGCCGCTCGTGGGCACGTCGAGCGTGCCGATGCAGTGCAGGAAGGTGCTCTTGCCGGCGCCGCTCGAGCCGACGATCGCGACCACCTCACCGGCGTCGATGCTGAGGTCGATGCCACGCAGGACCTCGAGCGAGCGCCCCATGTGGACGAAGGTCTTGCGGACCCCCTTGGCGACGACGATCGGCTCGGTCATGGGCTTCACTCGTAGCGCAGGCCGTCGATGGGCGACAGCTTGCTGGCCGCGTGGGCCGGGTAGATGGTGGCGAGGGTGCAGATGACCATCGCCGCGATCGCGACGAGCGCGTAGTCGGCGGGGTCGACGCTCACCGGCAGGCGATCGATGTAGTAGACCTCGGGCGGCAGGCGCGCGCCGAACCACTTGAGGCCGGTGTTCGCCGCGAGCGCGAGGCCCACGCCGAAGGAGGTGCCGATCGCGCCGATGATCACGCCCTCGAGCACGAAGACACGACGGATCGCGCCGTCGCTCGCTCCGAGCGCCTTGAGGATCGCGATCTGCTTGCCCTTCTCGGTCACCATGAGCAGCAGCGTGCAGACGATGCAGAAGCTCGCGACCGCGATCGCGATGCACAGGATCATGAAGGTCGCGAGGCGCTCGAGCTGCAAGGCGCTGAAGAGGTTCTTGTTCATCTCCTGCCAGTCGCGCACGCGCACGCCCTCGAGCGGCGGCGCTCCGTCGGGGCGTTTGTCGGGATCGCGCGAGCTCGCGACCGCGGCCTCGACCGCGCCTCGGAGCTCGAGCACGCGCTCCGGATCGGGCACGCGCACGTCGATCTGCGAGACCTTGTCCTCGAGACCGAAGAAGCGCTGCGCCTCGTCCATCAGGACGTAGGCGTGGCTCGCGTCGTACTCGTACATGCCGCTGTAGAAGATCGCCGCCACCCTGAAGCGACGCACGCGCGGCATCACGCCCATCGGGCCGAGCTCGCCCATGGGGCTCAGCAGGCTGACCTCGTCGCCGACCATCACGTTGAGCGACTTGGCGAGCTCCTTGCCGAGCACGATGCCCGCGCGGATGGGTTTGTCCGAGCGCAACGCGTCGCGCACCGAGGGATCGAGCGAGGGGTCCTGCTCACCGAAGCGCAGCTCGGGCAGCTTCTTCACGGGGCGCCCGTCGGGCAGCCTGCCGATGACCTCGCCGGCGGGGATGTTCGCGAGGGCCTCGGTGTCGAGCAGGTAATCGAACTTCCCGAGGTCGATGTTCTTCTTCAGATCGATGACCGTGCCGATCGTGTCGGGGTCGATCCCGCGCACGAGCACGCCAGCCGTGTTGCTGGCGCTCGAGCTCATCGCGTCGCCCGCGACGACGGGCGTCGCCGCGCCGCCCGCGGGGCCGATGGCGACGCGCACGGCGTCGAGGGTCTGCTCCCAGTCGCCGTAGCCGCCGAAGTCGGTGCCCTCGACGACGATGTGCGCGTTGTTGCCGAGGATCTTCGTCTTCAGGTCGTTGCCGAAGCCGCCCATGATGCTCGTCACCGAGCAGAGCGCGCAGGAGCTCAGGCTCACGCCGAGGATCGACAGCACGCTGATGACGGTGAGGAAGCCGCTCTTGGTGGCGCGCACGTGGCGTGCACCGACGAGCGCGACGAAGCCGGTGCGCTCGAGCAGATCGAGCCCGAGCGGCATGGCGGCGGCCATGACGAAGCCGAGGAAGACGACCCCGGTGCCGAGCGCCGAGTAGCGGATGACCTCGGCGACGAGATCGAAGGGCTCGTTCGGCGCGCGCACCAGGCGCAAGGACACCGTCATGAGCACGGCGAAGGCGACCCCGAAGAGCGCGCCGAGCGCACCGAGCACCATGCGCGCGGCGCTGCGCTGCTTGGGCTGGCCACCCCCGACCTCGACCCGCGCCAGCCCGCGCGCCACGAGCGCGACGACGAGGCCCGCGACGACCGCCCAGTAGAGCCAGAGCCGGTAGTCGTCGAAGCGGATCATCCGCGGTGGTCTTCGCTGTCGCCCGGCGAGGCCGCGCCCTCCGGGCGCAGCAGCGGGAAGAGGATGACGTCGCGGATCGAGGCGGAGCCGGTGAGGATCATCGTGAGGCGATCGATGCCCATGCCGAAGCCCGCGGTGGGCGGCATGCCGTGCTCGAGCGCGCGCACGTAGTCCTCGTCGTAGTCCATCGTCTCCTCGGCCCCACGCGCCTTCTTCTCGACCTGCGCCCGGAATCGGGCGGCCTGATCGTCGGGATCGTTGAGCTCGCTGAAGGCGTTGCAGATCTCGCGACCGTCGACGAAGAGCTCGAACCTGTCGGTCAGCGAGGGGTCGGAGTCCTTCTTCCGGGCGAGCGGCGAGGTCTCGAGAGGGTGGTCGATGACGAAGACCGGCACGCTCTTGGTGCAGCAGGCCGAGCGGTAGTCGCGGGTGAGGAAGGGCTCGGCGAGGTACTCGTAGGCGGCGAAGGCGAGCTCACCACGCGAGTCGCACTTCTGCGCGCCCTTCTTGAAGTTCGCCCAGTCGATCTCCCGACCGCGGGCCTTCGCGAGCTTCGCCCACTCCTTGATGGGCGCGTCGGCCTCGCCCACCCCGAACGCGGCCTCGGGCGGCAAGCCGGCCGCGTCGAGCGCGCGCTCGACGAGCGCACGCATGGTGAGGCGCTCGAAGCGCTCCAGGGAGAAGCTGCGCTGGGCCTTGAAGGCCTGGTAGCCGTCGGGCACGCGCTCCTCGAGACGCCGGTCGACGTAGCGGAGCAGCTCCTCGGTCTGGTCCATGAGCGTCTCGTACGTGGCGTAGGCCTGGTAGTACTCGAGCATCGTGAACTCGGGGTTGTGCCTCGTCGACAAGCCTTCGTTGCGGTAGCAACGAGCGAGCTCGTAGACGCGCTCGAAGCCGCCGACCACGAGCCGCTTGAGGTAGAGCTCCGGCGCGATGCGCAGGAAGAGATCGAGGTCGAGCGCGTTGTGGTGGGTGCTGAAGGGCTTGGCGAGCGCGCCGCCGACGATGCGGCTCATCGTCGGCGTCTCGACCTCGAGGAAGCCGCGCCGATCGAGGTACTCACGCACCGCCGACACGATCGCGGTGCGCGCACGGAAGACGCTCGCGACGTCCTTGTTGGCGACCAGATCGACGTAGCGCTGCCTGTAGCGCGACTCGACGTCCTTGAAGCTCGTCTTGGTCGGCAGTGGGCGGTGCGCCTTGGTGATCACTCGCAGCGCATCGGGCGTGACGCTGAGCTCCCCCTTCTGCGTCGCCATCGTCGTGCCCTCGGCCTCGACGAAGTCGCCGAGGTCGACCTCGTCGAGCACGCCGAGGTCGCCGAGCACCGTGCCACCGTCGAGCGGGTCGCCGCTGCTCTTGCTCTGGCAGTAGAGCTGCAGCTCCTCCGAGGCCCAGCGCGAGGGCAGCGTGGGGTCCGTCGTCTGCGCGTCGTCCGGCAGCTTCGACCACGAGCGGAGCCGCACGAAGGCGCCGCCGCCGAAGCTGCGCAGGAAGATCACCCTGCCCGCGACGCGCACACGCTTCGAGTGCTTCGCGACGGCCTCGCGCAGGTAACGCCCCTCGCCGTCGCGGTCGCCGGCGTGGTGCTCGCGCACCTCGCCGAAGGACGAGAGCGCCGCGTGCCCGTCGCGCGCGAGCACGTCGTTCGCGAAGGGGTTCAGCCCCTTGTCGCGGAGGCGCGCGGTCTTCAGGCGGCGCGCCTCGACCAGGGCCTCGGCGGCCTCCTGCGTGGCGGCTCGGTGCGAGGCCTGCTCGTGCTTGCTCATAGGTCGTCCTCGGCCTCGACGGCGCCGCCCTTCTTGAGGGCGCCTCCCGCCGCAGCCATCAGGTAGCTCTCGATGAAGGGGTCGAGGTCGCCGTCGAGCACGCCGTCGACGTCGCTCGTGTCCTTGCCGGTGCGCACGTCCTTCACGAGGCGGTAGGGCGCGAGCACGTAGTTCCGGATCTGACTGCCGAAGTTGATCGCGCTCTTCGTCGCCTGGTAGGCCGCGTCGGCCTCGGCGCGCTTGCGCAGCTCGAGCTCGTAGAGCTTCGATTTCAGCATCTTCATCGCGAGCGCGCGGTTCTGGTGCTGGCTGCGCTCGACGCGCACGGCGATGTTGATGCCCGTCGGCAAGTGCCGGATGCGCACCGCCGTCTCGACCTTGTTGACGTTCTGCCCGCCCTTGCCGCCGGCGCGCATCGTCGTGATCTCGATGTCCTTCTCCGGCACGACGATGTCGATCTCGTCGTCGATCTCGGGCGTGATCTCGACGGCGGCGAAGGCCGTCTGACGCGTCTGATCGGCGTTGAAGGGGCTCATGCGCACCAGGCGGTGCACGCCCATCTCGCCGCGCAGGTAGCCGTAGGCGTTCGGGCCCTCGACCGAGAAGGAGACGTCGTCGATGCCGGCTTCGTCGCCCTCTTGGTAGTCGAGGATCTCCGTCTTGAAGCCGCGCCGCTCGCACCAACGCAGATACATGCGCAGCAGCATCGACGCCCAGTCCTTCGCGTCGGTGCCGCCCGCACCCGGGTGGATGTTGACGATGGCGTTGGACTTGTCGGCCGGCCCGCTGAGCATGCGCTCGAGCTCCGCGCGCCGCAGACGCGCGTCGATCGCCGCGGCCTGTGACGCGACGTCGGCGAGCACCTGCTCGTCGTTCTCGGCGAGGCCGAGCTCGAAGTACTCGGCGAGGTCGTCGATTTCGCGGCCCAGCTTGTCGGCGAACTCGAGGTTCGTCTCGGCCTGGGCGCGCTTGCGCAGCACCTTCTGCGCGGCTTCGTTGTCGTTCCAGAAGCCGGGCGCGAGGGTGCGTTGGGTCAGATCGTCGAGGAGGCGCTGTAGTCTAGGGACGTCAAAGATGCCCCCTTAGCGCCGCGTGACGCCTCTTCAGGTCTGCGATGGTGTCGCGAATTTCCGCGCTCATGCGGCGCTCATAGCGGACTTCGCGCGAGCCGCAAAGCGCGGCGTGCGCGCCGGCCCGCGAAGGCCGGCAGCTTCGATCCGAGCGCGCCGGCTCGAGCGCCCGCGCTCAGCGATAGGGGTTGCCGAGATCGAGGTCGTCGGGCTTGCTCGTCGGCTTCGGCTCGGGCTTGCTCGTCGGCTTC
>CALKVW010000048.1 GCA_938004785.1 uncultured Polyangiaceae bacterium
GCCCGCGCTTGGGAGGGCCAGGGCCGCGCACCCGCGCGGCCCCAGGGTGGGCATCCAATGACCACTGAGCTCCCTCCCGCGCCGCGCGACGAGTGGGGCCGGTCGTATTCGGCGTACGACCGCTTCGGCGAGCTGATGTGGGTCAGGCCCGGGTCCGCGCGCGAGATCCACGAGCTCGTCGTCACACTCGAGCCCAGCGAAGCGACGTGGATCCTCGAGGCCTGGATGCGTGACCCCACCACCGCCGACATGCTCATGAAGCTCGACCGCGAGCTGCACGGCACGAGCTCGAGCGACGGGCTCGACGTGTCGACCCGGCTCGCCTCCGCGGCTCGTCGCCTGGCCGACGACCTGCGCTTCGAGAGCATCGTGCTGCAGCGGGTTCGGCAGGTCGGCTTCTCGGGCACCCAAGGTCGCCCCGAGGCGCCGAGCACCTCGCAGCCAGCGCCCGGCGTCGCGAAGACGTGGATCGAAGTCGTGCTGGTCGACGAAGACAGCCGCGCGCCGATGCCCGACGAGCTGGTGCGCCTCGTCACCCCCTCCGGCGAGGTCCACGAGCGCCGCACCGACGCGCGAGGCAGCCTGCGCCTCGAGCACCTCGACCCTGGGAGCTGCGACGTCTGCTTTCCGCAGTTCGATGGTGGCGAGTGGCGCCGTGAAGGAGCGCCCTCGCAGACGGGCGCAGCGTTGTCGCCGGCCGGCCGCCGTGTGCTCGTCGCGGCGGGCGACACGGCCCTGCGCATCGCGGCGCGCCACGGCTTTCGCCGGCTCAGCTCGGTGTGGCTGCACCCCGAGAACGCGGCGCTTCGCGCACTACGCCGCTCGCCGGACGTGCTCGCCCCGGGCGACGAGCTCTTCGTCCCCGAGCTCGAGCCACGCCTCGAAGGCGCCGATACGACGAAGCGCCACGTCTACCTCGCGCCGCAACCCCGTGAGCGCCTGCGCGCTCGATTCGAGTGGTCCGACCGCACGCCGATGGCCGGGCGCGCATTCACGCTCGAGCTCGAAGGAGCGCCGCTGGCCGGGGCGACGGATGGTGCGGGCTTCGTCGACGTCGCGATCCCGCTGGGCATGCGCACAGCGAGCCTGAGCTTCGACGACGACCCCGAGCTGGTGTGGTCGCTGCGCGTCGGCGAGCTCGACCCGGTCGACGAGCCGACGCTCGACGCCGGCCTCAGCGGCGCGATCGCGCGGCTACAGAACCTCGCCCATTACCAATGCGAAGCCGCGGACACGCTCCACCTGGGCGTCGCCGCGGGCAATTTCACGAGCCAGCTCAGCAGTGTGGTGCTGAGCGAGGCCGCTCGCGCGCTCCTCGATCCGGAGCGCAGCCGCCTGCGCAGTGACCACGGCTGCTGAGGATCGACGTACGATGGATACCCGCCCCGAGCCGCCGATCGTCCCGCTCCGCCTGGGCACGCTCGCGCCCAACGAAGCGAACCTCTTGGTGGAGCCCTACGATCCCGTCGACCAGGACTGGCAGCGCTGGTTCCCCGATCCGAGCCGTGTGCACGACGGCAACGAGGTCGTTCCGTACCTGGACGCCGGGAAGCTCTTCGCCGACATGGCCTCGGCGATTCGAACCGCCACACACTTGGGGCATTGCATCCTCTTCTCTGCCTGGAGCGTGGATCTCGACCTCGAGCTCGTGCCGGGCGACCCCTCGAGCACGCTCGCCGAACTGTTCGCGTCCGCAGGCGCACGCGGCATCGAGGTCTTCGTACTGCTCAACAAGTTCTCGGCGAAGGTGCTGCAGTTCGCGGGCTTCGACAATACGCTCGATGCAGAGCGGCTCGACGCCCTCCCAGGGGTGCACGCGATCCACGACGATCTGCTGCTCCGCGTGCCGCTCGTCGGTGACGAGGTGCAGACGCACCATCAGAAGCTGCTCGTCGTCTCCGGTGAGGAGGGGCTCGTCGGCTTCGTCGGTGGCGTCGACCTCGAGCCCAACCGCCTCACCATCGTGCAAGACCTCCACGTTCGCGTTCGTGGCCCAGCGGCACGGGATCTCTACCGCACGCTCGTCGAGCGTTGGGACGACCACGACACCGGCCTGAGCCCACTCCCACCGTTGGCCTCGACCGGCCTCAGCCCCAAGCGGGATCTGCGCGCGGGCGTCGTGCGCACCTACCCTAACGCCAAGGCGCACGGCGGCCTGAGGCGCGAGCCCGACAGGGCCTACGGCTTCGCCCCCGGCGGCGAGGGCAGCTACCGAGAGCTCGTTCTGCACGCCATCGCGCAGGCGAAGAAGCACATCTACGTCGAAGACCAATACATGGTGAGCCTCGAGCTCGCGCAGGCCATCGCCGCCGCGGCGCCGAGGCTCGAGTTCGTCTGCTTGTTGCTGGCCGGAGACGACATGATCGACGGCGAGCTCGTGGCCCAGGGCGGCTGGAGGCGCCAGGAGTTTCTCCGGGTCGCTCGCTCCACCGGTGGTCGCGTCTGGTGCTTCCAAAGCCAGACCCACTTCGTTCACCCCAAAGTGTGGCTCTTCGACGATCGCTTCGCGATCGTCGGGAGCGGCAACGTCAACCGCCGGGGCATGACCCACGACAGCGAGGTCGCATGTGGAATCCACGACTCGAACACGCAGCGCAGGTGGTTCTTCGCACACGAGCTGCGCATGAACCTCTGGGCGAGACAGACGGGCGAGCCACCGGTCTACCACCGCGAAGCGATGGGCGCGCTGGCGTACTGGCTCCGCGCCGAGCAGCTCGGCAGGGTGGCGACTTATGTGCCAGCGGCCCCTCGGGACGAACAACGACCCAACGCACCTCGGGTTGCTCCGTCGCCCGCCAACGTCGCTCAGGACCTGCTGTGGAACACCCTGGTCGACCCAGAAGGCTCGTAGCTGCTACTTGCATGAGCGCGCTCGCGCTCGTGTCCCTCCCGTCCGAGGCTGCCATGACGACCACTTCGATCACGCGCGCGCCCATTCCAGTCGGGACGCTGGCCACGAGCGCCATCAGCTACTCGGTCGAGCGCTATTACCGCTACGAGAGCACTGGGAGAACGTCTGCTCCTGCGGGCTACGGCCGGGAGAGCTCGGTGTGCCGACGTATCGATCCCGCCACGCCGCGCAGGGCAGAATGGTACCACGAGGCATCTGGCGCACCCCCGTCTCATATGGGTTGGGTCGCACTCACGACAAGCGCTCCGCCGGCGGCCAAGACCACGAACCCGACCGACGACGCAGCGAATCTGCTGCGCCTCGAGCGAGAACACTTGGCGTGGCATGATGGCCGGGGCGTCGCGCTCCGGGTCGGCACCACGCCCCCCCTCCGGCCGCAGGTGTTCGCGCTGTTGCCTCAATGGAACGGAGCCCCGGGCTGGGGCGACAAGGTCGACTGGTCGAAGGGCAAGCTCGACCTCGTGACGAAGTCGATCACGGCCGACGAGGTTCGCATCCAGGTCCGCGCATCTACCGAGCACCCGAGCTTCGGGCGCACCGCGCACCACGAGCTCAGCGGCGAGCTCACGCTCATGGTTCCCTCGGGCTGGCCGAAGCGTTTCGTCAGCGATGGATCCTGGGTCCTGCCCATTCCGACGATCGCGGGGGACTCGACCATTCTAGGCACCTTCCAGCGAACCGTGGCCTGGACTTACACGCCCAACGCCCCAGCGCCGGTGCCCGCCACACCGGAGCCTGCGCCCACGCCGTGAACACGCCGGCCTGCATTCCTTTCGCTCAGGCCCCTCGGGCCGAGGTGGAACGCCTTCATCGATCCCGATGGCTCCTGACGGCAGCGATCGGAGCCGTCAGCTTCACTCCACTCCACGCCGAGGCCTCCGTGAGCTCCACGACCATTATGAGGACACCGACCCCACCGGGAATGCTCGTCACCGAGCGGAGCAGCTTCGCGGTCGAATCGGCTTACGTCGACGACAAGACGGGCCATCGGTATGGCGAGGGGCGAAGCCGGAGCGGCTTCACGCTCCAGCGATTCGCCCCGAGCACCAGGTCCGTGTCCAGCTTCTGGTTTACAGCCAACTCGAGCAATCCATTGAGCCTTGCCGGCAGGATCGATGCCCCACCCGGGCGGCCACCGCTGGCAACTCCGTGGAGCGCCGGGTCGACCGCCGAGGGGCTCCTCGTCCTCGAGCGACGCCACCAACGACGGCACAGCGGCACCGTTGCGTTGCTTCGCTCGGGCCAGGAGGCCCAACTCCAACGGGAGGGGCTCGACTTCCTGCCGAACTTGCGAGGATCACATTTCGGGTACGAGGTCGATTGGTCCAAGGGCCAGATCAGCATCATCCCTCGTGAGATCCTCGAGCGCGAAGTGCGGATCGAGCTCCGCGCCTACACGTCGAAGCCGCACCTCGAGCGCGTCGCGGAGTACGAGAGCATCGGCGAGCTGGTGCTCGAGCTGCCGTCCGGCTGGCCGAAGTCCTATCGAGCCCAGGGGCGCTGGAAACTGCCCGTCTACACGCTCGCCGGCAAGCAGACGATCGAAGGCATCTTCACGGACGAGACGACCTGGACCTACACGCCCGACGCGTCGCCACCGCTCCCGCTGCCTGCCGAGTTGACCAAGTAGCCGGGAGTCCGGCGCGTCGGCGCCGCGCCTACACGATACCGCTCCCCCCGCCTCGTCGCCGCTCAGATCCTCGCGACGAGCTTCTCGCTCTCGTCCCAGAGACGCTTCGCGAGCACCGTATCGTCGGCGTCGCGGCGCGGCTTCGCGGGGTTGCAGTCGGCGTAGTACTCGCCCGTGACGCCCTCGGCCCCTGGGTGCACGGCGAGATAGCACTGTGTCGCGGCTCCCTCGCCGACGCTCTTGAGCACGAGCGGCCCGGCGAGGCCGAACACAGCCCAGGCGACGGGGTTCATGTGGCGCCCCAGGTTGGTGCGGATGACGCCCGGGTGAGCAGCGTTGGCCGCGCGCTTGGTGCCGGCGAAGCGGCGCGAGAGCTCCTTCGCGAAGAGCAGGTTCGCGAGCTTCGACTGTCCATAGGCCGCCCATTGGCTGTAGCTCCGCTCGGCCGCGAGGTCGTCGAAGTCGATGCCCACGCGCGGCGCCGCGCGGTGCGCCTCGCTGCTGAGCATCACCACGCGCCCACGCTCGTTGAGCTGGTCCAAGAGCCCCGTGACCAGGATGAAGTGGCCCACGTGGTTCGTGTAGAGCTGCTTCTCCCAGCCGTGCACGAGCTCGCGCTTCGGGAGCGCCATGATGCCTGCGTTGCAGACGATGGCGTCGAGCTCGCGGCCGAGCTCCTTCACCCTGGCGACGGCCGCGCGCACGCTCGACGGATCTTCGAGCTCGCAAGCGAGCGGCGTGATCTCGGCGCCGGCCCGCTCGCCGGCCTCGCGCGCCTTGCCCTCGCTGCGCGCCGCAGCGACGACGTGCGCGCCACGCATGGCGAGCACACGCAGCGTCTCGAAGCCGATGCCGGAGTTGCAGCCGGTGAGCAGGATCGTGCGGCCGGAGAGGTCGAGGCCGCGCGTGACGTCTTCGGCGGTGGAGCCGTAGCCGTAGCCGTTGGGCCCCTTGGGCTTGAGCATCGAGTAGAGCGACATGCGCCGAGGTGTAGCTCGGTTGGCGGCGATGTCAGCCGGTCCCAGTCACGTACCCGACGCCGAGCGGCCGTCGAGTTGAGGTCTGTGCGGCGCTCGAGACGCTCTCGCGGGTCGCGTGCGAGATGGCGCTCGCCAGGGTATGATCACACCCTGACGCATACTGGAGACCCCATGGCCACGACTGAGCGCGTCACCGTCACCCTGCCGATCGAGCTGGTCGAGGGCATCGATCGCTTCGAGCGCAACCGCAGCCGGTTCATCACCGAAGCCGTCGAGCACGAGCTCGTCCGGCGACGACGAGAGGGGCTGCTCCGGTCGCTTGCAAGTCCTCACCCGGAGGCCATGGAGCTGGCCGACACGGGGCTCGCGGACTGGGGCGCGAGCCTGCCGTCGGACGACGAGGGGCTGGTCGACGAGGCGGCTGGAAAGCCGGTGCGATGGACCCAAGGCCAGGGCTGGGTGGAGGAGTCCGCGTGATCGTCGATCGCGGCACGGTCGTCCTCGTCGAGCTGGACCCGACCGTCGGCCACGAGCAGCGTGGCACGCGCCCGTGCGTGGCGGGCAGCGATCCGGCGGTCAACGCCGATCAACGCTTCCCGCTCATCGCGGTCGTTCCGGTCACCGGTACGGCCGGAGAGGGCGCGCTCTACCCAGAGCTGTCGCCGGGCAAGAGCGGCCTGACCAAGACCTCCTACGCGCTGGTCGATCATCTGCGCTCCGTGGACAAGCGCCGCATCCGACGCGTGTTCGGGCGGATCGCGAAGGACGAGCTCGCCGCGCTCGAGCAAGGACTGGAGCTGTTCCTTGGCCTCGGGAGCGTTCCGTAGCTCAGCTCGACCGATCTACACTGCCCCCCATGGCCGCGCGTGCGCCCTCCAGCGCCACCTACGAAGATCTGCTTCGCCTTCCCGAAGGTCAGATCGGCCAAATCCTCGACGGTGAGCTCGTGGCGCTCCCGCGCCCTGCCGCTCGACATCAAGCTGTCTCGAGCGCCCTCGGCGGAGAGCTGCACTCCCCCTTCTCGCGAGGCCGAGGCGGCCCCGGCGGCTGGATCCTCCTCGACGAGCCCGAGCTCCAGCTCGGGGGTCAGGTGATCGTGCCCGATCTGGTCGGCTGGCGGCGCGAGCGTCTGCCCGAGTTGCCCGACACGCCGGCGATCACCCTGCGCCCCGACTGGGTGTGCGAGGTGCTGAGCCCCTCGAGCGTCTCCATCGACCGCGTGAAGAAGACCCGCATCTACGCGAAGCTCGAGATCCCCTGCTTCTGGGTCGTCGACCCGCTCGCGCACACGCTCGAGGTGCTCGGCCTGCGCGGCGACAAGTACGCCTACGAGGCGAGCTTCGAGGGCGACGACCCAGTCGCCGCGCCTCCCTTCGAGGCCGTGCCGCTCGAGCTCGGCGCGCTCTGGGCCCGCTGAGCGAGCCGAGCACCTCATGCACCGCCCCACGACGCTCGCTTCGCTCTCGGCCGTCTTCGCCTGCTGCGTCCTCCTCGCGCCGTCGAGCGGCTGCAGCCCCGAGGCCTCGCAGCGCGGCGCCCCCGCGCCGGGCACCGTCGCCCCGAGCGCCGAGCCCACCACGAGCGCGCCCGCGCCGAGCAGCGCATCGACGCGCAACGCCGGCCGCCGCACGCTCTCGATCGTCGGCAGCAACGATCTGCACGGGCGCATCGCCGCGCTCCCGCTCTTCGGCGGCTACCTGCGCAATCTGCGCGCGGCACGCGCGGTTGGCGGCGGCGCCGTGCTGCTGCTCGACGGCGGCGACCTCTTCCAGGGCACGATCGAGTCCAACGCCGAGGAGGGAATGCCGGTCATCCGCGCTTACGCGGCGCTCGGCTACCACGCAGTCACCGTGGGCAACCACGAGTTCGACTATGGCCCCGAGGGCCCGGCCGCAACGCCACGCGCGCCGGGCGACGACCCTCGCGGCGCCCTGAAGAAGCTCGCGGCCGCGGCGCCCTTCCCGCTGCTCACCGCCAACCTGCTCGAGGCCTCCACCAAGAGGCGCGTCGATTGGCCGAGGATGCCGGCTGCGGTCGTGGTGGAGCTCGCCGGCGCGCGCATCGGCCTCATCGGCGTCACCACCGAAGACACGCTCACGACGACGATCCACGCGAACGTCGCCGATCTCGCGATGGCGCCGCTCGCCAAGACGATCGCCGACGAGGGCGCGCGCCTGCGCAAGGAGGAGCGCGCCGAGCTCGTCGTCGTGCTCGCCCACGCGGGCGGCAAGTGCGCGCATTTCACGGGCGCCATCGAGGCCGATCGCTGCGAGATGGGCTCGGAGATCTTCCGCGTCGCGAAGGCGCTGCCGAGCGGCGCGGTCGACGCGATCGTCGCCGGCCATACGCACGCGGGGCTCGCGCACGAGGTGGAGGGCATCCCGATCATCGAGCAGTACGCCTATGGTCGAGCCTTCGGGCGCATCGACCTCGAGCTCGAAGGCTCGCCTGCGCGGGTCGTCGGGAGGAAGATCCACGCGCCGAGGGATCTGTGCGCTGGCCAGGGCAAGGGCGAGCCCGATTGGGCGAGCTGCGACGCGGGCGACTACGAGGGCGCGAAGGTCGAGCGCGACGCCGAGGTGGAGCGCGCGGTGCGCCCGGCGCTCGAGGCCGCGCGCGCCCGCCGCGAAGAGCTGCTGGGCCCCGAGCTCTCGGCGGTCGCGAAGCGCGATTACGACGACGAGTCCTCCCTCGGCAACCTCATCGTCGATTGGATGCTCGAGGCCGTGCCCGAGGCCGACGTCGCGCTCACCAACGGTGGCGGGCTGCGCGCCGACCTGCCGAAGGGGCCGCTGCGTTATGGCGCGCTCTTCGAGGCCTTTCCCTTCGACAACCGCGTAGGCCTCACGCGCATCACCGGCGCGCACCTGGAGGCCATCGTGCGCGCGCACCTCGGCGCGACGGGCGGCGTCTTCTCCTTCGGGGGCGTGCGCGTCTCGGCCCGCTGCGTGGATGGCGAGCTCGAGGTGGAGCTGCGTCGACCGAGCGGCCGGCGCATCGGCCCCGGCGACCCGATCGTGCTCGTCGCGAGCGACTTCTTGCTCACCGGCGGCGACGACTTCTGGGGAGGTGGGCCTCGGGCCGAGGTGGAGCTGCGCGACGAGCTGGTGCGCGACGCCATCGAGCGGGTGCTGCGCAAGAAGCAGCGCATCGACCCGAGCGCGGCCTACACGAAGGCGAAGCGGCGCCTCGAACTCCCGAGCGGCAGGCCGCTGCGCTGCGGCGCGAGGCGCTGAGCGCGAGGGTCGCGCAGCGTACGAAGCTCGCCGCGCGCCGCGGGTCTCGTGTAGCTTTCCCTCGTCGCCGAGGCGCGCACCACGCCCGCTCCGGCCACCGCACCACGCCATGAGCCTCGGCCCTCGCACCGTGCACACGCTCTCGCTGCTCGCCGCGCTCGGCGGCGTGGCGACGATCGTGCTGAGCTCGCCGTGGACGAGCGCCGAGCTCGTCGCAGACGCCGTCCTGAGCGAGGCCCGCGCTGCCTTCGCCGAGGAGCCCTGGAGCTACGCGCCCTGGGGCGCGCTCGCGGGCATGGGCCTCGCGGGCATCATGCTCATCGCCGAGCGCATCGCGATGCGCCAGCCCGCCCGCAAGGCCGCGCCGAGGCCGCTGCCCGGCAAGGGGCTCGACGCCGCGATCGCCGAGCTGCGCTACGAGCTCGAGCTCGTGACGAAGGGCCGCGAGCCCGACGCCGTGCTCGCCGTGGAGCACCTGCTCAAGGGCGCCGCGAAGATGAACGCGAGCGACGTGCACGTCACGCCCTCCGCCGACGAGACGCGCCTCTCCTGCCGCGTCGACGGCGATCTCCACGACATCGCGATCCTCCCCATCGCCGCGCACGCCCCGATCGCCACGCGCCTCAAGGTGCTCGCGCGCCTCGAGCCCTACGTGCGTGCCCAACCCCAAGATGGGCGCCTCGTCCTGCCGAGCGGCAAGGAGTCCATCGAGGCCCGCCTCTCCACCCTGCCCACCGAGCAGGGCGAGCGCCTCGTCTTGCGCCTCGTGCGCAGCGGCCGAGAGGTGCCCGATATCGACTCGCTCGGCTTCTCGGAGCCCATCGAGCGCGCGCTCGTGGAGCTCTTGTCGAAGCCACAGGGCCTGCTCTTCGTCACCGGCCCGGTCGGCAGCGGCAAGACGACGACGCTCTACGCCTCGCTCAAGCACCTCGCGAAGACCCGCAAGGGCGCCTCTTCGCTCGTGACGCTCGAGGATCCGATCGAGCTCGAGCTCGACTTCGCGACGCAGACGCAGATCAACCCGCGCACGGGCATGACCTTCGCGAGCACGCTGCGCAGCGTGCTCAGGCAGGATCCGAACGTGCTCATGGTCGGCGAGATCCGCGACCGCGAGACGGCCGAGATCGCGATGCAGGCCGGCCTCACGGGGCACCTCATCCTCACCACCGTGCACGGGCAGAGCGCGGCCGGCGCCTTCGCGCGGCTCATCGAGATGGACGTCGAGCCTTTCGTGCTCGCGAGCGCGACCCTCGGCAGCCTCTCGCAGCGCCTCGTGCGCGCGCTCTGCGTGGCCTGTCGCACGGAGGCTCCGGTGACGGAGCTGGTCACCGAGCGCTTCGCGCGCGCGGGCATGCACGTGCCCGCGGGCGTCTATTACGAGCCCAAGGGCTGCGAGCACTGCCAGGGCCAGGGCTACACGGGCCGCCTGCCCGTCGCGGAGCTGTTGGTCGTCGACGAGCCCTTGCGCAAGGCGATCCACGACAAATCCACGACGAGCGCGCTCGAGCAACTCGCGGCGGAGCGCGGCATGGTCACGCTGCTCGCCGACGGCCTCGCCTGCGCGCGCCGCGGCGAGACGAGCCTGCTCGAGGTGCTGAGGGTGGCCGGATGAACCCGACCCTGCGCAAGCTCGCGGAGGCCTCCTACTATCTGGGCGCGGCGCTCGTGGCCGTGGTGGCCTTCCGCTTCGCCTTCGCGGTGATCTACCCGCGCACGGTCGGCAAAGCCGACGCCCCCAAGGCCTCCACCGCCCCAGACGCTCCCCGCCCCGCGCGCTCGGCGGTCGACGCGCGCCCTCGCGAGCTGCCGCTCGGCGAGCCAGTGCGCATGCGCGTGGTCGTCACGCGCGGGCCCGATCGCGCCGAGGTCCGCATCAATGGCGGCGTGCTCGGCAACTCGCCCTTCGTGGGCGAGACCTCCTGCCGCGTCGGCGAGGCCCTCGTCGTGGAGCTCGTGCCGGTGCGCGGCCAGGCGCAGCGCTTCGACCGCAAGTGCGAAGCCGGCGTGCTGCGCATCGACTGAGGCGGCGGCGCTACGATCGACCCGGCGCGCCTCGCCGGCACGCCACGATCAGCCCAGCGCCACGCGCTCCGCCGGCTCGTTCGAGGGCCGAGCAGGAGCGTGGCGCCTCGCGAGCAGCAGACCGATGAGCGCCGGCACGGCGCAGGCGAGGCTCGCGAAGAGGCCGTAGGTGGCCGTCACCGCGGGGTTCTGCCAGCCGAGCTGCACCGCGCTCGTGTCGAAGACGAGGCTCGCGATCGCGCTGCCCTTCGCCCACGCGACGAGGTCGAAGGCGGCGCGCTCGGCCCACACGCTCGTGAGATAGAGCGCGAAGTGCACGCCCAGCCCGGCGAAGGCCGCCGCGTAGGCGGTGCGCTTGTCGGCCGAGGGGAGCGTGATGCCCGCGAGGATCGGCACGGTGCTCGCGGCGACGATGCCGTACACGCCGACCTGACCGAAGATGCCGAGCAGCTTCGGGGGGTCGAGCGCGATGACGAGCGAAGCGAGGCCGAGCGCCACGAGCACGCCCTGGCTCACGCGGTGCGCGAGCTTGAGCTGCTCGTCCTCCGCCCAGCCCTTCTTCGTCAACGTGGTGCGCGCGACGCCGAGGAAGAGATCGTTCGCGGCGATGCTCGAGAGCGCGACGAGGATGCCGTCGAGCGTGCTCATGCCCGCCGCGAGCACGGCGACGGTGACGACCGCGAGCATCGAGGGCCCGAAGGTCTCCGCGAGGTAGACGGCCATGACGCGGTCCTGCCGCACGAGCCCCGTCGCGGGGTCGACCATCGCTTCGGCGGGCAGGTCGAGCACACGCGCGAAGAGGCCGACGAGCAGGAGCGACGAGAAGACGATCGAGATGAGGATCGTGACCGCGAGGTAGATGCGCACGTCGCGGTCGCTCTTCACGTAGAGCGCCTTCGACATGATGTGCGGCTGGCACACGAGCGCGAAGCCGATCACCAGGCCGCTCACCCAGACGCTGAAGAAGCTGCCGAAGAGGTTGCTCTTCGGGTTCACCGTGAGCATGAGGTTCGGGTCCTGCGCCTCGACGGCGGCCACGAAGGGGCCGATGCCGCCCGACAGCACGCCGAGCCCGCTCACCAGGATGATGACGGCGACCGCCACCATGATGATGCCCTGCAGCGTGTTCGTGTAGGCGTGCGCGTAGGTGCCGCCGATCATGATGTAGCCGAACACGAAGGAGATCGTGAGCACGAGCGCCTCGGTGTTCGTGAGGCCGAGCACCTGCTGCATCACGATCGAGATGCCGCCACAGATGAGCACGACGAAGCTCAGGCTGAGCAGGTTGATGCCGGCGAAGAGCACGCCGAGGCCACGCGACTCGAAGCGCTGACCGATCCATTGAGGCAAGGTGAGCGCCTTCGTCTTCGCTCCGATGCGCCGGAAGCCCGTCGACAACACGACGAGCCCGAGCGCGATGCCGAGACCCGCGGCGACGCCGAAGTGGATGAGCGCGGAGAGCCCATGCACGTAGACGAAGCCGGGGTTGATGACGAAGGTAGCCGTGGACGCGATGCTCGAGGCCAGCGTGACGCCGACGATCAGCGGGTTCATGGCGCCGCTGCCGACGGAGTAGCTCTTGATGTCGGTCGTCTTCTTGTGGCCGAGCCAGGCGAGCCAGCTCGTGGCCACCATGAAGACCAAGAAGAGTGCCCACACGAGCGGGCGCTGGAGGACGAGATCGACGTATCGCACGGCTACCCCCTATCCCTTCACATCGAGAGTCCGCCGTCGACGTCGTAGGTGCGCGCCGTGGCGTAATCGCACTCGAGGCAGAACTTCACGGCGAGCCAGATGTCCTCCGGCACGCCGATGCGCCCGGCCGGGATGTTCGTGACGAGCGCGTCACGCGCCGCCTGGTTCATGCCCTGGGTCATGGGCGTCTCGATCATGCCGGGGGCGATGGCCGCGACGCGGATGCCGAAGGCTGCGAACTCGCGCGCCCAGGTGAGCGTATTGGCGGCGAGCGCGGCCTTGGCGGCCACGTAGTTCGACTGCCCGCGGTTGCCGTGGCGCGAGATGCTCGAGATGTTGACGATGACGCCGGGGCGCGTCTCGTTGCGGACCATCGTCGAGACGACCTCGCGCACCATGAGGGTCGCGCCGGTGAGGTTCACGCCGATGACGGCGTCCCAGTCGGCCTTCGAGAGGGTCTTCACCTCGCCGGTCTTGCGGTCCTTCTTCACGAGCAGGCCGTCGCGCAGGATGCCGGCGTTGTTGATGAGGCCGTTGAGGCCGCCCATCGCGCCAGCCGCCCATTGCGTGAAGTCGACGACGTCGGCCTCGCTCGAGACGTCGAGCTTGCGCTTGTGGATGCCGGCGGGCAGCTCGGCGAGCGCGGCCTCGTCGACGTCGCCCGCGGCGACCTGGGCTCCGGCCTCGTGGAGGCGGCGAGCGAAGTGGGCACCCATGCCACGGGCGGCGCCCGTGACGACGATCTTCAGATCTTCGAGCTTCATAGATGGCTCCCGAAAAAGCGGCTCAGCGCGGGGTAGAGCAGCGTCTTGGCCTTGTCGCCGACGACCGCGCCCACGTGACCGCCCGGAATGGACAGATGTTCTTTCGTCGAGCTCGACACCTTCTCGTTCAAGCCGAGCGCCGCGAGCGGCGGGCAGATGGTGTCGCGCGTGGTCGTCACCGTGAGCAGCGGGCACTCGATGCGCGCGAGGTCGACGCCTCGACCGCGCACGGCGTGCTCGCCCTTCACGAGGCGGTTCTCTTGATAGAGCTCCCGGATGTAACGCACGTAGGCCGCCGCCGGGAACGCGATGTTGTCGCTCGCCCAGGTGTCGAGGGCCTCGAAGGCCTCGAGCTTCTCCGGGTCGCCCTCGAGCTTCTTGTCGAAGAGCGCGACCTGCTTGGCGATCTGCGAGGTCGGCCGCAATGCGACGAAGCCGGCCTGCATCTGCTGGGCGCTCATGTTGCCCGCAGAGGCGATCGCCTCCGGGTCGAACCAGCGGGGCGTGGTCATGTGCCCGAGAAAGCCCGCGTGCTCGAAGTCGATGGGGCCCGCGAGGTTCACGAGCGCCTGCACGCTGTCGGGCTCGAGCGCCGTGTGGATCGACGTGAGCGTGCCGCCGATGCAATAGCCGAGCACACCGAGCTTCTTCGTGCCGGTCGCGCGGCGCACGTGGCGCACCATGCGAGCGAGGCGCGCGAGCACGTCGTCCCACTCGAGGTAGCGGTCCTCGTCGTTGGGCTCTCCCCAGTCGAGGCACCAGGTGTCGAAGCCGGCCGCGACCAGCGCCTCGGCGACGCTCGCGCCGCGGCGCAGATCGAGCACGTACCAGCGGTTGATGAGCGAGGGTACGAGCAGCACCGTCGGCCCCGTGGCGTCGCCGCGGAAGCGGTAGAGCTGCGCCGTGCCGTCGCGCAGGACGGTGTCCTTCGGCGTGGGACAGATCACCCCGCTGGACGCGGGCTGCGCACCCGGCAGACCGGGGATCGCGAAGGGGGTCGACATCATGCGTGGAACCCTCAGGCCTTCGGCGTGACCATCTCGGTGGCCTTCTTGGTCGCCTCGAGGCTGACCTTGCGCCACTCGTTCGACAGGGCCGTCGCGTAGGCGACCGACTCCTTCATGAGGCGGGCGGTCTCGTCGATCGCCTCCTTGGTGCGCTCCACGGCCTGGCCCTGCATCGACTGGACCTGCTCGGCCATCTTGTCCATGCGAGCGAGCTGCTCCTGGGTCGCCTTGGTCCAAATCTCAAGCATCTGCTGCGGCTGCACAAAGGGGTTCGTGAACATGGGGAGGCTGCCTTTCGTGGTGGAGAGCGGCGTTCGTGCGCTCTCGAGTGCCCGGAAGCTAGGACGCGACCCCGGAGCTGTCAACGAATTTTGTTGCACCGCAACATCACGAGCCTTTCGCGGCGCGCGAACGCGCCGGCTTCTTGGGCTTTTCTGCGCGCATTTCACGCCTCAGCGCGTCGAGCTCGCTTCGCAGCGCAGCAACCTCGTCGCTGCCGGGCTGGCTCGGGGGCGGGCTCGGAGGCTGCGCACCTCGGCCGGGCGGAGGCGGAGGCGGCGCGACGTGCTCGGCGCTCGGCGGCACGTAGCCGCTCGGCCCGTAGGCGGGCGCGCCGTAGCCAGAGGCCTGGCCGTAGGGAGGCTGCCCGTAGGCCCCCTGGGGCGGCCCGTAGGCGCCCGGCTGCTGCCCGCCGAAGGGCCCGCCGCCGAAGCCCGAGAAGAGCGCGGCGACATCGCCGAAGCCGGGCATGCCCCCCAGCGCACGCGCCATCGCGTGGCTCGCCGAGAAGGGCACCTGCGCGAGCGGGAAGTAGGGCGCGACGGCCTGCGCGCCGCGCTTGGCGGTGAGGTAGACCTCGAGCGCGGCGGAGACGTAGCGCCCGAGGAACTCGCCGAGCGCGTCGTCTTGCATGCGGATGAGCTGCGCGAGCAGCGGCACCGGCAGGAGCTTCGCCGCCTGGCCCTCGAGGATGAGCTGCACGAGCGTGGGCTGGGTGAGGTCCTCGCCGGACTTCGCGTCGATCACGCGCACGTCCGTGCCGCGCCGCACCATGTCGGTGAGCTCCTCGAGCGTGATGTAGCGGCTCTGCTCGGTGTCGTAGAGCCTACGATTCGAGTACTTCTTGATCGTCGCCAGCGCCATGGTGTGGCTCCACCCCTAGCCGCGGGCATGTTGCGGCGCAACCGTCCGGAGGCTCCACCCGGACGATTTGGGTCGATTCATGTTGCGTCGCAACAGGGCCAAACGATCGAGGCTTGACTTCCAGGAGAGCCCGTTGCACATCTGGCGCGGTCACGATGTTGCGGCGCAACACGATCCCCCACACCAGGCGTGCAGGGGTCGACGGGGGCCGAGCGAAAGGGCGCGCGATGGAGCAGGTTCGGAGCGAGCGGAGTCGGCGGAGCGGATGGGCTGCGGCCTGCCTGTTGGGCCTGGGCCTGGCGATCGCCGGTTGCGCCGCGGGCGGCGAGCTCGGCGCGGCCTGCCGCGTCGGCGCCGACTGCGAGAGCGGCGCCTGCGACGACGGCGTCTGCGTCGAGGCGAGCTCGGGCTCCACGTCCAGCGCCGGTGGCGCGGGCGGCGAGGGCGGCGGCTCGACGACGACGACGAGCACCACCGGCGGAGGCGGCGAGGGCGGCGAGACGCCCGGGCTGTGTCAGCCGAACCTCGACGGCTCGATCACGCGGGGCGAGTACCCGGTCGCCTTGGGCATCTCGGCGAAGTTCCTCACCGCGCTCGACGTGAGCTGGTCGACGGCGGGCTCGATGGTCTCCGGCACGCGCACCTGGGACATGAGCGAGGCGCTCGCGGGCGACCACCTGCTCCTGCTCGAGACGCGCGCGCTCGGTGGTCTGTGGTTCGAAGAGAGCTTCCCGGGAGCGAGCTACGCCATTCGCCTCAGCGACGAGAGCGAGCTGCTCGGCGTCTTCGAGGTGACGGACGAGGCGGTGCTCCTGCGCGGCGTCGTCTCGCCCACCGACGGCCTCTCGCGCACCGAGCTCGAATACGACCCGCCCGTGGTGGTGCTCTCCTTCCCGCTCGCCGAGGGCAAGACCTGGTCGACGACCTCGACGGTGAGCGGCCTCGCGACGGGCATCTACGCCTACTACACCGAGCAATACGACAGCCAGGTCGACGCGCGCGGCGACGCCATCACGCCGTTCTCGACCTTCGACGCGCTGCGCGTGCGCACCGTGCTCACGCGCACGATCAACTTCGTGCCCACGGTCACGCGCTCCTTCGCCTTCGTGACGGAGTGCTTCGGCACCGTCGCGACGCTCAGCTCGCAGGCCAACGAGAGCGGCGTCGAGTTCACGAACGTCGCCGAGATCAAGCGCCTCACGCCCTGAGCCTCGGCTCGCCGACGCCCCCCTCCCCCCGCGCGCACCGTGCAAGCTCCCACCCGCACCCCCTCGCGAATGCCCCGACGGCTCGGCGCTGCGCTGAGGCTGTCGGCCGCGGCGCTGACGCTCTCGGCCGCAGCGCTGACGCCCTCGGCCGCGGCGCTGGGCCTCGCGGGCTGCGGCCTCTCGTTCCACCAGGGTCCGCTGCCCGGCGCGCCCAAGAGCGCACGCTTCGCCGAGGTCGCGGGCGCGCGCGTGCACTACGTCGACGAGGGCTCGGGCCCGCCGGTGGTGCTCATCCACGGCTTCGCCTCGAGCATGCACACCTGGCGCGGCGTGCGGCAGGCGCTGAAGCCCTCGCACCGCGTGATCGCGCTCGATCTCAAGGGCTTCGGCTACACCGACCGGCCCGAGGGCGACTACTCCCCCCGCGCCCAGGCGGAGCTCGTGCTCGCCCTGCTCGACGCACGCGGGGTCGACGAGCCGGTCGCGCTCGTGGCGCACTCCTGGGGCTCTTCGGTCGCGCTCGAGCTCGCGCTGCTCGCGCCCGAGCGCGTCTCGCGCATCGCGCTCTACGACGCCTGGGTCTACGAGGAGCAGCTGCCCACCACCTTCCACGTGGCCAAGCTCGGCGGCGTCGGTGAGGCGATCATCGGAGGCTTCTACGACCAGCGCTCCGACGACAAGATGGGCCTCGCCTTCTACGACCGGAACTACGTCACCGAGGAGATGATCGAGGGCGTGGAGCGCGACCTCGAGCGCCCCGGCACCAAGGCCGCCGCGCTCGCGGCCATTCGAGGCCAGCGCTACGCCGAGGTGCAGAAGCGCTACCCGAAGATCACGCAGCCCACGCTCCTGCTCTGGGGCCGCGAAGATCGCATCACGCGCCTCGAGTACGGCGAGCGGCTCGCCAAGGAGCTGCCCAATGCGAGGCTCGTCGTCTACCCGCAGTGCGGGCACTTCCCGATGTACGAAGCGAAGGGCTCGTCGACGAACGAGCTCAGGGCCTTCCTCGCCGAAGCGACTCCGCCGAAGCGCGCTCTCGAGCCCGCACCGGCGAATACGCCCGAGCCCACGGGCGCGCCCGAAGCCGCACCGGCGCCCGAGCCCGCGAGCGAGCCCGAGCAGAGCGACGACCCGAGGAGCCGGCGATGAACCGCGCCGCAGCCCTCTTCGCGTCATTCGCCGCGGCTGCGCTCGTGGCGCATGCCACCGAGGCCGAGGCCGGTGGGCTCACCGACCACGGCGCCGAGCTCTACGAAGCGCCGGAGTCGGTCGTCGACTTCACGGGTTACCTGCGCACGCGCGGCTCGCTGCTCCACAACCTCGATCTGGATCGAGGCCCCACGCCCTCGGGCCAGCTGCTCTATCCGGTCTCGCTCGGCGATCCGACGACGCAGACCCTGAGCCTCGTCGACATGCGCCTGCGCACCGATCTGGGGCTCTACGCCCCCGACGGCGGCATGGCCGTGAAGGCGCGCGTCGACTGGCTCGACAACGTCGCCTTCGGCAGCCAGCCCGAGGGCATCCCGTCGGCGAGCAGCTCACAGCGCTCCGATCTGCCGTTCATCCGCATCCGGCGCGTGTGGGCCGAGCTGCTCACGCCCTTCGGCCTCTTGTCGATCGGCCGCATGGGCAACGACTGGGGCCTCGGGATCGTGGGCAATGGCGGCCATTGCAGCGATTGCGACTCGAGCGACGGCGTCGACCGAATCGCCTTCACCCTGCCGCTCGCGCACCACCTCTTCGCCTTCGCCTACGATCTCTCGGCGACCGGGCCCTTCGTCGCCGATCGCACCGACCGGCGCGTCATCGCCTTCGAGCCGAGCGCCCAGGTCCACTCGCTCACCTTCGCCTTCGCGCGCTACCGTGGCCCCGAGGCGCGCGTGCGCCGCACACGCGCGGGCAAGATCACGCCCGAGTACGGCAGCTTCGTCGCGTATCGCTTCCAGAACGCCGACGTGCCCGCGAGCTACCTGCCGATCGCGAACCCGCAGCCGCTCAGCACCGGGCAGGTGATGTCGCGAGGCTACGAGGCGTTGGCGCTCGACGCCTGGCTCAGGCTCGAGGGCCCGGGATTCCGCATCGAGGCCGAGGGCGCCTACCTGCACGCGAACGTCGAGCAGGCCTCGCTCGTGCCCGGTGTGCTCTACCGCGCGCCGGTCACGTCGAACCAGCTCGGCTTCGCGCTCGAGAGCGAGTTCGGCGACGTCGAGGGCTACTTCCGCGCTGGGCTCGACGCGGGCTATGCGAGCGGCGACGGCGCCCCTGGCTTCGGCGCCTACCCGAAGGTCGGCGCGGCGCCGCCCGTGCCGGGCGACCTCGACGGCGCGCAGGCCAACCCACCCTTCGACGCCGAGGTGAACAACTTCCGCTTCCACCCCGACTACCGCGTCGATCGCATCCTCTTCCGCGAGATCATCGGCGCGGTGACCGACGCGGTCTACGTGCGCCCGCACCTCAGGTACGACCTCGTGCGCCTGCCGCATTCGAAGCTCGCCGTGAGCGTGGCCACGATCGTCTCTTTCGCGGTGGAGGCCGGCTCCACGCCGGGCGGCGCGGCGCCGCTCGGCGTCGAGATCGACCCCACCATCCGCTACGTGCACGACGCCGGCTTCGAGGCCGCGCTCGAGCAGGCGACGCTCTTCCCGCTCGCCGGGCTCGACAACCCCCAGCTCGGGCTCGGCGCCAAGCCCGCTCAGCTATGGCGAATGCGCCTCCAATTCGGCTTCTGACGCGCCCCACCCTCGCTCGACACCGCGCCCATGCTGCACCTCCGCCCCTCCCTCGCCGCGCTCCTCATCGCAGCCTCCGCCCTCGGCTGTGGCGACAACCTCACGCTCCCACCCGAGCGTGAGCCCGCGCAGACGCCGCCGGTGCCGCCGCTCGGCTGCCTGCCCGATCTCGATGGCCGCATCGACGCAGACGAGATCGTCACCGCGCTCGGCACCCAGGTGAGCTACGTCGTCTCCCCCGCGGGCACCGAGCGCACGGTCGACCTCGCGGGCGAGGCCGGCGAGGTCGAGGGCGAGCTCCTCTGGGATTTCAGCGTCGACTACGCCGACGACCAATCCCTCGCCATCACGCCGGTCTCGCTCGCCGGCCGCTGGTACGCGTCGAGCTTCGCCGACGGAGCCTTCGTCACGCCCTACGACGCCTCGGGCAGGCTCGAGTCGGTGCTCCTGCGCCGCGACGACGCGCTCGTCTTGCTGGGGCTCGCCTCGAGCGAAGCCGACCCCCCCGAGGGCCGCACGCTGCTCGTCTACGATCCGCCGATCACGATCCTGCGCATCCCCGTGACCGTGGGGCAGAGCTTCGTATCGACCGGCGAGATAGCGAACGGCGTGATCCAGGGCCTGCCCTACGCGGGGCGCGACACCTACGAGGTCTCCGTCGACGGCGTCGGCCGCATCGATCTGCCGCAGCTCGCCTTCGAGCAGGTCCACCGGGTGCGCACCAAGGTCACGGTCGAGCCCGCCGTGGGCACGGCCGTCACGCGCAGGCAGGTGTCGTTCTTCGCCGAGTGCTTCGCCGAGGTCGCGCGTGCGACGAGCCGCGACGGCGAGAGCGCAGACGACTTCGCCACGACCGCCGAGCTCAGGCGGCTCGGCTACTGAATCCCCCACCCCCCATCACCCCGAGGAGATACGCACCATGTTCGGTTGGGATCTGACGAAGCAGTACTTCAACGCTTGGGAGAACCAGACCGCCAAGTACCTCGAGCATTGGCTGAAGAGCCCGCTGCTGCTCGAGCCGGCGGGTGCGGCGCTCAGCGCCGCGATGAAGTCGAAGGCCGCCGCCGACAAGGCCGCCGCCGACTTCTGGGGCACGCTCGGCCTGCCCACGAAGCGCGACCAGGAGCGCACCCTGCACGCGCTCAACCAGCTCCAGAGCCGCCTGCTCGACCTCGAGGAGCGCCTCGCAGACAAGCAGCCCTGAGCTGCGCATCCATTCTCGAACGAGGAGCCTCTCGCCGTGCTCGACCTCGCCCACTACGAAGAGCTGAAGCCCGCGCCGCGCGCCGTCTTCGACAGGCTCGCCGAACGGCGGAGCCGCGTGCGCTACATGGTGCCGGAGGGCGACGATTGGCGCGCCGTCACCTGGGGCGCGCACGCGAAGCGCATCCGCGAGCTCGCGCAGTTCCTCGCGGGCGCAGGCTTCGAGCCCGGCGAGCGTGGGGCGATCTACGCGCACAACCGCGTCGAGTGGATGGCCGCGGCGATGGCCATCCAGGCCGCTGGCGGCGTGATGGTGCCGATCTACCCGGCGAGCACCGCCGCGCAGGCCGGGTACGTCGCGAAGCACAGCGACGCGAGCGTGCTCTTCGTCGACGGCGAGGAGCTGCTCGCGCGCGTGCTGGAGACCTGGGGCGAGCTCGGCGCCGTGCGCCGCGTCGTGCTGCTCGACGACGCGCTCGACGCGACGGCGACCGCGAAGCGGCTGCGCGATCGTGGCCTCGCGGTACCCAGCCTCGACGAGCTCGACGAGAAGGTGCTGCGCTGGTCGGCGGCGGTCGCGCGCGGCGCCGCGCGCGACGAGGAGCAGCCGAGCTCCTTCGACGAGCGCCTCGCGAGCATCCGGCTCGAGAGCCAGGCCATCATGCTCTACACGAGCGGCACGACGGGCAACCCGAAGGGGGTGCCGCTCACGCACGGCAACGTCGGGGCCAATGGGCGCGACTGGATGCGCTGCTTCGCGCCGGTGCTCGAGGAGGGCTACGTCGACCTCTTGTGGCTGCCGATGAGCCACGTCTTCGGCTTCGGCGAGGCCTGCATCGGCAATTCGCTCGGTTGGACGACTTACCTCGCGGACCCCTCGACCGCGCTGAAGAGCCTGCCCGTGGTGCGGCCCGACGTCTTCATGAGCGTGCCTGCCTATTGGGAGAAGCTCGCGCAGGCCGCGCTCGCCGAGCCGGTCCGCGAGCGGCGCAGGCAGCGCCTCGACGAGGTCACCGGCGGGCGCCTGCGCTTCTGCCTCTCGGGCGGAGCGGGGCTCAAGCGCGAGGTGAAGGAGGCCTTCTACGAGGCCGGCCACCTCATCCTGGAGGGTTATGGCCTCTCGGAGACCTCCCCCTCGCTCACGCTGAACCGCCCGAAGGACTTCCGCTTCGACACCGTCGGCAAACCCCTGCCGAGCGTCGAGCTCCAGCTCGCCGAAGACGGCGAGATCCTCGCCAAGGGGCCCAACGTGTTCGCCGGCTACCACAAGGACCCGGAGGCCACGCGCGAGTCCTTCACCGACGACGGCTGGTTCAAGACGGGCGACGTCGGGCGCTTCACGCCCGATGGCTTCCTGCAGATCATCGATCGCAAGAAGGAGATCCTCGTCACGGCGGGTGGCAAGAACGTGCCGCCGGCCAACATCGAGCTGCGCTTCGCCGACGACCCGCTCTTCTCGCACGTGGTCGTCTACGGCGACGGCAAGAAGTACCTCGTCGCCGGGGTGTGGCTCGACGCGGAGGCGCTGGACGCGAAGCTCGCCGAGCTCGGCGTGGGCCAGGGCGATCGTCGCGACGCCGTGGAGAAGCTCGTCGCGGAGGCCATCGAGCGGGCGAACGCCGAGCTCGCGCGCTTCGAGCAGATCAAGCGCTTCCGGGTCTTCGACACGCCGCTCACCGTGGCCGGGGGGCTCTTGACCTCGACGCTCAAGGTGCGACGCAAGAAGGTCTGGGAGGCATTCGCGCAGGACTTCGAGGCGCTCTACGAGAGCTGAAGCGAGAGGGGCGAAGAGAGCGATGCTGGATCGATTGTTCGGGGTGCTGAGGCAGGCCCAGCGGCCGAAGCCGAAGGTGGGCTCGACGCCTGCGTTCGTGGTCCACCACGAGAACAAGTGGCGCCTCTTGCGCTACAGGCCTCGCGCCGCGGGCCCGGCCTACCGCACGCCCGTGCTGCTGGTGCCCTCGCTCATCAACCGGCACTACGTGCTCGATCTGATGCCCGGCAAGAGCTTCGCCGAGTGGCTCGTCGCCCAGGGGCACGACGTCTACGTCATCGACTGGGGCACACCGAGCGACGAGGACCGCTTCGTCGACTTCGACGACATCGCCGATCGTGCGATCGCGCGCGCGCTGCGCGTCGCCTGCAAGACGGCCGGCGCAGAGCAGGCGCACGTGCTCGGCTATTGCCTCGGCGGCACGCTCGCGGTGATCCACGCCGCGCGGAGGCCCGAGCGCGTCGCCTCGCTCACCCTGCTCGCCGCGCCCGTGGCCTTCCACGACGACGGCCTGCTCTCGCTGTGGACGCGCACGCAGAGCTTCGACGTCGCGGCGCTCGTCGCCGGCGCGGGCAACGTGCCTTGGCAGCTCTTGCAGTCGGCCTTCCACATGCTGCGGCCGACCCTGAACCTGCAGAAGGCCGTGACGATCCTCGACAAGGCCTGGGACGACGAGTTCATGGATGGCTTCCTCGCCATCGAGACCTGGGGCAGCGACAACGTCTCCTTCCCGGGTGCTTGCTACCGCACCTACATCGAGGAGCTCTACCGCGCCGACGGGCTCATGCAGGGCAGCTTCTCCCTGTCGGGCCTGCCCGTGCGCCTCGAGAACGTGCGCTGCCCGGTGCTCGCGGTCACCTTCGAGCACGACACGATCGTGCCTTGGCAGAGCGCCGCAGTGGTGCTCGACCGCGTCGGCTCGAGCGACAAACACAGGCTGCACCTCGCGGGCGGACACGTGGGTGCGGTCGTCTCGAAGAAGGCCTCGAAGGGGCTGTGGCCCGCGCTGTCGACCTTCTGGGCCGACCGCGACGCGAGCTCGAGCGGCGTCGAGCAGGCAGCTCCGGCGGCGTCCACCGACCGGGAGGCCGCGCCCGCAGTGCCCGCGCCCGCAGTGGCCGCGACCTCAGTGACCGCGACCGCAGGGAGCCCCGAGCCGGCCTCCGTGGCCGCGCGCGCAGCGGCGGCACCCACGACCGCAGCGCCATCGAAGGGGCACCGCGCCAAGCGCCGGGGCGGCCGTTCGCAGAATGGATCGTAGATGATCCGGTTTGCGGGCGATCCATAGCTCGCTTCGGGCCTGAAACCACCTCTGCGCACACGGCATGGTCCCTGCTAGGCAGGTCTGCATGCGCCCCTTCGTGCTCAGCTTCGCCACCGCGCTCGGTCTGGCGACCACCCTGCTGCTCGGCTCCTGCGCCGACACCCCGGCCTCGAGCACGGCCGACTCGACCGAAGCACGCGGCGAGGTCGAGGTGCTGCTCACCGAGCCCTACTGCGACGTCTGCACGGCGGAGGACAAGAACCTGCTCGCCGCGCGCTCGCCGATCGTGGCGAAGGTGATCGAGCTCGTCGACGGCGCGACGACGAGCGTCGACGTGGCGCAGTTCACGTTCAGCTCGAAGCCCATCGAGGCCGCGCTGCTGCGCGCGCACGAGCGAGGCGTGGCCGTGCGCGTCGCGATGGACTCGGCAAAGGACCAAGCTGGCAGCGTCGCGAGGCGCCTGCGCGACGCGGGCCTCCAGGTGCGCTTCGTGAAGGGCGGCGAGGGCGGCCCGCACACCGGCATCATGCACGCGAAGTTCATGCTGATCGACGGGCAGGCGCTGCTCACGGGCAGCAACAACTGGTCGAGCACCGGCACGAGCATCAACGAGGAGAACACGATCGTGCTGCGCCTGCCCGAGAGCGACCCGCGCATCGTGGGCCACGCCTGCCAGTTCGAGGCGATCTGGGCGCGCGACCTCGTCGCGCCGAGCACCTGCTCGAACGCGGGTGTCGCCTTCTCGCCGTCGGGCGCGACGCAGAAGCTCGTGAAGAGCGCGCTGCGCGAGGCGAAGCAGAGCATCGACGTGCTCATGCACCACCTCACCGACCAGGAGATGGTGAAGGAGCTCGCGAGGGCCGCCGAGCGTGGCGTGCGCGTGCGTGTGATCGTCAACGCTGCCGATCGCGCCGAGCACGCGGGCCGCAACTGGGACCGCCTCTTCGCGGCTGGTGGGCGCATCCGCTACAAGCAGGTGAACGCAGAGCAGTACCAGCTCATGCACCACAAGCTCGCGATCGTCGACGACCGCATCCTCGTGAACGGCTCGGGCAACTGGTCGGGCAGCGCGTTCTTCAAGAACTTCGAGACCTTCGTCCGCTACGACGACCCGCGCATCCTCCAGCCCTTCCGAGGCCTCTACCACAGGCTCTGGGCCTGGTCGCTCGACGGCGCCTCGCTCGACGAGGGGCGCCCCGCGCACGAGCAGCACGCGGCGAGCACGCGCGCCTTCTTCGGCAACCTGCACGCGCACATCCACGCCAAGGGGGCCGACGGTCGCCTGCTCGACGACGGCGAGCCGCGCAGGCTCGACGAGAGCGGCGCCACGGTGCCGGTGGAGGTCCCCAGCTCGGTGGGTGGGGCCTCGCGCATGGCCTACGAATACGCGCGCGATCGCGGCGGCCTCGACTTCCTCGCGCTGTCGCCTCACTGCGTCGACGACCGCCCGAACGATCCTGTGGCCGAGCCCAACATGACCGAGGCCGGCTTCGAGGAGATGCTGAGCGCCGCGCGCGAGGTGACGCGCGAGTCGGGCGGAGGCTTCCTCGGGCTCGCGGGCATGGAGTGGAGCACCAACTCCACGGGCAACCACGTCACGATCCTCGGCAGCGAGCGGCTCGCGAAGACCGAGCGAGGCCGCTTCGACGAGCTGTACGGCAAGTTCTTGGACGAGCGGGCATTCGACCAGGACCGCCCGATCGTCATGTTCGCGCACCCCAGGACCTTCCACGGCGGGCACGACAACCTGAACGGCAACTGGGACCAGATCTTCGGCGTGAACCTGCTCGATCTGCCCAAGGCGAGCGAGCGCGCCCAGAAGTTCAACGACTACGGGCTCGACGACTTCGCCCCGCTCTCCCAGGTGCGCGCCGGCTGGATCGCCGGCGAGGCGCTGCCCGACGAGGCGATCGTGCACGAGACCCTCGCGAACCTCGGCCGCGTCTCCTCGCCCTACGCGCGCCTCATGGAGGTGACGCTCAACCGGGGCAACGAGTTCGGCACCGAGACGGCGCAGAACCCGAGCATGACGAGCGAGCTCGACGGCCGCATCGAGCGGCGCACCAAGGTGCACAGCGACTGGGACTACTACCTCTTGCGCGGCTTCCGCCTGGCGCCCGTGGCTTCACACGACAACCACATGGCCAACTGGGGCACCGGCCACACGAGCCGCACGGTGCTGCACGCCGAGGCGCTCGACGAGGCGCGCTTGCTCACGGCGCTCGAGCAGCGCGAGGTCTACGCGAGCGAAGACGAGAACCTCGCGCTGCGCATCTACGCCGAGCGCCGCGTGTTCATGGGCGGCAGCACGGCGACGCCCAAGGATCGCGTCTCGGCCCAGATCCACCTCAGCGACCCGGACTACGACGGCGACTACGGGATCCGCGTCCACCTGGGCAGGGTGGGCGGCGCCGAGGTCGTGGTGGGCGAGGCGCTCACCGTGAGCGGCGAGCGCTGGGTCGAGGTGGAGGTCCCGCTCGAGGACAAGGGCGCGCACTTCTTCTACGTGTCGGTCCACGAGCTCGGCGCCGATCGCATGGCGTGGAGCGCTCCGATCTGGGTCGAGCGGATCTGAGGGGCTCGCCGGGAGAACCGAGGTATAGGCACGCTCATGCTCGTCGACGACATCAAGGCCCGCATGTTCCAAGCGATGAAGTCGGGCGACGTGATCGCCAAAGAGGTCCTGCGCGTCGCGATGGGCGAGATCACGACCGACGCCGCCCGCGACGGGCGCAAGGGCGACGACGACGAAGCGCGCGCGATCGTGAAGAAGCTCGCCAAGTCGATCGAGGAGACGCGCGCTCAGGAGACCGACGCGGAGAAGCAGGCCGCGTGCACGCGCGAGCTCGAGGTGCTGTCGGAGTTCCTGCCGAAGTCGCTCTCCGAAGACGACGTCGCCAAGCTGCTCGAGCCCGTCGCCGAGGCCGTGCGCGCGGCGCCGAACGACGGCGCCGCGACCGGCGTCGCGATGAAGCACCTGAAGACGAGCGGCGCGGCGGTCGAGGGCAAGACGGTGCAGGCCGCGGTGCGCAAACTGCGCGGCTGAAGCGAGCACGCGCCCGCGCGGCCGCTCGGATGCACCGCCCCCAGACGCGCGAACGCCGCGCCTCCTCGAGAGGAGAGCGCGGCGTTCTCGCGAGCAGCCGAGCCTCGAGGCCCGTCTGCTCTCACGGCGCCCGCGGCCTCAGGCCGCGCGGCGCCTCCTCACGACGAGGAGCGCAGCCGCGAGCGCGAGCAACGCGCCCGAGCCGGTGCTCTTGCCGTTGCCGAAGGCGCAGAACAGGCCGCCACCCTCGATCGAGTAGCTGCTCGTGTCCTCGCCGCCGCCCGCGCCGGCGTCGCCGCCGCCCGCTCCCGGCCCGCCACCACCGGCGCCCGGCCCGGTCGCGCCCGAGCCACCTTCGCCGCCGCCGCCCGCGCCGCCCTGGCCGCCGCCACCTTCGCCGGTGGGCTCGCACACGCCGATCGTCGCGTCGTTCGAGCTGCACTCTTCGCCGTCGGGGCAGCCCGAGCCCTCGCCCACGCCTCGGCAACCCTCGACGCAGACGCTCGTGGCGTCGTCGCAGACGAAGCCGTCGTTCGCCACGCCGCAGTCCGCGTCGCTCTGGCAGAAGTCGTCGCCCGGATCGAGCGGGTCGGTCTCGATGCCGTCGACCGCGCCGTTCTTGTTCGTGTCTTCGTCGCCGTCGCTCACGCCGCCGTCGTCGGTGTCGGGGTCGAGGATGCCGGTCGTGGTGCTGGGGTCAGCGTCGGCGATGCAGTTGCCCACCGCGGTGTTGGTCGCGGAGTTCGAGCAGTCGTTCCCGGCCTCGGTGCCGTCGAAGAGGCCGTCGCCGTCGCTGTCACGATCGATGATGTTGACGAGGCCGTCGCCGTCGTGATCGTCGCTGGGGTTGGGCTCGTCGCCGTCGAGCAGGCCGTCGTCGTCGCTGTCGGCGTCGTTCGGGTTGCTGCCGATGAAGGTCTCGGTGCCATCGGAGAGGCCGTCGCCGTCGGTGTCGACGACGTTCACGTCGTCGGCGCCGTTGCCGAGCGTCGGGTTCGTCTCGCCCGCGTCGACGACACCATTCAGGTTGAAGTCCTCCGAGCCGTCGCTCACGCCGCCGCCGTCGGTGTCGGCGTTCAGCGGGTTCGTGGTCGTCGCGCCAGCGTCGCCATCGGGGCGGCAGTGACCCAAGGTGCCGTCGGTGTCCGGATCGTCGCAGGTCTTGCCGGCCTCGGTGCCGTCGAAGAGACCGTCGTTGTCGCTGTCGACGTCGAGCACGTTGATGAGCCCGTCACCGTCGGTATCGTGGCCGGGGTTGGGCTCCTCGCCGTCGAGCAAGCCGTCGTCATCGCTGTCGGCGTCGTTCGGATCGCTGCCGATGAAGGTCTCCGTGCCGTCGGAGAGGCCGTCGCCGTCGGTGTCCACGACGCTCGCGTCATCGGCGCCGTTGCCGAGCGTCGGGTTCGTCTCACCCGCGTCGACGACACCATTCAGGTTGAAGTCCTCCGAGCCGTCGCTCACGCCGCCGCCGTCGGTGTCGGCGTTCAGCGGATCCGTCGTCGTCGCGCCTGCGTCGCCGTCCGGGCGGCAGGCGTTCTTCGTGAGGTCCGTCGCCGGCAGGCTGCATCCCAAGCCGAGCTCGGTGCCGTCGAACAGACCGTCGTCGTCGCTGTCGGGGTCGAGCGCGTTGATGAGCCCGTCGCCGTCGCTGTCGAGGTTCCAGCTCGGCTCCTGCCCGTCGGGCACGCCGTCGTCGTCGCTGTCGGCGTCGTTGGGATCCGTGCCGAAGAGGGTCTCCAGCCCGTCGGGCAGGCCGTCGCCGTCGGTGTCCGGGTCGCAGGAGCCCGTCTGCGTCACGCAGAAGAGGTTCACGCCGCACTGCACGTCGCTCGTGCAGCCCTGGCAGGTCTTCGTGGTCGTGTCGCAGACCGGCGTGCTGCCCGAGCAGTTCGCGTTCGTGAGGCACTGCACGCAGAGCTTCGGCACGGAAGCCGTGTCGCAGATGGGCGTCGGCATCGCGCAGTCGGTGTTGCTCTGGCACTGATCGACCGGCACCGGCGTCGGAGGCGAGCCATCACCTGCGCCGTTGCCGTCGGTGGGCCAGTTGTCGACCGGCGCGCCGAGCAGGCCCGACGCCGTGATCTGCGCCTGGTTCTCGATGACGCCGAAGGCGCCCGCGTCGACCTGCACGAGGAAGCTCACCGTCGTGGACGCGCCGCTCGCGAGCTGACCGCCCTGCACCGCGTTCGCTCCGGTGCCCAGGCGGACGGTGACGGTGCGCGTGGCGGCCGAGTACTCGCCCTGGTCGTCGCCCGCGCCGTCGGTCTTGCCGCCGGCGTTCGGGCCGGTGCTGACCTCGAGCGAGTTCGCGACGTAGGTCACGCCCGCGGGCAAGGGATCGACGAGCACGGTGTTGACCGAGGCGTCGTTGCCGCTGTTGACGACGTTGATCGTGTAGCGGAGCTGATCACCCGGCTGCACGCTGCCGCCGTTGAGATCCTCGACGAGCTTCTCGGAGCTGGTGAAATCCGGGATGAAGGTGCTGATCGAGGTGATGAAGCTGCCGAGGTAGTAGACGTCACCCGTGCTGTTGGCCTGGATGGCCGCGCTCGTCTGGCCGGCCGCCACGCGGCTCGTGATGTCGACGATGTCGAGGTCGAAGCTGTTCATGCTGCCGGCGCCGCCGGTGAGCTGCGGCAGGTCGCCCACGACGGACACCGTCGTGCCCAGCCTCGTGCGGGTGCCGTTGAAGAAGTTCGTGATCGGGTTCTGGGCGTCGCTCAGTCGATCGGCGTTGCCGAGGGTCGGCGTCGCGCCCGTGAAGCCTCGGAAGCGCAGCTCGTCACCGGTGACCGAAGCGTCGCCCTCGTAGGTCACCACGCCGAGCTTCGCGTCGAAGCCCGCGTTCGGTACGAGGAAACCGGAGATGACGGCGTTCTGCGTCGTCGATCCGTTGACGAGATCCATGCCGTCGAAGAGCGCGAGGTTGCGCGGCGGCTGGGAGAAGTCCTCGTAGAACACCACCAGCGTCCAGGCGTTGAAGGTGACGTCGCGGTTCAGGTTGACGAGGTTCGTCGTGTTGACGCCGCTCACGCGGTAGGCGCCCGGGCCCTGAGCCTGCACGAAGGCCGTCACGTCTGCGACCGACTGGTAGTACTGCCCGTTCGTGTACACGCTCAGCGCCGTGGCGTCGGTGCTCGCGCCACCGGGGCGGTCGAAGGTGGCGGTGCTGTCGCCGCCGTTGAGATCACCGGCCCACATCAGGTAGGCGTGCGTGACGGTCGCCCCGGCGGGGAGCGAGAGGATCGACGTGCTGCGCGCGTTCGCCACCGTGATGCCGGTGTTGGCCTCGGCCTGAGCGGCCGCCGGTGATTGGGAGCGCCAGAACACGTCGGGCGCCGAATCGCCGGTGCTCGAGCCGCAGGCGCCCAAGTTGCCGACGACCGGCGCGGGGATGCCCCCGGCGCAGTCGTGCGCGAGGGTGTTGCCGATCAGCGCGAAATCACCGCGCTGCTGGACCTGGACGCGCAGCGTGGGCGCAGCGAGCGCGGGCGCCGCCAGCGCGACCAGGGCCAGCGCGGTGAGGGGGGCTGTGCGGATCGCTCTCATCGGAGGCCTCCTGAAGTTGTCGCAGTCATTCCCTCCAGGATCGTCCTCGGACGCGCGCGCCGTCAACCGCGAAGCGGCGCGCGCATCCGTGCTCAGGAGCCGCGCGCATGTCGTACCTTCGCCCCGGTGAGCCTCGTCGCCCTGATCGTGCTCGCCTGCCTCGCGGTGGGCTACACCCTCTACGGCCGCTTCGTCGCGCGCCAGTACACGCTCGACGATCGCCGCACGACGCCCGCCGTGTCGATGAACGACGGCGTCGACTACGTGCCCACGGCGAAGAGCTACCTGCTCGGGCAGCACTTCTCGGCCATCGCCGCGGCCGGGCCGATCGCGGGGCCGATCCTGGCCTGCCAGCTCTTCGGCTGGGGCCCGAGCCTGCTCTGGATCGTGCTCGGCGTGGTGTTCATCGGCGCCGTGCACGACTTCTCCGCGCTGGTCGCGAGCGTGCGCCACAAGGCCTCGAGCGTCGCGGAGCTCGTGCGCGACCACGTCTCACGTCGCGCCTACCTCGCGATGATGGCCTTCATCTGGCTGGCGCTCATCTACGTGCTCGTCGCCTTCGCCGACATCACCGCGAGCACCTTCCTCGGCAAGACCGAGGAGCTCCCGGGCGAGGTCTCGTTCAACCCGGGTGGTGCGGTCGCGATGGCGAGCCTGCTCTACCTCACGCTCAGCGTCGTGATGGGGCTCGTGCAGCGCAAGCTCGAGCCTCCGCTGTGGCTGCTCACGCTCGTCTTCGTGCCCGCGACGCTCGTCGCCGTGTGGGCAGGCACGAAGCTCTCCACGGTGCTCCTGCTCGACGGCCAGAGCTGGGGGCTCGTCATCTGCGTGTACTGCTTCGTCGCGGCGCTCTTGCCCGTGTGGCTCCTGCTCCAACCGCGCGGCTACCTCGGGGGCTTCATCCTCTACCTCTCGCTCGCCTTCGGCGCGGTGGGGCTCTTCTTCGGCGGGGCGCCGATCGCGCAGCCCGCCTTCAAGGGCTGGGGGGGCCCCAGCGCGACGAGCGCGCTCCTGCCCTTCCTCTTCGTGACGATCGCCTGCGGCGCCTGCTCGGGTTTCCACGGCCTCGTGTGCTCGGGCACCACGAGCAAGCAGATCAAGCAGGAGAGCGACTGCAAACCCGTGGGCTACGGCGCGATGCTGCTCGAGGCCTTCGTCGCGCTCATCGCGCTCGGCACGATCATGACCGTCGCGCCGGAAGACGTCGCAGGCAGAGGGCCCGGGCGCATCTACGGCGACGGGCTCGGCCGCTACATCGCCATGGTCGTCGGCGAGGATCACCTCGTCTTCGCCCGCACCTTCGGCGCGATGGCCTTCTCGACCTTCGTCTTCGACACCATCGACGTCGCCACACGCCTCGGGCGCTACATCCTCGAGGAGCTCTTCGGCTGGCAGACGCAGCAGGGCCTGCGCGCCAAGGCCGGCCACGCAGGCGCCACGCTGCTCACGATCGCGCCACCCGCGATCGTGCTCGCGACGGCCGTGAGCACGCCCGGACAACCTCCGGCCTACATGAAGTTCTGGACCCTCTTCGGCACCTCGAACCAGCTGCTCGCGGCGCTCACGCTCATGGGCGTGGCGATGTGGCTGTGGAGCGAGGGCAGGCGCGTGTGGTTCGTGGTGCTGCCGATGATCTTCGTCTTCGGCATCACGGTCTGGGCGCTCCTCGTGCAGGTCGTACACACGAAGGACCTCGTGCTGCGCGCCACGGCGGCGGCGCTGCTCGCGCTCGCGGCGCTGGTGTCCTTCGAGGTCTACCGGGTGGTGCGCCGGGGCAGACCCCCCGCCGCGCCCGCCCGAGCCGAGTGAGCCGCGCGAGACCCCTCGTGGCGCGCCACGACACACCGGGCGGCCGCCGGCCGACTCGGTGCTAGGCTCCGGGACGATGAGCGAATTCCGCCGCTTTCGAGGCACCGAGCGCTACCTCACGAACGAAGCGCTCGAGGCCGCCGTCAACTGCTCCCTCGCGCTCGGGCGCCCCTTGCTCGTGCGCGGCGAGCCCGGCACCGGCAAGACGCTGCTCGCCGAGGCCGTCGCCGAGTCGCTCGGCTCGCCGCTGCTCACTTGGCACGTGAAGAGCACCACGCGCGCCCAAGACGGCCTCTACGTCTACGACACGGTGCAGCGCCTCTACGACTCGCGCTTCGGCGACGGCGACGTGCGCGACATCCGCCACTACATCAAGCTCGGGCCGCTCGGTCAGGCCTTCGCGTCGAACGAGCAGCGCGTGCTGCTCATCGACGAGGTCGACAAAGCCGACCTCGAGTTCCCGAACGATCTGCTGCACGAGCTCGACCGCATGCGCTTCCGCATCGTGGAGACGGGCGAAGAGGTCGCGGCGAAGATCCGCCCGGTCGTGATCATCACGAGCAACAACGAGAAGGAGCTGCCCGACGCCTTCCTGCGCCGCTGCGTCTTCCACTTCATCGACTTTCCCGACGCGGCCTTCATGCGACGCGTGGTCGAGGTGCACCACCCCGGGCTCGATCGCAAGCTCGTCGATCAGGTGCTCGACGTCTTCTACAAGGTCCGCGACGGCATGCGGCTGCGCAAGCGACCGTCGACGAGCGAGCTCATCGACTGGATCGCCGTCCTGAAGAAGGCCGGCCTCGGCTCGGTGGAGCTCGACAAGAACCTGCCCTTCCTCGGCACCCTGCTGAAGAAGGAGCAAGACCTCGAGGCCTTCGCCGATCAGCTCGCCGGCGGCCGCAAGTACCGGTCCTGAGAGGCCGCTCGGTGTTCGTCGACTTCATCTACGAGCTCAGGCGACGCAAGGTGCCGGTCGGCGCCCAGGAGGCGGTCGCGCTCGCCTCGGCGCTGTCGCAGGGCCTGCACGACGCCTCGCTCGACGGCTTCTACCACGTGGCCCGCGCGGTGCTCGTGCACGACGAGAAGCACCTCGACGCCTTCGACGTCGCCTTCGCGGCGCACTTCCGCGGCGTGTACCTGGAGTCGAAGGCCATCGCGGAGGACCTGCTCTCGTGGCTGCGTGATCCGGTCCGCATGCGTGAGCTCTCGGACGAAGAGCGCGAGAGCCTGAAGGCGCTCGACCTCGAGGAGGTGCTCGAGCAATTCGAGCAGCGCCTGCGGGAGCAGAAGGAGCGCCACGACCGCGGCAACCGCTGGATCGGCACCGGCGGGACCTCGCCCTTCGGCACGGGCGGCGAGAACCCGAACGGCATCTCGGTCGGTGGCCCGGGTGGAGGCGGCAAGGGCGGCGCGATGGTCGAGGCCGACGCGCGCAAGTACAAGCCCTACCGCAGCGACGTGCTGCTCGACACGCGGCAGATCGAGGTCGCGCTGCGCAAGCTCAGGGTGTTCGCGCACGAAGGAGCCGAGCGCGAGCTCGACATCGACGAGACGATCGACGCGACCGCGCGCAACGCCGGCGAGATCGAGGTCGTGTCGCGCCCACCTCGCCGCTCGAACACACGCGTCTTGCTGCTCATGGACGTGGGCGGCTCGATGGATCCCTATGCCTACACGGTGTCGCAGCTCTTCAGCGCGGCCAAGCGCGCGACGCACTTCAAGGAGCTTCGCACGTACTACTTCCACAACTGCGTCTACGGCCGCGTCTGGAAGACCGACGCCTTCCTCGAGCAGATCCGCGTCGAGGACCTGCTCGCGGAGTGCGGCCCGGAGACGAAGCTCGTGCTCGTCGGCGACGCGCTCATGGCCCCCTACGAGCTGCTCGGCGCGGCTGGCTGGAGCGGCGACGACGGCCGCACCCCGGGCATCGAGTGGCTGCGCCGGCTGCGCGATCACTTCCACCGCGCCGTGTGGCTCAACCCCGAGAACTGGCGGGGCTACCGAGGCACCACGATCGATCCCATCCGCGCGGTCTTCCCGATGTTCGATCTCACGCTCGAGGGCCTCGGTGAGGCCGTGACCGAGCTCTTGCGCGGCGGGAGGCGCTGAGCCATGCCCGAGTCGGTCGCCGCGCTCGCACGCAAGCTGCGCAAGATGGAGCGCGACGCGCTCGGCGTGCCGCTCGGCTGGCTGCTCACGGCCGCGCTCGTGCTCGCCGCCGTGGCGGGCGCCTACCTCGCGCGGCTCGGCACGGGCAGCGCGCGCCTCGCGGCGCTCGCGGCGCCGCTCGTGGTGCTCGGCGTCGCGCTCACGCTCGGGGCGCTCTGGCGCGCGCGCTTCCGCGACCCCCGCCGCGCCATCCGCCGCGCGCTCGAGCCCCACGACGCCGAGCTCGCGGCCTCGCTCGACCGGGCGATCGGCCTGTCTGCACGCGAGCACGCCGAGCGCTCGGAGGCCGACCCGCTTTCGAGCGCGCTCGCGGAGCTGCACCTCGAGCGACGCCTCGGCGAGGTGAGGCTCGATCGCCTCGAGGAGCGACACGCCCTCCGAGGGCGCGACGTGGCCATCGGAGCGACGACGACCGCGCTCTTGGTCTGCGGGATCGTGGTGCTCGATCCGCTCCGTCCGGTCGAGGGCCTCGACGTCTGGCTCGCGCGTGACGGGCGCGCGCCCTTCACGCTCCTGTGGGTCGACGCGATCGACGTGCTCGCGACGCCTCCGGCCTACCTCGGCCGACACGAGGCGACGCTCGACGACTTCGAGCACACCTCGCAGCCGCGGGGCACGGTGCTCTCGGTGCGCGCGCAGCCGCTCAGGGGCGGGCGTGAGCTCGTGCTGACCGATGGCAAGACCGAGACGGCCTTCGTCGACGACGGCAGCGGCCGCGTCATCGCGCGCTGGACCGTGGGCGACTCGACCGAGCTCGCGGTGGCGGCGCGCTTCGGCGATACGCTCGTCTACCAGCGCGACGCGCTCACGGTCGAGAGCATCCCCGACCTCGCGCCGGTGGTGAGGCTCGCGGGCGCGCCGGCGACGCTGCGGCTCGCCGATCTGCCGACGGTCTCGCTCGCTTGGGAGGCCAGCGACGATCACGGCCTGAAGGAGGTCGCGCTGGTGCTGCGCGCCGCCGGGCGCGAAGATCGTCGCACGCTGAGCCGACCGGCGAGCGACGCGAAGAGCGACCGGGGGGCGCACGAGCTGAGCACGCGCGACGCCTTCCTCAGGCGGAGCCACGTGCCCGTCGAGATCACGATCGAGGCCAAGGACGACGACGCCGTGCTCGGCCCGAAGTGGGGTCGCAGCGCGTCGATCATCGTCGTGCCGCCGCTCGTGGGCGAGGTGGAGGCCAAACGCTTCGAGGCGCTGCTCGACGCGCGCGACGCGCTCGTCGATCTCGCGGCGATGCGCGTCGTGGCGGGCGCGCGCGCGAAGGATCTCGCGACGCGGCTCGACGCGGAGCGCGAGGCCCAGAAGAAGGCCATCGACCGGGTGGAGCGTGTGCTGGCCGAGAGCTACGGCGATCTTCGCGTACGCGGCGCGATGCGCAGGGTCGCGGCTGGGCAGCTACGCAGGCTCGACGACGGGCTCGCCAAGTTCGCGAAGGCGAAGACGCCCGGCGCCTACGCGGAGCTGGTCGGCACCACCGAGGACGTCGTGCTCGCCTTCGACTCGGCGCTGCGCGCGCTCGGGGTCGAGGACGCGAAGCGCACCTCGAAGCGCCTCGCCGACGTCGCCGAGGAGGCCGCCGCCGCCGCGCGCGCCGCGGGCGACGCCCACACCGCGGATGCCGGCCGCGCGCGCCTGGGTGTCGCGCTCGAGGTCCTCGCTGCCGCAGGAGGAGAGCTCGCGAAGCTCGGCGAGCTCGGGGCGGATCTCGGCGACCTGACCCGCGGCGGCGTGCAGCGCGTCGCCCGCGAGCGCGACCAGAGCGCCTGGCGCCTCGCCGAGCTCGCGGCGCTCGACCTCGCCGAGCGGCTGCGCAACCCGGACCCGAGCGTCTCGGGCGGTGGCCGCGCCGGCGTGGAGTCGGGCCCGCCGATGGGTGGTGGCGGAGAGGGCGCGCCCGACGAAGGCGAGGCCTCCGAGGCGACGGGCGAAGCCGAGGCGAGCGAGCGCGAGATCGACGATCTCGTGCAGCGTCACGCCGAGGAGATCGCGAAGCTCGAGCAGGCGATGAAGGACGCCAGCTCCGGCGAGGAGCGCGATCGGCTCCGCGAGCTCGCCAAGGAGCACGCGAAGCGCATCCGCGACGCGGTGAAGGATCTGCCCGGCGACGGGTCGCCCGACTCGGCGCGCGGCAAGCTCGCCGAAGGCAAGCTGCGCGCGGAGTCGATGGCGAGCGAGCTCGAGCGCGGCGAGGTGCAGCGCGCGCTCGAGGCCGGTAAGGAGGCCGTGTCGAGCCTGCGCGAGGCGGCGAAGGCCGCGCGCGACCGTGGCGGCATGTTCGGCGACGACGACGCAGGCGCCGCCGAGCGCGGCGGCAACCGCGTCGAGGAGGCGCTCTCGGAGCTCGAGCGCGCGCTCGACGCGGCGAAGAGCGCGTCGAAGGAGCGCGCCAAGGACGCGCTGCGCGAGGTCGGCAAGAACGAGGAGCGCCTCGCGGAGCGCACGGGCGATCTGAAGCGCCGAGGCGAGCGCGGCGACAGCTCGATGCCGGAGGACGTGCTCGAGAAGCTGCGCGAGGCCGAAGAGACGATGCGCGACGCGCAGAAGGCGCTCGAGTCGGGCGACGTCGACCGGGGCAAGGACAAACAGCGCGAGGCGCAGCGGCTGCTCGAGATGGCCCGCCGCGACGAGGATCCACGACAGGAGGGCGAGGAGCGCGGCGAAGACGGCGGGGACAAGCGCATGGCGCAGGAGACCGACGTGCCCGACAAGGACGGCCACAAGGGCCCGGAGGCCTTCCGGAAGCGGGTGCTCGAGGGGCTCGGCGACACGAGCGACGCGAGGTTGCGTGAGGCGATCAAGCGCTACGCGGAGGGTCTCTTGCGATGAAGAGGAAGCTCCAAGCCGGCCACGCAGGCGCGTGGCGCTTGCTCGCGCTGCTCGGCGTCGGTCTCGCGACACAGGTCGCCAGCGCGGCTCCGCTGCTCGGTGACGCACAGCGCGCGGGCCGTGCGCGCGACGCCATCCTCGAGCTGTCGCTGCCACAGGCCCAGAGCCTGCTCGCCGAAGCGAGCCCCGAAGATGCGGCGCTCGCCCTCGAGCGCATGCGCCTCGCGCTCTACGAAGGTCGCTGCGCAGAGGCGGTCGCGATCGCGAGCCGCCCCGACCTCGAGGAGTCGGAGGCCGCGCGCCCCGTGATCGCGGTCGCGCGAGGCTGTGAGCGGGCGACCGCGGGCGCGGTGATCGTCGAGGACGAGCAGGCCGGCGCGTGGATGCGCTTCCAGGACGGTGAGGACGCCGTGCTCGCCCCGATGCTCGCGGAGGTCGTCACCGAGACGAGGCGCATCTTCGCAGAAGACCTGGGCGTCGAGATGCCGCGCCCGGTGCGTGTGGAGCTCGTCCGTGATCAGCTCGCGCTCGCGATGATGACCGGACTGCCCGTCGAAGCCGCCCGCACCACGGGGACGATCGGCGTCGCGAAGTGGGGGCGGGTCGTCATGGTGTCGCCACGCGCGACGCCGAAGGGCTACCCCTACCTCGATACGCTCGCGCACGAGCTCACGCACCTCGCGCTCACGCGCGGCTCGAAGGATCGCGCGCCGCTGTGGCTGCAAGAAGGCGTGGCGCGCATCGAGGAGACGAAGTGGCGCGAGGCGCTCCCGCACGACGACCTGCCGAGCGCCGACGACCTCGCCGCGCTCGGCGTCGAGAAGAAGATCGGCCCGGAGATCGACCGGATCGGCCCGTCGATAGCGCTGCTCCCGAGCGCCATCGAGGCCCAGATCACCTACGCCAAGGTCATGAGTTTCATGCGCTTCTACGGCCGTGAGGCCGGGCCGGAGGCGATGCCGAAGCTGCTCGTGGCGCTGCGCGACGTGTCCGACCCCGAGGACGTACCGGCTGTGGTCGAGAAGCTCAGCGGGACCCCCTTCGCGAGCTGGCAAGATCGTTGGAAGTCATACGTTCTGTCGTCGAAGAAGCCGATCCCCGACGATCTGCGCCCCGACGCGCCCGCGAACCCCCAGCTCCGCGAGCTGCGCAAGCGCGTGCGTCTCGGCGAGCTGATGCTCGGGCGACGGCACCCCGATGCTGCATCCGAGGAGCTCGGCCGTGCCTCGGCGCTCGCGCCGCGCGAGCCGGTGGTGCGGGCGCTGCTCGCGCGCGCACACTTCGAGGCGGAGCGCGCCGAGCAGGCGCGCGCCGAGGTCGACGACCCCTCGAAGGTCTCGTCGAGCGAGGCGCGCTGGTGGGCCATGCGCGCCCGGCTCGTCGCGGCCGACGCGGAGCGCTCACGCAAGGCCGCGCTGGCCTCGGCCCCCTACGCCCCGCTCGCGGCCTGCGCCGAGGCGCCGGGGCTCGCGCGCTCCGCGGAGCTCGACGCGCTCTGCGAGGCGGCGAAGCGCAAGCCCGTCGCGCGCTGAGCAGCGCTCGGCGAAGCGAGCGGCGCCGTGGAGCTCAGAGCCCCGTGCCGCGACCAGGCTGCTCGGGGCCACCCGCGCCACCCTCGCTCACCGAAGCGAGCTTGCTCGTGAAGACCGTCGAGGCGCGACAGGGGATCGACACCGTCTCGCCCACCCCGATCCACGCGGGGTATCTCCCGGGGTCGGGCGGCGCGAGGCGGAGATAGAAGCGACCGCAAGCGACCCTGAGCGGTCGGTTCGTCGGGCCGCGGTGCATGCCGTTCAGGTACACGTCGGCCATCGAGGGGCCCTTGACGGTGAGGAAGCCCTCCTGCGGCGAGAGCAGATCGGTGTTCACCTCGCGTGAGGGATCGATCGGCAGCGCCTGGACGTCGGCGGTCTCGAGCTTGGGCCGCACGACGCGCGCGGGGCCCTCGTCGCCCGGGGGAGGGGCCGGAGCCGGAAGCGCCGCGGCCGCGGTCTTCGCGGGGAGCGCCTCCGTGGGTGCGCGCTCCTGGGCGGGCGGAGGCGGCGTCGGCGTGGCCTGCACGAGCACCGGATCTCGGCGGTTGACCTCGATCACGAAGAGCCCGACCGCGACCACGAGGCCGGCGGTGAGCGCCGCGAGCGCCATCTGCACGATCACCGGGAGCTGTCGCTCACGCGCATAGTGAGCGCCGCCGGGAGGGTGCTGGTGCGCGAGGTGCGCGTCGAAGCCGTGCACGGGCGGTGGCCCCAGCCGCAGCTCGCTCGCCTCCGGTGTGAACACGCTCTCCGGGATGAGCCCCGACGCCGGGGCGAGCACCGACACCTCTTCGCCCGTGGCGATCACCGGCGCCGGACGCAACGACGGGGGCGGCACGCTCCGCGTGGGCACGCTGGCCACCGAGTGCACGCTCATCGAGCCAGGCGGTCGCATCGTCGTGCCCGCGGGCCGGATCGTCACCTGGCCGGCGCGCACCGACATCGCAGAGCGCGTGCTGCTCGGCGGGGTCGTGCCGCTCGGCGGCGTCGTGCCGCTCGGCGGCGTCGTGCCGCTCGGCGCGCTGGTGCCGCGCGTGGGTGGCGTACCGAAGCGCGGCGTGGGAACCGGGCGGTTGGTGCTCGGCCGCGGCACACGCGACGAGGGTGGCTGCGCCTCACGCATGCGCGTCGGCGGCTCGGAGTCGTGCGGCTCGGCGCCGCTCGACGAGTCGCGCGGCAGCGGCGGCGGAGGCGGGATGTGGAGCGAGCCGTCGGCGGCCCCACGGCGGGACACCGGCGCGCGCGTCGATGGCGGCGCCGACGCCCTGCGCCCGGGCAGGCGAGCCGAGAGCGCCTGCCGTCGCCTCGCCGCCGGGCGAGCGCGCGCACCGGGATCGTGCGGATCGGCGGCAGCGCCGCGCGAGCTGCGCAGCACGACCACGTGACGACGCAGCTCGTCCCGGCCCTGCTCGGGCCGCATCGTGGAGAGCCACTTGGCGATCTCGGCGCAGCTGATCTTGCGTTTGTCCGGCGAGGACTCGAGCGCCGCGTGCACGAGCCCGACGATCTCCGGCGGCAGATCGGGGCGCAGCTCGGAGAGTGGCTGCGGCGTGCCGCCGTCGCGCGGCGGGTCGACGCGGGCGAAGAGCGACCACAAGAGCGCGCCCAGCCCGTAGACGTCGCTGCGCACCGTGGCGCGCTCGCCTCGGGCCTGCTCCGGCGACATGAAGCCCGGCGTGCCCGAGACGGTCCCGGCGATCGAGTCGGGCGTGCGACCGAGGATCTTCCCGAGGCCGAAGCCCGCGAGTCGGACCTGCCCGTCCCAGCCGACGAGCACGTTGTCGGGGCGGATGTCGCGGTGGATGACCGGCGTGTGGTGGCCGTCTTCGTCGACCGAGGCGTGCGCGTGCGCGAGCGCCGACGCGATCTGCAGGCCGATGTAGTAGATGCTCGAATCACCGAGCTGCTGCTTTCGCCTCGCGAGGTTCGTGAGCATGCGCTCGAGCGACGCTCCCTCGACCTGCTCGAGCACGAGCACCAGGCGTCGTTCGTGCTCGAAGAAGTCGTACATGCGCACGACCGCTGGGTGGTTGAGCCGCGAGCAGATGGCCGCCTCCCGACCGAGCTCCTCGGCGAAGCGCGCGTCCTCGTCGATGGCGAAGCGCACCATCTTGAGGGACACGAGGCGCTGGAAGCCGAGCGGGCCGTCCTTGCGCGCGACGTAGACGTCGGCGGCGCCGCTGCGACCGAGGTACTTCACGACGGTGTAGTCGCCGATTCGCTCGGGGACGGCCTCGGTCGGGAACATGCGTGGAGAACGATAACGCTCCCGAGCGCGCGCGGACCAACTTGGCGGCAATGCGACGCGTTTCGGTCGGCGCCTCGACGACCCACGCCCACCTGAGCGGCCGTTCGGTGGCGAGGTCGGTGGATCGAGTCGCACGGGCGACACGCGAAGCTGACAATCGTGTCAGCTCTGGCGCTTGAGCCAGCGCGTGATCGAGTTGCGGCCGACGCCGAGCCGCTTGGCGGCCTCACTACGGTTGCCCTCGCAAGCGTCGAGCGTGGCCTCGACGTAGCGACGCATCGCGTCGTCGAGCGAGAGCTCGAGGGGGATCTCCACCCCGCGCGGAGGGGGCGGCGGGCGCGCGCTGCTCGACCGCGAGCTCTCTGGCGCACGCACACGAGGCACCGGGAGCATGTCGGCGCGCACGCGGCCATCGGGCGAGAGCGCGAGCGCGCTCTCGATCCAGTGCTCGAGCTCTCGCACGTTGCCCGGCCAATCGTGGCTGCGCAAGAGCTCGACCGCCTCTGGCTCGAGCTCGGGCTCGGGGCGCCGATAGCGGGTCGCGAAGACGTGCGCGAAGTGCCGCGCGAGCTCGACGATCTCGTCGCCTCCGCGCGCCCTGAGCGGAGGGATCGCGATCTCCACGACCTTGATGCGGTAGTAGAGATCCTGACGGAAGCTGCCGCGCTTCACCTCGCGCTCGAGATCGCGATGCGTGGCGGCGACGATGCGCACGTCGGCCGAGAGCGTGGTCCGCCCGCCGACGCGCTCGAAGACCCGATCCTGCAGGAAGCGGAGCAGCTTGCCCTGCGCCTCGAGCGGGAGATCGCCCAGCTCGTCGAGGAAGAGCGTGCCCCCCTCGGCGAGCTCCACCTTGCCCGGCACGCGGCGATCCGCGCCGGTGAAGGCGCCGCGCTCGTGGCCGAAGAGCTCGCTCTCGACCAGCTGGCTCGGCAGCGTCGTGCAGTCGACGGTGACGAAGGGCCGGCTCTGTCGCGCAGAGTTGACGTGGATCGCCCGCGCGAAGAGGCCCTTGCCCGTGCCCGTCTCGCCGCGGAGGAGCACCGTGGCGTCGGTCTGCGCGGCGAGCGCGATGCGCTCGTAGACACGCGTGAGCGCCTCGCTGCGCCCGACGATGCGGTTGAAGGGCCCGCGCAGCACGACCCCCGGCGCACCACCTCCGCGCAGCGTCGTGAGCTTGAGCGCGCGCCCGAGCTGGGTGGCGAGCGCGAGCAGGTAGAGCTCGTCTTCGGCGTCGAAGGGGCCGCCTTCGCGGTTGAGCACCTGCACGACGCCGCGCACCGGACCGGCGTCTTCCTCGCGGATCGGCGCCACGAGCATGCTGCGCGTCGTGTAGCCCGTCGCGCGATCGGCCGTGGGATCGAAGCGCTCGTCGTGCTGCACGTCGTCCAGCCGGAGCGTCTGGCCACTCTGGGCGACGAAGCCCACGAGGCCGCGCCCCATGGGCTGACGCAGGCTGGGCAGCTCGGGCAGCACCGCGACGCGCGTGAAGAGATCGCCCGCCTCGGAGTCGACCAGCCAGATGCTCGCGCGATCGGCGCGCAGGGCGCGCGCCAGCTGCTCGCACGCCGTCTGGAGCAGGGCGTCGAAGTCGACCTCCCGCGCGAGCAGAGAGGCCAGGTCCACGAGCAAGGAGAGGCGCGACATGAGCGAGGCCTGAGGCGCGTCCAGCATAGACCGCTCGCGCTCGGCCACGGAGCGCGACGGCGCCGAGGCGGCGAGCGCCGCCAGGGAGGAGCGCGGCGCGAGGCTCGAGGTGGGCGTGGTCGGCATGCGAGGCCCGCTTCATGCGAGGCGCGTGCCGGCCCGCGGCATCCGGGTCCGCCGCGTTTCTGGCGTCCGAGCGCTTCCGAGCCCGCCCGAGCTGCACCAACCGCGAGCAGCCGCTGCACCTGGAGAGGGCTCCGTGCACCCGCTCGGGGCGGGGTCGCCAGGCCGCTCCGGAACAGGCGAAACCGCTGACTCGGTTGACCAGCGTCGAGCGCGCGGCCTAGCATCGCACTCCCTTCTGGTATCTTCGTCCGGATGACCGTCGCGACCTACGCCGCCGCCCAGCTTCTCCGCGTACTTCCGCGGGTTCGCATCACCCGCGCCGTCGGACGGCTCGCGGAGGCGAAGATCCCCGCGGCGATGTCACGCGCGGTGGTGGGCGCCTTCGTGAGGGCCTACGACGTCGCGCTCGAAGAAGCCGAAGACCCCGCGGCCACCTTCGAGAGCTTCGACGCCTTCTTCACGCGCAGACTCGCGCTCGGGCAGCGCCCGCTCGAGGGCGACGAACACACGCTCGTGAGCCCCGCCGACGGCCGCCTCGACGCCTTCGGGCCCGTGGAGCCCGGCGGCCGCTTCGTCGTGAAGGATCGCCCCTACACGGCTGCGGAGCTCCTGGGCGACGCAGGCGAGGCCGAGCGCTATCGAGGCGGCACCTTCGGCGTCGTGTACCTGTCGCCGCGCGACTACCACCGCGTGCACGCCCCCATCGGCGGCCGGATCGGCGTCATCCGCTCCCTCCCGGGCGACCTGTTCCCGGTCAATTCGATCGGCGAGCGGCACGTGCCTCGCCTCTTCGCGATCAACCGCCGCGTGGTGATCCCGATCGACACCGAGCAGCGCGGGCGGGTGACCGTCGTGATGGTCGGCGCGATGATCGTCGGGCGGATCAGCGTGCCGTTCATCGACGCGCGCGACGTGCCCGAGGGTGAGCACCGGCTCGAGCCGGCCGCTCGGGTCGGGCGCGGCGACGAGATCGGCGTGTTCCACCTGGGCTCGACGGCGGTGATCTTCACCGAACCGGGTGTACCGGCGATCGACCGCGCGCTCGGAGCCGTCCGCCTCGGAGAAGCCCTGCACCCTGCGCCGGCAGGCGGCGCGGGAAGCGCAGGCGAGGCATGAGCGGCGAACGCGGGCGCGACTCCGGCGGGCGCGACTCCAGCGAGCGCGACAGGGGCGCAAGCGACAGGGGCGCGAGCGACGCGAACGGGCAGGCAGCCTCGAGCCAGCGTCGCGGCTCGATCCCAGCGCCGACGAGCGTGCCCCGTCCATCGAAACCTCCGCCCCCGGCGGCCGAGCCCGTCCAAGCGGTGGTGCCGCGGCCCTCGGCGCGCCCACCGGCCTCGCAGAGCACGCCGCCAGCCGAGCGCGCTCGCAAGGGAACGCTCGATGGGGTCCAGCCGCAGGGGCTGGCGACCGCGCCGCTGCTCGGAGGCTCGGGTCGATCCGGCGGAGCGGCGACGAACGACGACGACTTCGACTCCGAGAAGACGATGGTCGTGGATCACGACCTCGATGAGGCGCCCACCGCCGACTACGACCCCCGCAACGTGGGCAGCTACGATCCACGCGCGCGGGGCGTGTTCACGTCGGCCCAGCCCGTGATCCCCGCCGCGCCTCCCGCCCCTCGCTTCGACGAGCAGGTGCTGGGCACCAGCCAGAGCTCGGGCGCTCCACAGACCTCGCCGCGCGCGAGCGAGCCCGACGAAGACGAGGCCCCCGCGACGGTGCAGGTGCCGACGACCGCGGGCAAGGCGACGAGCTCGCGCGGCCAGGTCCCGGAGGCCCGACCGAGCGAGGGCCGAAGGCGGACCTCCCGCCGCACCGTGAAGATCCCCGACGATCCCGTGCGACGCCGCGAGCTCGATCTGCTCGCGCGCACGAGTGAGCGCGCTCGCGCGGGCGACGACGGCGCAGAGCCCAGAGCCGTCGCGGCGCCAGCCGTGGCCGACCTCGACTTCTCGGACGAGATCACGATCGTCAAGCCGCTGCGCATCATCTCGGTCGGCGACGAGGCACCTCCGGCGTACTCGAGCCCGCACGCGACCTGGCCTCCGCCTGGGCACTCGATGGTCCGACTGGGCGGCACGCCCGACGCCGCCAGCGTGCTCGGCGCGGCGCAGCTCGGCCAGGCACCGCCGTCGAGCCCGACGCCAGGCGAGGTCCCCGCCGCGGTGGGTATCGAAGCGCAGGCGCCCGTCGCTGCGCTCACGGTGGAGCCCGGCTGGACGCCGGCGGCTCCACAGGTCGCCGAGCAGCTCAGCCCGCTGGCGTCCGACGCGGCCGAGGTTCCCGCCGCGCATTTCGCGGCCCCAGCCACCGAGCCCGCGGAGGGTCCGTCGATCACGGTCGAAGCCGACGCGGCTGGCCCGGTCTCGAGCGAGCTGCTCGAGGAGATCGAGCTGGACGCCCACGCCGAGGTCGAGGTCGAGGTCGACGTCGCGCCGGAGCCGAAGCGCGCGCCGCCGCCGCCGCCGAAGAGGCGACCCACCTCCGACGCGCCGAAGGCGAAGGAGCAGCCCCGCAAGGGCCGGCCCTGGTGGGAGGAGATCTTCTCGGACGAGTACATCCGCACGATGGATCGGCTCGAGCCGAAGGTGGCCAAGCGCGAGGTCGACTTCATCGAAGAGTCGCTCGGGCTCGAGCAGCACGCGGTCGTGCTCGATCTCGCGTGCGGCATGGGCGAGATCACGAACGAGCTCGCCTCGCGAGGCTACGGGGTCGTCGGGCTCGACTACTCCTCGGGCATGCTCGCGCGGGCGCAGGCCGGCGCGAAGTCCCGCCAGCGCGAGAACCCCGACTACCGGCCGCCGACCTACGTGCAAGCCGACATGCGCGAGCTCGCGTACGACGAGGAGTACGACGGTGTGTACTGCTGGTCGACGAGCTTCGGCTTCTTCGACGAGGAGACGAACGCGAACCTGCTCACGCGCATCAACCGCGCGCTGCGCCAGGGCGGCCTGCTGCTGATCGACGTCGTGAACCGCGACTACGTCGCGCCGCGCACGCCGAGCCTCGTGTGGTTCGAGGGCGAAGGCGCCGTCTGCATGGACGACGTGCACGTCGACTTCTTCTCCAGCCGCATGAAGATGAAGCGCACGGCGATGTTCGAGGGCGGGAGCTCGCGCGAGCTCGAGTACTCGATCCGCCTCTACACGCTGCACGAGCTGGGCAAGCTGCTCCACGACGCCGGGTTCAAGGTGCTCGAGGTGACGGGCCACCCCGCGCACCGAGGCGTGTTCTTCGGCGCGGAGTCGCCGAGGGTCATCGTGCTCGCCGAGAAGAGCTGATGACCGCCAGCGCGACGGAGCGAGCACTCCGCGAGGCCGCGCCCGGTCTGCCGACGAGCTCCGACGAGGCCGATCGCACCGCCTATGCGCGCGATCTCTGGCCGCGCCACCACGTCGCCGTGCGCGACGGCGAGGTCGCGCGGTACAAGCCCGAGGCGATCGTGTGGCCGCGGAGCGCCGAAGAGGTCGCGCGCATCGTCGAGCGCTGCGCGCGCGAGGGCATCCCGCTCGTGCCCTTCGGCGCGGGCTCGGGTGTCTGCGGAGGTGTCCTGCCCGACGCGAAGACCGTGGTCGTCGACCTGAAGCGCCTCGCGCACTTCGAGATCCACCACGACGACGGCCCCAGCCTCGAGGTCGGCGCGGGCGCGATGGGCATCCGCCTCGAAGAGGATCTCGAGGCGCGTGGCTACACGCTCGGGCACTTCCCCTCGTCGATCCTGTGCTCGACCGTCGGTGGCTGGGTCGCCGCGCGCAGCGCGGGTCAGTGCTCGGGCCTCTACGGCAAGATCGAGGACATGGTCGCCTCGCTCGAGCTCGTGCACGGGCGCGGCGAGCTCTCGCGCCTGCATCGGCGCGTCCACGGGCCCGACGGCACGCCGCTCATCGTGGGCAGCGAAGGCGTGCTCGGCGTCGTGACGAGCGCACGCCTCCGGCTGCACCCGAAGCCCGAAACGCGTGGCTTCGCCGCGTGGAGCTTCGCCTCCGCCGAGGCCGGCTTCGACGCGATGCGCACGCTCTACCAGAGCGGACTGCGACCCGCGGTCTGCCGCCTCTACGATCCCTTCGACTCGTGGATGGCGAAGCGTGGGGCCGTGCGAGGCGCTCGCAAGGGCGCGGCGAAGCTGCCTGCCTCGCCCCACAAGAAGGAGCTCGAGCGGTTGCTCCTGCGCTCCGCGCTCCGCTTGCCTTCCTTCCTCAATGGCGTCGTGGAGCACGTCGGCGACAAGGCCTTCGGCGGCGCGATGCTCGTGCTCGTCTTCGAGGGACGCGCGGACGAGACCCGCGGAGACCGAGCGCGCGCCGCGGAGCTCATGCAGAAGCTCGGCGGCGGCGATCTCGGAGAAGGGCCGGCCGAGCACTGGCTCGCCCACCGCTACGGCGTGAGCTACAGGCAGGCGCCGGTGTTCATGTCGGGCGCCTTCAGCGACACGATGGAGGTCGCCGCGCCCTGGTCGCGCCTCGAGGCGCTCTACCACGGCGTACGCCGGGCGATGCGCGGCCGGGTGTTCGTGATGGCGCACCTGTCGCACGCCTACCCGGACGGTTGCAGCATCTACTTCACCTTCGCCGGCAGCGCGCCCACGCGCGAGACGACCGAGGCCCTCTACGACGCGACCTGGAGGGGCGCGCTCGCCGCGGTGCTCGATGCAGGCGGCACGGTGTCTCACCACCATGGCGTCGGGCGCAGCAAGGCGCCCGCGCTGGGCGAGGAGCTCGGCCGAGGCGTCGAGGTCGTGCATGCGCTGCGGCGCGCGCTCGACCCGGCGGGGGTGTTCAACCCGGGCAACCTGCTCCCGCGCGGCGGCGTGGCTCCCACACGTGCCACGAGCGCCGCGCGCCTGCCTCCCATCGACGCCCCGATCGTCGACGAGCTCTCCTTGCTGGTGCACGCCCACGGCGAGACGAAGCTCGGCCGCCTCGAGAGCGCCGCGCGCGCGAGGGGCCTGAGCCTGCGTGTGCGCGAGCTCGACGCGGAGCTCAGCGTGGCCGACTTCCTCGCGCGAGGCGCCGTGGGCGCGACCGATCCCTGGGACGACCCGGTCGATCACCTCGTCGCGGGTTTCGTCGCGAGGCTGCCGGACGGGGACGAGCTCGTCGTGAGGCCCGGCCCGAGGCGTGCGGTCGGCCCTGACCTCTACGCGCTCTTCCACGGCATGCGCGAGCGGGTGGGGAAGATCCGCTCGGCGCACCTGCGCCTGCACCGGGTCGGGCTCGACGCCCGCAGGCTGCCTTGCTCGCTCGATCGCGACCCGCCGCTCGGCGGCGCCGAGTCGGCTTGGTTCGACCGCGTGGTCGACGAGCTCCGTCGCACCTGAGCTGAGGCGTCCAAGACCTGCGAGCGGGCCTCGCCCACGGTGCGCGCCCCGAGCCCACGCCCCTCGCGCTTGCGGTCCCACGCCCCGGTTGCTAAGGGTCCCGCCTCGCCGAGGCGCGCTTGCCGAGGCCCCCAGACAGGATCGAGGAGGAAGACCGATGGCGGGTGCGAAGATGACGAAGACTCAGTTCATCCAGTCGATGGCGGAGCGCAGCGGGCTCGACAAGCGGCAGGTCAACGCGGTCTTCGAGGCGCTCTCGGCCTTGGTGAAGGAGCAGCTCGGCGACAGCGGCCCGGGTGAGCTCACGATCCCGAACCTGATCAAGCTCAAGTCCAAGGCCACGCCGGCGACCCAGGATCGCGACGGCGTGCACCCGATCACCAAGGAGAAGATGGTGATCAAGGGCAAGCCCGCGTCGCGCAAGGTGCGCGCCTCGCCGGTCAAGGCGCTGAAGGACCTCGTCGGCGGCTGAGCCACGAGCCGTCGCGAGCGACGAGCGCACACGAGAGAGGGCGACGCGCACACGGCACGTCGCCCTCGCTGCGTTCTGGTGCGCCGAGGCCGTCAGAACGCCGTGTATCCGACCGTGAACACCGGCGAGAGGATGAACGCGTCGAGGTCACCCGCGAGCCGCGCCGGTCCATCCGCATCTGCATCCGTGATCACCCTGGGCCCGGCCAGCAAGCGGACGTCCAACCCGATCGTGAGCGCCTTTCGCCGGCCCTCTTGGCCGTAGCCCAGGACGGGGTGGAACGCGAAGCGCACCAGGCCGCCGTAAAAGGCGCCCGCCGCGACCGAGGCAGCGCTCCCGGAGACGTCGCCAGCAGCGAAGCCGAGCAGCTGCGGGCCGACACCGAAGGTGAAGAAGTCGTCGAAGGTGAAGTCGACGAGGATGCCAGCGGTCGCGTAAGCGCCATCGAGATCGCCGAGGATGTACCCGAAACCGGGGATGAACACGATGCCCGTGAGGTCGTCGACCTGCACCCCGAGCTCGGCCTGGAGACCCAGCATGCCGAGCACACTGGCCTCGGCTGGGTCGATCAGGAGCCCGCCCGCACCAGCGATCGCTCCTCGAAAGCGCGCCTCATCGCCGCCGCCGCCCCCGCGCTTGCGGGCCGATCGGCCGGTCGCCTTGTTGATCTCCGCCTCTTCCTCGGCGCGCTGCTCCGCGGTCGCTTCCCCCCCGTCACCACCGCTGCTCGCTGCATCGGTGGGGGCCGACGAACCCGTGCCTGGCTGCTCGCTGGCAGCCGCGTAGCGCACCGTCTTCGGGATCGTGACCGCGAGCATCGTGCCGCCCTCGAGGTCGCTCACCGTGTGCTGGGTCTCGCCAGCGGGCTCACGCAGATCGATGACGAGGTTCGCGCCGTCGGGCGTCTGCTCGAGCTGCACCTGCGACACGCGCGTCTCGAAGTTCTGCGTCGGCAGCGCCATGCGGTTCACGCGCGCCGGCACCTGCACGCCCTTGAGCGCGTAGACCAGGCGGCCTTCGGCCTTCTGCTCGGTGGCGGTCGTCTTGCCCGAGACCTGCACCGTGACGAGCGAGCGCCCGTCGGCGAGGACCTCGAAGGTGGGCAAGGTCGCGATCGGCGGCCCGGAGGGCAGCACCTGGGTCAGGGGAGCGCTCGGCTTCGGTGCCGAGTCGCCGCTCGAGCCCGCCGCCGTCGAGCCTTCGCCCGAGCCCCAGCTGCCTTCCGCCTCGGCGGTGGCGCCCGCGGAGTCGCCTCCGGCGCTCATCTTCACCTGGGCCGAGGACTGGCACCCGAGGGCGGCGAGGGAACAAGCGAGGATCGGAAGTAGGGAGCGGAGGCGCACGCGAGGATTAGACCACGCGCCGAAGCACCGATCCAAAGAACCGCCGACTGGTGTAGGTTCCCGCGCATGCTGAACGACCAGGACCTCTTCACCAAGTCGCTGCGCCCGCTCGCGGCGGCCCTGCTCGCCTCGCTCGCCATCGGCTGCGGCAGCGCCACGCCGCCCGAGGCGCCCCCCGGCAAGCCGATGAACCCGGCGCAACCCGACCCGTCTCTGCTCGAGATGATGGGCCCGTCGACGCCGAGCCAGCCCGCAGCCCCCGCGCCGGACGCGAAGAAGCTCGAGGAACAGAAGAAGCTCCAGGACGACTTCGCCAAGCTCGACGCCGAGCTCGCGGCCGAGAAGGCGCGCTTCGACGACGCGATCCGCAAGGAGCTCGCCGCGCTCTCGTCGAAGAACCACGCCGACGCGCGCACCGCGCTCGGGGCGATCCTCAAGGGCAAGCACCGCGTCCCGGGCAACGCCGACCGCGACAAGTGGCGCCATCCTGTCGAGACCCTGAGCTTCCTCCAGGTGAAGCCCACCTCCTCCGTGCTCGAGCTCGACGCCGGCGGCGGCTGGTACACCGAGCTGCTCGCGCCGCTGCTCGCGCAGAAGGGCAAGCTCACGGTGACCGCGCCCGACCCGAACGGCCCGACCACCGAGCGCAGCACGCTCTACGGCAAGCGCCTGCGTGGCTTCCTCGACAAGGCGCCCGAGCTCGGCGGCAAGGTGAGCTTCGTGGCCGTCGATCGCTCCGCCCCCAAGTTCGGTGAGGCCGACAGCTACGACGTCGTGCTCGCCTTCCGAACGATGCACGGCTGGGAGCGCGCCGGCACGATGGACAAGCAGCTCGCCGAGGCCTTCCGAGTGACGAAGCCGGGCGGCGTCTTCGGTGTGGAGCAGCACCGCGCCAACCCGGGCAGCGATCCGAAGGTGGTGGCGGAGAAGGGCTACCTGCCCGAGCAGTACGTGATCGATCGCGCCGTGGCCGCCGGCTTCAAGCTCGACCAGAAGAGCGAGGTCAACGCGAACCCCAAGGACACGAAGGACCACGCCGACGGCGTCTGGACGCTGCCGCCGAACTACCGCTCGGGCGACAAGGACAAGTACGCGAGCATCGGCGAGAGCGACCGCATGACGCTGCGCTTCATCAAGCCGAAGAAGTGATTCTCCGCACGCGGGCCGCGCCACGAGCGTGCGCCCGCGTGGCACTCGACCCCTCAGAGGCCCTGCGCCGCGCGCGTCAGGGCCTCGTCGATCTGGCGTGCGTCGCCTCGACCACCGTAGCGCAGCTCGGCGTAGTCGCGCAGGAGCCGGCCGAGCTCGCGCGCACGAGCGGGGGCGAGCTCGTCGGTCGCTTCGACCCGGAGCGCGTAGCGCGCGAGCGTCTCCGAGGGTGAGCGCGGCAGGTTGCGCTCCTCGAGCGCGCGCGAGAGGGCGACGAAGCCCTCGAGGGGCAGGTCGGCCGAGCTCGCCGCGAGCGCCCGCTCACGCAGCGCGCGCAGCGCGCGCACCAGGAGCAGCACGCCGACGAGGCCGACGAGGGCGAGCGAGAGCTCGAAGGGTGTGCGGCGGCCGAGCCAGTCGGCGACGGACTCCCCGCCGTCGGTGAGCATGCCCCACAGCGAGGTCTGGGACGGGGAGCTCGCCGCGAGATCGGTGGGCGGCGTCGGATCGAAGGTGATCCAACGATCGTCGACGTAGGCCTCGACCCAGGCGTGCGCGTGGCGCTGTCGCACGACCCAGTAGCCGAGCGGCGAGGACTCGTGCACGCGGTAGCCGGTCACGACGCGCGTCGGGATGCGCGCGGCGCGGCCGAGCAGGGCGAAGGAGGCCGCGAAGTACTCGCAGTGCCCCACGCGCTCGTTCTGCAGGAAGTCGAGCACCGGATCGCGCGTCACGGCGCGCTCGAAGTCGAGCCCGTAGCGATAGTCGGCGCGCAGCTTCGCTTCGATGCGCTCGAGCCGCTCGAGCTCGGGTCCGTCCATCGCGCCCCAGGCCATGAGCATGCGCACGAGCTCGGGCCTCAGCTTGTAGGGGATGGTGAGGTCCTCGGCGCTGGGCGCGAGGATCTTCGGCGTGCCTGCTCGCCGGAACCAGACGCGTTTCGCGTCGGCCTCGCCGACCGGGTGCAGGATGCCCATCGCGTCGCGGCCGAAGAAGCCCGTCGAGGTGCGCACGTCCCGGGCGTCGAGCGGCAAGAAGTAGCGCTCGGGCTTGCGAGCGTTCTCGAGCTCGAGCACGCCCTCGCCGTCGGGTGGAGCGGCCTCGTGCTCGTCGACCTCGCCGGCAGGCATGCGCTCGGAGGCCTCCCAGCGCCCGGCCGCGTAGCTGACGAAGACCGCTCCGCGCAAGAGCTCCGGCGGGCTGTCGCCGCGCAGACGCAAGACCACGCGATCGTCGGTCAGCATGCCGCCCATCGAGCCGAGCCAGAGCTGATCGCTGAAGCCCGTCTTCGACTGGCGGAAGCGCGAGAGGATGCGCGCCATCGCGGCGTCGTGCCAGCCGGGCAGCACGACCGTCGCCGCGGTCGTGAGCGCACCCGAGGCCGCGAGCGCGAGCAGCACCACCACGACGTGCGGGAGGCGCAGCTTTCGCAGCGAGGCGCGCTCGGCGTCGTTCGCGGAGAGCGCAGCGAAGGCGACGACGAGGAAGGAGGCGGCCAGCGCCGGATAGGCGAAGCCGACGTGGGCGCGCCCGGCGGCGGTGATCGCGACGAGCCCGGCGGCGAGCGTGGCCGGCGCGCCGAAGCGCACCTCCGCCACGACCGCGCGCGCCGCCGCCACCAGCACGACGGGCATCGCGAGCAGCATGCCTCGCTCGCTGAGGCGCGTCGGGTCGGTCGGCAGCGGCGACTCCACGAGCACGCGGGTCGCGACCACCCCGAGCGCCATCGCCACGAAGCTGAGCGCGGCCTGGCCCACCCGATCGACCTCGAGCCGAGGACCGAGCAGCAGGGCCGCGAGCGCGGGCACGAGCGCGACGATCGCGAGCGGCGTCGGCACCACGAGCGCGACGGCCACCGCCGCGAGGAACACCGCGAGCGCGACGAGGCGGGCCTTCACAGGGAGAGCCTCCTGCCCTGCTCGACGTCCGAGAGCTCGAGCACCGAGGCCTCGTGGGGGGTTTCGCCGAGCTCCGCCTCGGGGTCGCGCACGACGACGAGCTTGAGCGGCACGCCTCGCTCGCGCGCCTCGGCGTGCATGGCGCGCGCGCGCTCGCTCAGGCCGGCGGTGACGAGCACCACGCTGGAGACGCCACCGAGGCGCTCGACGAAGGCCTCGGCGACGGGGCGCGGCTCGTCGACGAGCGTGTGTACGGCGAGCCGGTCGAGCACCGTGTCGAGCGCGCGCATGCCGGTGCGCGGCACGACGGGGAAGGCGCGCTCGTCGACGAGCACGAGGTCGAGCCCACCCTCGTGGTGCACGAGCCTCCCCGCCACGCCCGCGGCGACCGAGAGCGCAGCCTCCTTGCAGCGCTCGCTCGCCTCGTCGCCGTCGACGAGCACCGCCAGCGCGACGCGATCCCTGCGCTCGTCGACGTACTGCCGCACGTGCGGCACGCCGGTGCGCGCCCAGGTGCGCGCGTGCAGGTGCTTGATCGGATCGCCCGGCCTGTAGGGCCTCACGCCGATGATCTCGCTGTCGCCTGGGCGCAGCGACGAGAGCATCGCGTGGCGCTGCTCGGGCGTGCGATGAAGGAGCGCGATCGGCCCCACCTGGGCCACGCGCGGCACCACGAGGAAGCGCAGGCCCTCGCTCCTGCGCCGAGGGCCGACGGCGAGCCCGAGCGGCACGAGCGCCGCGACGTCGAAGGCGTCGAGGTGGTGCTCGCCGCGCGCGATGAAGCGCGCCTCCGCAGACACCGTCGCGCTGGCGCCGGGCTCGACCGTCGCCACGCCGCCGATGCGGCGCACCCAGCGCCCGTCCCACGGCAAGAACGGACCGCCGAGGCGTAGGCTGAGCAGCCGACGCTTGCCGACGTTGCGCAGCTCGACGTCGAAGCGCGCGGGCGAGCCCACCGAGACACGATCGGGGCCCGTGACGCGCAGCTCGAGACCTCGCAGCCAGAAGAAGGGGCTCGCGAGCAGCGACGCGAAGAGCAGGCCCGCGAGCATCGCGAAGAGCTGGTGGACCTGCGTGTCGCGGATGTCGAGCCCGGCGAAACCCACGAGCACGCTGAGCGCGAGCAGCGCGCGCCCTTCGCGGCTGAACGAAGCGCCCACCGCGATGACCGGCTGGAGCAGGCGCCCGAGGAGGCTCCGGCGGAGCCTGTCGCGCTCGGGCTTCTTCTCGGGGATGAAGACGTGGTTGAGGCGGGCGAGCGCCCGCGAGGAGCGCAGGAGCCTGAGGAGGCGCGCGGTGCGAGGCCTGGGCTCGCGAGCCTCCGCGCCGCTCAGCGCTGGGGCTCGACCACGCGACGCGAGCGCGCTCATGCAGGCACGGGCACGCTGGTGACGACGTCGACGATCACGCTCGACGCAGAGCGCCCCGCATATCGCGCGCGCTCGGTGATCTGCATGCGGTGCGCGAGCACGGGGATCGCGAGCGCCTGCACGTCGTCGGGCACGACGTGATCGCGCCCCGCGGCGAGCGCGCGCGCCTGACAGGCGCGGTAGAGCACGAGGGTGCCGCGTGGGCTCACGCCGAGCGCGATGTCGTCGTGCTCACGCGTCTTCGCGACGACCGCGCGCAGGTAACGCGCCACGCGCGGCTCGACGCGCAGGGCGCGCGCGGCGGCGATGAGCGCGCGCAGGTCGTCCATCGTGGCGACCGGCTCGACGTGCGCGAGCGGGTCGTCGTCGCGGCGATCGCTGAGCATGGCGAGCTCGTCGTCTTCGCCCGGGTAGCCGATCGCGAAGCGCAGCACGAAGCGGTCGAGCTGCGCCTCGGGCAGGGGGTAGGTGCCCTGGAAGTCGATGGGGTTCTGAGTCGCGAGCACGACGAAGGGGTCGGGCAGCTGGTGGGTCGTGCCGTCGATCGTGACCTGCTCCTCGCTCATGGCCTCGAGCAGCGCCGACTGCGTGCGCGGGCTCGCGCGGTTGATCTCGTCGGCGAGCAGCACGTTGGTGAAGACAGGGCCCTTGCGGAAGCTCAGCGTGCCCTCGCGAGGATGGAGGGTGTGCGTGCCGAGGATGTCCGACGGGAGCAGGTCGGGCGTGAACTGGATGCGCGAGAACTCCAGCGCGAGTGCCCGGGCGAGCGCCTTCGCGAGCGTCGTCTTGCCGACGCCTGGCACGTCCTCGAGCAAGACGTGCCCACCGGCGAGCACCCCGACCAGCAAGAGTTGGATGGGCTCGGCTTTGCCGCGGATGACCTTGGCGAGCGTGGCCTCGAGCTTCGCGATCGTGTCTCGGTGGGAAGGCAACGCGGCTTGGACTCCTGAGCCTCGCAGGTTAGCCGAGGCCCGGCAGACGTCGAGCCGATCGAGCGGCGCCGACCGAGCCCGGGCGCGCGACGCCCCGCCCTCGCCGCCAGCGCGCGCTTCTGCGCCGGCCAGGGCCGGTGTATGCGAGCCGCCATGGATCTGGCCTCCACCCTCGCGCTCCTGTCGCCGAAGGCGATCGCGAACAGCAACCGGAACGTCATCCGCGACCTCTGGGACCTGCTCTCCCCCCTCCCCGCGGGCAAGCAGATCTTCAGCCGAGCCGTGGGCCTGGCCGCGCCCTACACGGCGACCATCGGCGCCAAGGTGGAGCTGCTCCGCAAGGGTTACGCCGAGGTGCGCATGCTCGACCACCCGAAGCTGCGCAACCACCTCTCGAGCGTGCACGCGGTGGCCTTGGTGAACCTCGCGGAGCTCACCGGCAACGTCGCGCTCGCGTACTCGCTGCCCGACGACGCACGCTTCATCGTCTCGGGCCTCGAGATCGAATACAAGAAGAAGTCCCGTGGCACGATCCGCGCGACCTGCGAGTGCCCGGTCCCGAGCACGAGCGAACGCGCCGAGTACGTGATCGACGTGTCGATGTGGAACACGGCAGGCGAAGAGGTCGCGCACGCGAAGCTCAAGAGCCTCGTCGGCCCCAAGAAGCGAGACGAAGCATGAGCGCGCTCACCGGCAAACAGCGACGACACCTCCGCGCCCTCGGGCATCACCTCGACGCGCTCGTGCAGCTCGGCAAGCTCGGGCTCACCGACGGCGTCGTCGAGGCGCTCGACATCGCGCTCGAGCGCCACGAGCTCGTGAAGCTGCGGCTCGGCACCGAGTGCCCCGAGGACCGCGACGCGGTCGCCGACGAGCTCGGCCCTCGCCTCTCGGCCGAGGTCGCCCAGCGCATGGGCCGCACGATCCTGCTGTATCGCCGGCACCCGAAGAAGCCGGTGATCGTGCTGCCCAAGGCCGACTGATCCGAGCGGCCGTGGCGCATCGCTCGGCTGCTCCGTGTGCGACGTCGTGCGTGACGGGACGGAGCGCTTCGCTCGGCGCGACGTGGCTCGGCTGGCTGGTGCTGGCCGCAGCCGCATGTCGCGGTGAGCCCTCGCCGGCGGAGCGAGCGGCACGCGAGGCGGCGCCGTCGGTACCGAACGCTGCGGCATCGTCGCGCGCGACGGAGCCGGGCGACGCCGAGTTGACGGCGAGCAGCTCCGCCGCCGCGCCAGGCAGCGCCGCGCCGAGCTCCGCCGCCGCGCCGGGCAGCGCCGCGCCGAGCGCCAGCGCGGCGCCGGGCAGCGCCGGCGGGCCGCCGAGCCAGCTCCTGCGCGAGCCGGTGTGGCGTGACTACACGGCCTCGCCGATGCGCTTCACGGTCGCCTTCGACGGCAGCCAACGCTTCTCGCTCTGGTTGCGCACGATGGAGCAGGCGCGCGCGCTCGAGCGGCAACACGGCGCGAGGCCCCGGTTCACCTACTTCGTGAACGCCTGCTACTACACGACCGAGCGGCTCGAGAGCGACATCGGCCGCGCCCAGTCGCGCGCGGAGGTGCTCGTGCGCCGCGCGCTCACGCAGCAGGCCATCAACGAGGGCCACGAGATCGGCAACCACGGCGTCGGCCACCACGACGGCTCGCAGTGGAGCCTCGAGGCCTGGCGGCAGGAGCTCACCCGCTTCCACACGATCATGGACGGGCAGCTCTTCGAGCCGATCCCGGACGGCGACGGCGGCTTCGTCTTCCCGCGCTTCGAGCCGGTCGCGGGCGCCGAGAGCGGAGGCGCCGGCGCGCGCTGCGAGCGCGACGATGATTGCACGTCCAACCTATGCGTCGGGCTCGGCGCGCGGGCGTCGGTGTGCTCCGAGCCCTGCAACCTCCAGCAGCGCTGCCCGGACGGCATGGCCTGCGGCGCGCCGATGTTCCGCAAGGAGACCGACCTCTGCCTGCCGGTGCCGAGCTACCCCATCGAGCTCGACGGCCGCGTGCTCTTCGACGCGAAGGGCCAAGCGAACCCGAAGCACCCAAGCCTGCGCCGCTACGGCTTCCGTGGCCACCGCGCGCCCTACCTCGGCGCCAACGACGCGATGATCGAGGCGCTGCTCGAGCGAGGCTACGCCTACGACACGAGCCTCGGCGCGGGCCCGGGTGTGCCCTTCCGCGTCGGGCCCGCAGGAGGGAAGAGCTTGCTCGGCTTCGCGCTCATGCCCTGGCCGGGCGCGCGCGCGATCCCGATGGACTACAACTACCTGAAGGTGGATGACGCCCGCGAGCGTATGCGCGCCGACTACCGCGATGGGCTCGCCCTGGCCTACGCGCGTGGGCGCTGGCCCTGGAACGTCGGTCACCACTTCGCCACCTGGAACGACGGCGCCTTCCTCGACGTGCTCGACCAGACCATCGACTTCGCGCTCTCCGGCTGCCCCGACGAGGGCGGCTCGAAGCGCTGCGCCGAAGTGGTCGTCACGAGCTTCGCCGAGCTCGCGCGCGAGCTCGGTGCGCCGCGGCCCGGGCCCGCAGGCAATACGCCGCGCGGGCCGAGCTCAGCGACACCGAGGTAGCGAGGCGGGCGGCTGACCTCGCTCGTCGCAGTCGGGTAGGAACCGCGAGGCCGCCGCGATCTCACACCACTCCGGGACACGATCGGCTGCGCGGGCCGCATCGAACAGGATCGCGTGGGTGTCAGGTGAGCTCTCTCGTCGCACGGCGAGCTTCGCGAGCTCGAAGGCCTCCTGGGTGTTCACGCCGAGCCTCAGCCACGTACGCGCTGCGATGGGGCGGTAGCGATCGGGCGCGACCTCGAGCGCGGCGTCGAAGCCCGCCTTCGCGCGCTCGAGCCACGCGGAGCCGCTCCCCGGTCGGCGCAGCTCGTTCAGCAAGGCCAGCGTCGCGGCGATCTCGGGCGCGCATCCCTCGGCCACGAAGGGCTCGAGCAAGGCGATGCCTCGCTCCGGCCCGAGCATCGGGGCGAGCGCGACCGCAGCGGGCACGTACGAGGGCAGGCGCTCGAGGGCCGCTCGGTAGAGCGCCTCGGCGCGCGCCATGTCGCCGCGCGCTTGCGAGAAGCGGCCGTGATCCAGGTACACGCGCGCGAGCGTGAGCGGGTTGCGGTCGTAGGTTCGGCGCGCCGATTCGGCGAAGGCCTCGTCGGCCTCCGCGTCGCGGCCCATGCGCGCGAGCACGAGGGCCAGGACCCTGCGCCGTTGATGGTCGACGTCGTGTTCGCTCGGCTTCGAGACCCGCGAGTGTGCCCAAGCGCACAAGCCGCGTTCGAGCAAGGCCTCGGTGCTCGCCGTACTGTGGAGCGGTCGCTCGGGCGTCTTGCGCTTCGGCGGCGGGAGGTGCCCGAGCTCGAAGATGGCGTGCTCGCCCCGTAGGAAACGCAGCTGGAACCGCGCGACGAAGGACTCGTCGGACAGGTGGCCGAAGGGGTCGGGCGACTCGAGGGCCTCGGTCGCAGCGCGCAGATCGTCGGGCCGCGCGAGGATCTCGAAGCGCTCGAGCAGCGCGAGGGCGAGCACACCGCGCTCGTCGGAACCGGGAGGAGTCGGCTTGCCGCGCTGGGCCTCGATGCGAGCGTCGAGCTCCGCGAGCTGCGCGTCGCCCGAGCGGGGCGAGCTGAGAGGCTGCGGCACGTGTGGTGGCGCGAAGGGCGGCGGTGCCGAGCCCACGGAGCCCGCCGCCGACGAGCTCGCCGCGTCGGGGTCGCTGCGCTTCGCTTGCTCGGTGCAGGCCGTCGCCAGCGCGAGCAGCAGCGCCCCGCGCGACGCTCGCCGGAGAGCCGAGGCCCGCGGCGACGCTTCAGGGCCGGTACGCATACTCACAGGCGCTGCCGTCGGGAGCGCGCTCGACCACGCGCCCGTCGAACTCCACGGCCTCCGGCAAGGGCTGACCGTGGCTGTCGACCGGCGGGTCGACCACGAGCGCGACGCGCGCGCCCTTCTGCTCGTAGCTGCCGAGGCGCTGCACGATGCCCGACCACACGCAGCGCGCGCCGGGTGGGCACGGTGAGACGAGCTCGAGCGAGGCGAAGCGGCTCTCGGCCTCGAAGCTCAGCTGACGCTCGTACTTACGCTCGCCGCACGACGGCGAGACCCAGCGACCGAGCAGTGTCGACCGAGCCTCGCTCGGCTGCGCGGAGGCGCTCGCGCTCGGCGCTGGCGCAGCGCTCGGAGGCGCGGCCACCTGGCTCGCGGCCGGCGCTGCCGAGTGCGATGCGTCGCCCGCACCGCCGCCGCAGCCGACGAGCGAGGCAATCGCGACGAACGCAGCGAACGACGAGGTCGAGTCGAGGATACGCGACGCGAGGGGCATGGGGGCTTCGTAGCACGGGCGCGCAGCAGGGAGCGCGCGCGCCGGCAGAGGCGCGCAGACCAGGGTGCCGGTTCGACCCGCGCGCCGGGACCATCTGAGCTATACGGCCGGTCTCTACGCATGACCGACGAACGCAAGCACCGACCGCGCGCAGTCCTGGTGGCCGTCCAGCTCCCCGGTGTCGACGACGTCCAGCACGAGGCCGATCTCGCCGAGCTCGGGCGGCTCGTCGACACGCTCGGGCTCGAGGTGGTCGGCAGGGTCACGCAGCGACGCAGCTCGCTGCGCGCGGGCACGGTGCTCGGGCTCGGCAAGCTGCGCGAGCTCGCTGCGTGGACGGGCGGCGAGGGTGTCGTGCAGTCGCACACGCCACGACGCAGCAAGATCCACGAGCGACGCGAGAAGGAGCGCGAGGCGGCCGAGCGCCTCGAGGACGAGGAGCTCGACGAGCTCGACGGCCTCGACGAAGACGACGGCGAGGCGAGCTTCGAAGGCGAGGGCGACGAGGACGTCGACTTCGAACTGCCCGAGCCGGGTGTGCACGCGACCGTGGTGGTCGTCGATCACGAGCTGTCGCCTCGGCAGGCGCGCAACCTCGAGCGCGCCAGCGGCGCCGAGGTGCTCGATCGCTCGCACGTGATCGTGGAGATCTTCCACCGCCACGCGAAGAGCCGAGAGGCCCGCCTGCAGGTCGAGATCGCACGGCTTTCGTACGTCGCTCCCAGACTGCGCGAGGCCGGTGCGGGCGCCGATCGGCAGCGCGGCGGCATCGGCGGCAAGGGCGCGGGCGAGAGCGCCGTCGAGCTCGATCGCCGGCGCATCCGTGATCGCATCGCGGAGCTCCGGCGTGAGCTCGAGCAGGTGCAGCACGAGCAGGCGACGCGCCGCTCCGCGCGCAAGGAGGCGCGCCGCGTCGCGCTCGTCGGCTACACCAACGCGGGCAAGTCCTCGCTCATGCGCGCGCTGACGGGCAGCGAGGTCTACGTCGCCGACAAACTCTTCGCGACGCTCGACACCACCGTGCGCGCGCTCAAGCCCGAGACCGAGCCGCGCATCCTCGTGAGCGACACCGTGGGCTTCATCAAGAAGCTGCCCCACCAGCTCGTCGCGTCGTTCCGCTCCACGCTCGACGAAGCGCAGGAGGCCTCGCTCCTGCTCTTCGTCGTCGACGCCTCCGACCCGACCTTCCGCGATCAGCTGCAGGTCACCCACGAGGTGCTCGGCGACATCGGCGCGCGCGACATCCCCTCGAGGATCGTGCTCAACAAGCGCGACCGCCTCGACGAGGCCTCGATGGCCGCTCTCCGACGCGAGTTCCCCGACGCGCTCATGATCAGCGCCCACGACCGCGGCGACGTGCGCTTCGTGCGCGACGAGCTCGTGGCCTTCTTCGACGGAGCACCGATCGAGGAGCGGCTCTTCGTGCCGTGGACGAAACACGGCGTGGTGCAGAAGATCCACGAAGCCGGGCGCGTGCTCTCGGAGACGCACGGCGAAGAGGGCACCGAGCTCGTGGTGCTCGCCTCGCCCGCCGCGTTCGCCCGGATCCGCGAGAGCCTGGGCGAGACGCCCCCCAGCCTCGAGAGCCCCAGCCTCGAGAAGGACGGCAGCGAGGCCCAGGCCCCAGCCCCCCCCGCGGCCGACGACTGAAAGCAGCCTCGCGGCACGAGAACCGGCTTCTCAGCCGCCCGGCGGCCGCTCTATCCTGCGTGATGGCGCGCCGCGCGGCTCGCCCCGGAGTAACCATGGCTTCGTCCCGTCCCCGTCTTCGCCGTGCAGCCCGCTTCGCTGCCGCCACCGTCGCGCTTGGTCTCAGCGTCGCCTTCGCGAACCTCGCGAGCGCGGTGCCCCCCACGCTGATGCAGCAGGGGCGCCTCTTCGACACGAACGGCGATCCGGTGAGTGGCACGCTCCAGGTGCAGGTCGCGATCTACGCGACGGCGGAGGCCACCGTGCCGCTGTGGACGGAGATCCACACGGTCACCTTCGACGACGGCATCTTCTCGATCGCGCTCGGCAGCGTCACGCCCTTCGGCGCGAACGTCTTCGATGGATCGCAGCGTTTCCTCGGCGTCACGGTCGGCAGCGACCCGGAGATGACCCCGCGTGCGCCGATCGGCAGCGTGCCCTACGCGCTCGTCGCGGGCGACGTCGACGGCCACATCGAGCCGATGTCGGTGAGCATCCAGGGTCACGGCGAGGTGATCGACGAGAACGGCCAGTGGGTCGGCGATCCGACCGGTCTGGTCGGGCCCCAAGGTCCGCAGGGTCCCGCAGGCCCGATGGGCGCCACGGGCGCCACGGGCGCGACCGGCGCTACGGGCCCGATGGGTCCCGCCGGCCCGACCGGTCCTGCTGGGCCCACCGGCCCCGCCGGCCCCACGGGCAACACCGGCCCAGCCGGCCCGGCGGGCCCGCAGGGTGTCGCGGGCCCCCAGGGCCTCACCGGCGCCACGGGCGCGACCGGGGCCACCGGCGCCACCGGCCCGATGGGCCCCGCAGGGCCGCAGGGCCTCACCGGCGCGACGGGTGCCACGGGGCCGCAGGGTCCTGCGGGTCCGGCTGGAGCGACGGGTGCGACGGGTGCCACGGGTGCAACAGGTGCGGCTGGGCCGGCCGGCCCGGCCGGGCCACAGGGCCCGAGCGGAGTGGTGGGGAGCGCATTTGCGTCGGGCCTCGTCACTCAGCCTCCCACCGGCTCGGTTTGGGCCTTCGTGACACCGGTCGCCCAAGTGACCGTTTCGGGTAGCCAACGAGTCCATGTCGTTGGCTCAGGGGCCTGGGGTACGAGCGCGAGCCCTGCTGCGAATTTCGATCTCGACGTCTGTGCTCGCCTCGGCGCCAGCGGGCCCTTGATCCAGTCGGGCTCGGCTGGGGTCTGGAACCTCGCTTCAGCCGCAAGCCAGCGCAGTCTGTACTCACTGTCCGCAGTGTTCTCTGGACTCGCGCCTGGCACGTACTCCGTCGGGCTGTGCGGACGGTTCACAGGCGTGACGAACAATTGGACTAACAACGAATACTCGCACATCTCGGCGCTCGTCTTCACCCAGTGATGTCGGGCGCCTCTACGGCACGACACACCCGACTTCGTCCGTGAGCACCGAGGCGACCCACGACCCCTGGCTCACCACGCCCCGAGCCATCCTGCTCGGGGCGTTCGTGATCGGTGCCTTCGCGTACGCCGGTCTGCGTGACCGCTCCGCGCCGGCGCCGGTCGTCGCAGCCTCGGCGTCAGCGTCGGTCGCGCCAGGCTCGCCGAGCGCGAGCCCATCCGCAGCAACCCCGACGGCCGAGAGCTCCCCAGCCCTCGCTGCAACGCCGACGTTCGCCCCCGCCGAGCTCGCTCCGAGCGCCGCGCCCATCGCCGAGCACAACACCGTCGAGGCCAGCGCGCAGAAGGCGCTCGCCCAACACCTGCCCGCGCTGAAGCAAGCCTGCTGGGCTGGCCGCCCGCCCGAGGCCCGCATCCGCCTGATGATGAACGTGAGCTTCGATCGGAGCGGTGCTCAGATCGCGCGCGGCCTCACCGAGCCTCGCCTCCCCGAGCACCAGCGCGCCTGGATCCTCGGCCTCGGTCAGTGCATCACCGAGAAGCTCCCGCCCCTGTCGATCGACCCACCCGGCGCGAGCGTCCAGGTCGAGATCCCGATCGACTTCCCCTGAGCCCCGCCTCGCGCGGCCCCCTCACCTCGACGCGCGGCTCTGCTCCTTGCAGATGTCGTCTTGGTCGGCCGGGCAACGGATGCGCACGTGGTAGTGGTCGTCGTGCGGCTCGGAGTCGTCGGGCTGCACGAAGAGCGCCGCGACCTTCGCGATGTCGTCCTTCGTCGCGTGTTTGCTGCCCCAAGCGAGCAACCTGGCGCGCAGCGGGCGCGAGATGAACACGTAGGCGAGGCCCGCGCGGTGGTCCTTCGCCCAGGCCTGCACGAGCTTCCAGTTGCGCTCGTCGTCGAAGACGAGGCCGCTCCCGTCGCGCGCCTTGCCGTCGCCGCCGAAGGCGACGAAACCCGGCGTCCTCGTGATGCGGCCCTTCGCGTCGCGCACGTAGAAGAGCACGTCGGCGTCGCGACCGCTCTGGTGCGAGGCGTGCCCGACGAGCGGGCCTCCCTCGGCGAACGAGAGATCGCCGACCGTGAGCGTCGAGCCGGGGTAGGAGCGCGCGATCTGCTTCGCGCTGCGCTGGAGCATGAGCACCAGCGAAGGATGGCCGTACACACGGTCGCGGCTCTTCGGCAGGATCTCGAGCCCCGGGCCCTTCTTCAGCTTCTTCGCGCGGACCTGGTAGCCAGCGTTCGGGTGCCCCACCGAGAGGCTCATCTTGCTGTAGGGCGCCTTCGCGTAACGCGCGGGCAGGCTGCGCGCGGGTTTGGCTTCGGCGCTCTCGGCGCAGAGACCGAGCGCGATCAGCGCGAGCGGCGCGAGCACCAGCAGCGCTCGAGACAGGAGGCGGGGCCTTCGCACGGCGTGCGAGACGGAGCGGAGCGCCCGCCCATTCAAGGGCTCGCCCCTTCGCGTGCCTCGCGCGCGCGCGTGACCGCCCTCGGCGTGACGTTCACCACCAGCACGTGCTCACCCGGCTGCACGACGAACTCGTACTCCTTGGCGTCGCGGCGCGCCACCTCGAGGGAGAGCGTGTGTCTGCCGGGCTCGATCGGGATCGCGCGCCCCGGCTCGGGCACGAGCACCACGCGCCCATCGAGCAGGATCTCCGTGCGCGCGGGCAGCATCGGCAGCGTGATCTGCCCCATGCGCGAGCGCGCGACGCGCCTGCCCGCGACGAAGCCGAAGAGCGCCGCGCCGAAGACCGCGAGCAGCACGCCGATCGCGAGGCGAGCCGACCAGGCCCGCGGGCGCGCTCGCAGCGCCGGCTCGGGTGGCGGCGCGACCGAGACGGCCTCGCGCTCCGCACGCACCAGGGCAGCATCGTCGCTGCGCGCCGCGGCGGGCCGCGTGGGTGCGGCGAGCTTCGCGGGCTCGAGCGCCGCAGGCGGCGCAGCCGCGCGCGTGGCGCCGCTCGCCTCCGCCTCGCGCGCGACCTCGGCGAGCGCAGGCCTCGCCGCGGGGTCCGTCGACAGCGCACGCTCCGCCTCCGGCAGATCGTCGATGCGCGCTCCTGCCGGCAGGCTCGTGCGCACCGCCGCCGCCGCGAGATCGCCGTCGTCGAACAAGCGCCGCCCGAGGATGAGCTCCGCGGCGACCACGCCCCAGGCGTAGGCGTCGTCGGCCGTCGCGGCGGCGCGCCCGAGCGCGGCCTCGGGCGAGACGTAGCCCGCCGTGCCCTGGGGCGTGGTGCGTCTCTCTCCCGCGCGCATCGCGAGCCCGAAGTCGACGAGCACCAGCTCGCCGTCCTCGTCGACGACCACGTTCGAGGGCGCGACGTCGCCGTGCACGAGCCCTCGCTCGTGCAGCGCGGCGAGGCGCTGCGCCAGATCCCTCGCGACGAGCCGCGCGACCTCCGCAGGCAGCGGCGAAACGCGCAGGAGCCGCTCGAGCGAGGCGCCACGGACGTGTTCGACGACGAGGTACGGCAGCCCCGCGACGAGGCCCGTCTCCACGAAGCCCACGACGCCGCGCGGGCGCGGCTCGGCGGCCGAGAGCTCCTTCAGGATCGCGGCCTCGCAGCGGATCGACTCCGCGACCCTGCCCGAGGCTCGCTCGCCGACCGGAGGTCGCTTGAGCACGTACCATCTGGCCGAAGCGTCGCCCGCGCGCACCGCGACGTAGACCTCGCTCATCGAGCGCTCGCCGAGGCGGCGCACGAGCAGCCAGGAGCCGTAGAGCTCCGGCAGCGCCATCAGCTCACCCCGGCGGGCGTCGCGCGCTCCCAGCCGCCGAGCTCGGCCTCGACGAGGCTCGCCGCCGCGATCGTGAGGTGGTCGCGCCCTCGCGCGCCCACGATCTGCACCGCGATCGGTAGACCACGCGCCTCGAAGCCGACCGGCACCACCGTCGACGGCAGCTCGAGCACGTTGAAGATGGCCGTGCAGGCCGCATCGAAGGGCGTGCGCAGCGCGTCCATGTGCCTGGGCGCCGGCCTCGAGTACACCGGGTAGACGAGCACGCCGCGATCCCCCAGCAGGGCCTCGAGCTCTGCGCCGAGCGCGCGCCCCTCGGCCACGAGCGTGGCGCGCGGCCCCTCGAAGCGCTTGAGCACCCGCTCGAGCCCGGCCACGGCGATCGCAGGGAAGGTGTGCGCCGAGCGGCCGAGCGCGATCTTGAAGAGCTCCGCCAGCACCGGCACCCGATCGCGCTCCTGTCCGTCGGTGAGGATCTGGTCGTAGCTGAGCTCGGCCACCTCGGAGAGCATCGCCGCCCAGATCTCGAAGGCCTTCGCGAGCCTCGGCAGCTTCGCCTCGCCCACGCGCGCGCCAGCGGCGACGAGCGCGCCGGTCGCGTCGCGCACGCCGCGGCGCACCGATGCACGCACGCCGATGCGACCGGGCGCCTCGATCGGGTAGACGACGAGCTCCTCGGGCCGCACCACGCTCGGGTCGCCGAGCTCGAAAGCGCGCGACGCGGAGTCGCCCGCGTCGGGCCCCGCCATCACACGCAGGAGCGGCATCAGGTCCTCGATTCGCCGCGCGAGCGGGCCGGCGCAGAGGTAGGCCGAGAGCTCGCCCTTCGTGGCAGGGAACTGGCCCGTGTTCGGCAGCATGCGCCCCGTGGGTTTGTGCCCGGCGACGCCGCAGAAGGCCGCCGGGATGCGCACCGAGCCGCCGATGTCCGAGCCGAGGCCGAAGGGCGAGCCTCCGGCGGCGACGATCGCGCCTTCGCCGCCGCTCGAGCCGCCCGGCGTGCGGCCGAGATCCCAGGGGTTGTTCGTACGGCCGAAGAGCGCGTTGTGCGTCTCCATCCAGAGCCCACCCTCGGGCACGTTGGTCGTGCCGAGCACGATCGCGCCCGCGCGGCGCAGGCGCGAGACGAGCACGGCGTCTTCGTTCGCCACCGCACGGCTGCGCGCCACGAGCCCGCCGGTCTGGGGGACGCCACGCACCGCGAAGAAGTCCTTGATGGTGCAAGGAACTCCGTGCAGTGGCCCCAGCTCTTCGCCCCGCGCGACACGCTGATCGGCCTCCTTGGCCTCACGACGCGCCTCCTCGAAGCGGCGGTGCACGACGGCGCGCAGCTTCGGGTCGACCCGATCGATGCGCGCCATGTGCGCGCCGACGACCTCCTCCGAAGACACACGCCGCTCGCGGATCCAGCGGGCGAGCTCGACCGCCGAGGCGTCGAGCGGATCGGTCGAGGGGCCGCGCCTCGGGCTGAGGCGGCGAAGTGCAGCGGGGCTCATCGTGAGAGGCTATCGCACGGCGAAGCCGTGGCTGGGAGCGCAGGCCGTCGCGAGCGGGCGCTGGCGCTGAGCACCCGCCCAGGTCGCTGGGGACTGGCTCTCGGCGACGCGCGGCCCTAGCTTCCCAGCTCCCCACCGCGCAGCGCCGAGTCGAGCCCGCGCCGAGCCCCATGACCAACTCGTCCAAGCTCCCCCAGGGCCGCCTCGCGCGCATCTCTCAACTCGCCGCCGTCGGTGCGCGCACGGGTGTGTCGCTGCTCGGCTCCGGCGACGGCAGCGCGGCCGCCGCCCACGCCGCCAAGGTGCTGGGCCAGCTCCGAGGCATCGCAGCGAAGGTCGGCCAGATGGCGAGCTACGTCGACGGCGTGGTGCCGGAGGAGCGCCGCGAGGCCTACGAAGCGGCCCTCGGCGCGCTCCGCTCGCGCGCGCCCACCTCGGCCTTCGGTGAGATCCGCGCCCTCGTCGAGAGCGAGCTCGGCGCGCCGCTCCGGGAGCTCTACGTGGACTTCGACGAGGTGCCCTTCGCGAGCGCGTCGATCGGGCAGGTCCACCGCGCGACACTCGCCGACGGCACCGAGGTCGCCGTGAAGGTGCAGCACCCTGGCATCGCCGAGGCGGTCGAGAGCGATCTGGCCACCGCGAGCGTGCTCGAGCCCATCGCGGCGCTCGCAGCGGGGCGCAAGGTCGACACCCAGCAGGTGCTCGAGGAGCTGCGCGCGCGCTTCCGTGAAGAGCTCGACTACCGCCTCGAGGCCGAGCGACAGGCGCTCTTCGCCGCGATGCACGCCGGCGATCCGACGATCCGCATCCCCGCCGTGATCGCCGAGCGCTCCGGCAACCGCGTGCTCACGACCGAGCTCGTGAGCGGTGTGAGCCTCGAGGAGGCCGCGCACGGCTCACCCGCCGAGCGCCGCGCCTACGCCGAGACGCTCTGGCGCTTCGTCTTCAAGGGCAACCTGGTCGGCGGGCACTTCAACGCCGATCCACACCCCGGCAACTTCCTCTTCCGCCCGGGCGGCGTCGTGAGCTGCCTCGACTTCGGCTGCGTCGAGCCGCTGCCCGAGGACCGCGTGAGGAGCGCGCGCCTCTTGCACGCTGCGGCGGTGCGGCGCGACGAAGCGGCCTTCCGCACCCACGCTGCGAGCATCCTCGGCACGCGACCGGGCGTCTGGGAAGACCAAGCCATCGCCTACTCGAGGCGCTGCTTCGAGCCTCTCTTCGCCTCGCCCTACCGCATCACGCGCGCCTACGCGGCCGAGCTCGTGAGCTCGCTGCGCGAGATGACCCAGGGCATCCGCAAGCTGCCGAAGGGCGAGCACGTCACGATGCCCAAGGGCATGCTCTTCATGAACCGCCTGCAGTTCGGCTTCTACTCGGTGCTCGCGCGCCTCGACGTCGAGGTCGACTACGCGGCCGTCGAGCGCGCCTTCTACGAAGAGGCAGGGCTGTCGATCGAAGCCTCGACCGACAGCCCTCGCTGATCACGAGCTCGCGCGGGCTCAGCAGCCCAGCGCGATCTCAGCAACCCAGCCCCAGCTCAGCAACCAGAGCCGTCGAAGGTGATCGTGTCCTGGCCGGAGTAGCTCTGCGCGCTTGCGTAGGACACGCTCGCGTCGACGTCGATCGAGCCGCTGGTCGGGCAGCCCGAGCTGTTGAACTGCACGTCGTTCATCTGGATGCTCGAGTCCCAGCTCACGTTCGCGCCCTGCGCGGTGACGGAGCCGTCGCTCTCGACGCTGCCGTCGATGCTGGTCTCCGTGACGGTGACGTTCATCACCACGCCGAAGTCGTAGGTGGAGCCCGACACGTCGCTGCCTGCGTAGCGGAGGTCGGCGACCACGTTGCCGTTGGCCCAGGAGATCGTGCCGTTGATCGTGAAGTTGTTCGGGTTCGCGTCGTCGCCGCAGTCCTCGAAGGTGCAGCTGGTCGCGTCGCACTCGCAGACGCCCGTCTGCAGCGCCTGCTTCGCCTGACCGTTCTCCGACTGCGGCTGCGAGCCGGCCGGGCCCACGAGCCCCAGCGCCGAGGTGCCCAGGCTCGAGAGCTGGTACGCCGCCGAGACGCCGTCGCCGCCGATCGCCGTGCGTGAGGCGGTGACGCTGGTCGTCACGTTCGACTGCGCGACCTGCGGGCTCACGTCGCCGTTCGGGGTATTCGTGCCACCGCCGCCGGTGCCACCCGTGTCGTCGCCGCAGCCCACGAGCGCAGCAGCCGTCATCACCATCGCGAGCGCCATCAGCTTCTTCATGCGCAGTACTCCCTGGAAAGGTCGAAGTCGGGTCGGGGGTGCAGCACCCCCAGTATGAGGACCACCCTATCCCGCCTTCGACGTCCGTGGCCAGCCTTTGGGCGCGGGCGAGCGCGCCCGCGCGCTTGACGTGCACCTACATGCACTCCACCCTCCGCCGTCCGGCACCGCGCTCCGGTCTCGCGAGCGCGCTTCGCCCACAGAACCACACGTGCTCCCCAAGACCCGTCGCGCGAAGCCCAGCAAAGCCCCCAGCCCCGAGCCCCTCGCCTTCGTGCCCAGCGCACGCGGGCCCAGGCCGAACTTCCAGTCGGTCGTGAAGGTGCTCACGGTCTCCGACGCACCCGACTACGAGCAGCCCTGGCAGAACCACGGCCCCTCGCACTCCACCGGCTCGGGCGCGATCATCCGCACCGAGCGTGGCCTGCGCGTGCTCACGAACGGCCACGTGGTGCAGAACCAGGTCTTCGTCGAGGTGCGCCGCTTCGGGCAATCGAAGCGCTACGTCGCCGAGGTCGAGGGTGTGAGCCACGAGTGCGACCTCGCGCTCCTGCGAGTGCGCCGCGAAGACTTCTTCGAGGGCGCCGAGCCCATCGCGCTCGGCGAGCTGCCCGAGCTCGGCGACGGCGTCACCGTCTGCGGCTACCCCATCGGCGGCGATCGCCTCTCGCTCACGCAGGGCGTGGTCTCGCGCATCGAAGTCTCGGCCTACGCGCACAGCCAGCGCCCGCTGCTCGCGATCCAGATCGACGCCGCCGTCAACTCCGGCAACAGCGGCGGCCCGGTCTTCGACGGCGACAAGCTCATCGGCGTCGCCTTCCAGTCGCTCGAGGAGTCGCAGAACATCGCCTACGCGATCGCGATCCCGATCGTGAAGCACTTCCTGCGCGACCTGAGCGACGAGCGCCGCGCCGATTTTCCGAGCCTGGGCGTCGTGTGGCAGCGGCTCGAGTCGGAGTCGCACCGGCGCTCGCTCGGCATCCGCCCCGACGAGGGCGGCATCCTCGTGGTGCGCGTCGCCTTCGAGGGCACCGGCTGGGGCCAGCTCGAGGAGGGCGACGTGATCCTCTCGCTCGACGGCGAGCCCATCGGCCCGGACGGCACGGTGCAGCTGCGCACCGGCGAGCTCGTCGACCACAGCTACCGCGTCTCGCTCAAACACGTGGGCGAGTCGGCGAAGCTCGGCGTGCTGCGCAAGCGTGAGCGCCTCGAGCTCAGTTTGCCGGTGCGACCGCCGAGCCTGCTCGTGCCCGAAGACCAGTACGACGTGCGCCCCACCTACTTCGTCTTCGGTGGGCTCGTCTTCGCGCCGCTCTCGCGCGACTACCTCAAGAGCTGGGGCCACGACTGGTGGAAGAGCGCGCCCAACGAGCTCGTCACCGTCTACGAGACGCAGGTGCGCACGCCGGAGCGCGTCGAGGTCGTCATCCTCCAGAAGGTGCTCGCCGACGCCGTGAACCAGGGCTACCACGAGTACGAGAACCACGTCGTCACGCGCATCGACGGCGTTCCCGTGCGCTCCATGCGCCACCTCGTCGAGCTCGTCGAGCAGAGCGAGGCGCCCTTCGTGACCGTGCACCTCGCCGACGGTCAGCGCGTCGTGCTCGACCGCAAGCGCGCCTCGACGAAGACGCCGAAGATCCTCGAGCGCTTCGGTGTGCCGCACGACCGCTCCGAAGACCTGCGACGCCCAGCGCGCAAGCTCACCAGCTCGCGTCCGCGCAAGGCGAGCCGGCGCTGAGCTTGCGCGCGCCGCGTCGCCCCCGCGCGGCGATGCGGCGCCCTGCTCAGCCCGGCAGCAGCGCCTCGCGCACGATCGACTGCAGGTGCTCGAGGCCCACGCTGCCGCTCGTGAGCACCGCGTCGTGGAAGGCGCGCAGGTCGAACTCGTCGCCGAGCGCCGCGCGTAGCTCGGAGCGCAGATCGAGGATCACGCGCTCGCCGATCTTGTAGCTCGTCGCCTGGCCGGGCCAGCCGAGGTAGCGCGTCGCTTCGCTCTCGGCGAAGGCGCGCGTGAGGAAGGCGCGGTCCTCGAGCATCGCCACGCATAGCTCCCAGCTCCAGGCCTGCCCGGGTGCGTAGCGCTCGCTCTCGGGCACCGAGAGGCCGAGGTGCATGCCGATGTCGGCCACGACACGCACGGCGCGGAACTGCTTCGCGAGCAGCATGCCGAGCACGTACTCGGGTTTGTCGAGGTAGCCGAGCTCGTCCATGAGCTCCTCGGCGTAGAGCGCCCAGCCCTCGGCGTAGCCGCTGTTCACGACGAACAAACGGTGCAGCTTGCTCAGGCGATCGGCGAGGTAGACCTGCAGCCCGCACTGCAGGTGATGCCCGGGGAAACCCTCGTGGTAGGCCGTCGTGATCTCGCTGAAGATCGTGAAGGCGTGCCCCTCGCCCGGCGCGTAGAAGACCGTGCCCGGGCGCGTGAAGCCGTCGCTCGGGGGGATGTAGTAGGCGCCGAGCGCGCCGCCGGCGGGCGCGAGCTTGATCTCGATCGTGCGGATCGGCTCGGGCACGTCGAAGTGCGAGCCGAGCAGCTCACGCAGGGCGCGCTCCTCGCGCTCACGCACGAGCTGGAGGAAGGCCTGGTGGTCTTCCACGCGCTGCGTGGGGTCGTTCTGCAGCGCCTCGACGACCTCCTTCACGGTCTTGCCCGGCGCGATGCCCTCGCAGATGACACGCATCTGCTCCTCGATGCGCGCGACCTCGGCCCAGCCCCAGGCGTAGGTCTCGAGCGGATCGATCGTCATGCCGAGGAAGCGCTTCGAGGCACGCGCATAGCGCTCGGCGCCGAAGGCGTCGGCGAGGGCGGCCTGCTCCTCGTAGCGCTCGAGAAAATCGGCGAAACCGGCGCAAGCCGCGCGCACGCCGTCGAAGGCCTCGGCGGCGCGTGCGCGCTGCGCGGGCGTCGTGAGCGGCGAGGCCTGCACCGCGCGCACGACCTCGAGGAAGCTCGAGTCGCTCGCGGCGGCGGCGCGCGCTTGCTGCGTCACGGCGCGCACCTGGCGCTTGGCGGCCACGAGGCCCTTCTTCGCGCCCGCCTCGAGCGCCTTCTGGTAGCCCGCGAGCGGCACCTGGAAGGTCTCCAGCCTGCGCACGAGCGCCTCCCAGCCCTCGACGGTGGAGGTGTCCATCACGTCGAAGACCATGCGCAGGTGCTGGAAGGGTGACTCGATGTTGTTCAGATCGCGCAGGTCGTCGCCGTGCTCGTGGTAGGCGAGCTTGTCGTCGAGGAAGTCGGCCGTCACGCGGCGCGCGAGGCGGGCCCAGCGATCGCTCGCGGGAGGCAGCGCGTCGAGGCGTTCGCGCTGCTCCGCGTAGAAGGCGCGCAGGCGCTCGCCGCCCTCGGGGGAGTAGTCGTCCCAGCCATCGAAGACGCCGGGCACACCGGCCATGCTCGCCATCACCGGGCTCAGCTTCGAGTAGGCGTCGACCAGATCGCTCGACAGCTGGAACACCGGGTCGTCCATGCGTGCAGCCATGTCGCGGGACCCTAGGAGATCATGCTCGATGCAACAAGCAGCGAGGCTCGGCGCAGCGCGTCACGCGCTCGTCACGGAGTCGGACCGTCGACGCGAGGATCGTGCTTCTGCTCGACCGGCGCGGTGTCCTCGAGCTCGCGAGGGTGGTGCCCGGGCGCGAGCGCCGCGACGTCTTCGCCGCGCGCCTCGAGCTCCGCGACCGCCTCGCGCAAGACGCGGCGCTTCTCGCGGCGCTCCACGGTCGGCCAGAGCGACTCGATCGACGCGTTGATCTCGGCGCCGAGCAAGATCGACAGGGCCACGAAGTAGAGCCAGAGCAAGAGCGCCATCGGCGCGGCGATCGCGCCGTAGACGGGGCTCGCCTCGAGCACCCAGGCTCCGTACACACGTAGGCCCCAGCTGCCCGCGAGGAAGAAGAGCAGCGCGAAGACCGCGCCGGGCAGGTCGCGGAAGAAGGGCGTCCGCCAGGGCATCGCGAAGTGGTAGATGCCCGTGAGCACCGTGAGCACGCCGACGGTGACGACCGGCCAGTAGGCGATGCTCCACACGAGCGCGAAGGTCGACTCCTGGCCGATGCGCTTGGCGAGCGAGTAGCCGAACTGCGGGCCCACCACGAGCACCGGCAGCAGCACACCCGCGAGCAAGACACCCACCGCGGTGTAGACGAGCGCGCGCCCACGCCTGCGCCACATCGCGATGCGCCGATCGATGTCGTAGGCGATGTGCAGCGAGGAGAGCAGCGCGTCGGCCGACTGCGAGGCCGACCAGAGCGCGACCAGGATGCCGATCGAGAGCAGGTCGACGCGCCCGGACTCGGTGAGCGCGTCGAAGGTGGGCGCGAGCACCTTCTCGATCGTGAGATCGGTGAGGAAGCGCTCGGCGCCGCTCAGGACCTCGCTGCGCACGTCGGCGGTGACGTCCGGCCCGAGCGCGCCGCCCACGAAACCCACGGCGGCGAAGGCCGCGAGCAGCATCGGAGGGAACGAGAAGAGCGCGAAGAACGCGACCTCCGCGGCGAGCCCGACGACCCTGTGGCGATCGGCCCCGTGCCACGCACGCAGCGCGAGCTCACGCCAGGTGGCGAGCTCACGCAGGTGGTGACGCACGTGGGGGTGCGAACCCGGGACCGTCATGGGCCGCATCCTACGCCCGGGTGGAGGCGCGGGCGAAGCGCGGGCGGTCGGCCCAGGATCAGCCCCCGCTCGCGCGCAGGATCCGGTTCAGCACCGCGCGCGCCGTCGACGAGAGGCCCTCGGGATCCAGCGCGGCCTCGATCGCGCGGGCGCGGCGCGCCTCTTCGTAGGCTGCGACGCGGCCTGCCTCGTCGAGGTCGTGGAAGGCTGCGCTCGGCAACAGCTGGCCACGTGGATCACGCGGCCGGTAGGCGCTCACGACCTGCTCGACGAGCTCGGCCTGGTGCTCGGGCGTCGTCATGGTGCCTCCGTACCGAGCGCGACGCCCTGCTCTTCGAGGCAGCGCTCGAGCAGCTTGCGGGCGCGCGTCACGTTCTGCAGGAAGGTGTTGAGGCGCATGCCGAGCTGCTCGGCGACCGCCGTGTCGGGCTCGCCACCGCGCGCCTCGATGCGCGCGTGCATCGCGAGCGCGTTCTTCGGTGGCAGCTGCTCGTAGCAGTACACGATGCGCGCCCTGAGCATCGGATCCGGCGCGGCGAGCACGGTCGACTCGGCTGCCATCGTGCGTGTCGAGGCCTCGTCGAGCGCGGCGTCTTCGCTCGGCAGCTCGCGCCGCCTGCGCAGCTCGTCGATCGCGAGGTTGTGCGCGATGCGCGTCGCGAAGCGCGCGAGCCCGTTCGGCCTACCGTCGGGCACGAAACGAGGCGCCGCCTGCCACAATCGCAGGAGCGCCTCTTGCACCACGGCTTCGACGTCGACCTTCGACGCGTAGCTACGCAGGCTCGCGCGCACCGAGGGCTCGATCACCGCGAGGGCGCGGGCGAAGGCGCCCGAGTCCCCCGCGGCGATCGCCGCCGCGTGCTGGTCGACGTCGACCGCGTCGCTCACGTCGCGACGACCTCGCAGCCTGCCTCGGGCAGGCTCAGCAACAGCCCGGTGATTCGTCGCCCGCCGAGCTCTGCGTGCTCGACCACCAGCCTCAGCTCGGCCCCTTCCGCGTAGCTCGCTTCGTAGGCGCTCTCGTCCACCACGAGGCGCCCCTCGATCGTCGAGCCGTCGTCGAGCGTGATCTGCACCGTCGCGCCTGCGTAGCCGAGCTCGAGCCCGAGCGCATCGACCCGCAGCCTGAGCGCGACCCTGCGCTCACCGAGCCTCGCGAGCTGTGCCACCAGTCTTCTCCGCGCGATGCTCGCCTCGGCGCTCGCAGCGCGCTCCTCCTCGCGCTCGAAGAGCGCCGCGATCTTCTCCTTGGCGCGCTCGAAGAGGCCGCCCTTGGCCTTCGCCTGCGCCGGTGCCGCGGGCTTCTGCTCCTCGCGCCTGCCCTCCGACGACGCGAGATCGTGGCGGACTTCCTCGTCCGAAAGCGCGTCGGCCATACGCGGGGCCATGGGAGCCGGCGCGGCGCTCGCCGGCGAGGGGGGCGAGGCCATCGGAGGCGGAGGCGCCATCGCGGGCGGCGGTGGCGCCATGCGGCCCATCGACGCGGGCGCCATCGCGCGCTTGCGCATCGGAGCGCCTGGCGCAGGCGGCGGCGGAGGCCCGCCCGTCGGAGCGCCGAAGCCGGGCGCGCCGCCGAGCCTCGCCATGTGCGCCATCGCGGCCTCCATGGCGCCGGGCGGCATCACGCCTGCGCGTGTCATCGCGTAGCCATCCTCGGCCGCACCCTCGGCCATCGGCATGAACGCTTGCCGCAAACCGAGGCCCTCGGCGCTCATGCCGAAGGGCAGCTCGTGCGGCTGCTCCACCGATTGCGACGCACGCCTGGGGTCGACCGTGACCTCGTCGCTCACCGCGACCCACGAGGTCTGCTTGGTGGCGATCTGGTAATCGAGGCCGATGCGCTCGATCTCGGCGTCGATGCGCGCCTGGCTCTCGCCTCCCCAGAGCTGCATCTCGAGGTCTTCGACCCGCTCGCGTGCATAGCGCTTCGTCACGGCGGCCGAGCCCTCGCCTTCGGCGATCGGCGCAATGGTGATGCGCTCGGCATAAGCGCCCTCGGCCGATCGACCGCGCACGAGGATCTCTCCGCCGCGTGGATCGAGCTCGATCGCCACCTCGACGGGCGCACCCGCGTAGAGATCGCGCATGCGCTCGGGCGCCACACGACGCACCGCCGAGCCCTCGATGGTCACATCGACCACCACCGGCGCGTCGGTGTGCGCGAGCAGGCGCAGAGCGGCGCGCTCGGCGTCTTCGCCGAGGCCGACCACGACCTCCACACCTCGACCTGCGCGCGCCACCGGCATGAGCAGCGAGCGGTTCGCCGACTCCCCCACGCCGACGGCGTGCATGCGGCTCGAAGTCGGCAGCTCACGCAGCAAGAGCCCCGTGACCTCGCGCTCGAAACCCACGAGGCCGTCGGTGATGAGCACGACCTGCTTCTGCGCATCGGCGCGCAGGGTGCGGATGGCCTCGCGCACGCCGCTCGACATCTCGGTGCCGCCGCCCGCGCTGAGGCCGCGGATCCACGCGATCGCGGCCTTCTTGTGCGCAGCCGTCGCGCGCTCGGCCCGCTTGCCGAAGCGCGTCGTGCGCGAGGAGAACTCGAGCAGATCGATCGTATCGCCCTCGCCGAGCGCGTCGACCATGGCGCTCGCGAGGCGCTGGAGCTGACGCAAGGGCTCGCCCTCCATCGAGCCCGAGGTGTCGAGCAAGAGCACCAGATCACGGGCCACCTTGGCGGGCTTCGCGCTCGGCGCGGGTGGCACGATCACGAGCCTGCCCTGCGCGGCGGCCGCGGCGGCGCCGCTCTTCGGGCGCGCGAGGTCGATCGAGAGCGAGGGCACACTCTTGGCCACCGGCCAGCGCACGACCACGTCGCGATCGAGCGGCACGGCGTTGCCCGAGCCGAGCTCGACCGCGAACCCTGCGCCGCTCGCGACGCAGGAGAGCGGGTGGCTGGGCGACTCCGGCGAACGCCCGGAGACGAGCGCGTCGCGCACCTCGAGCGAGAGCGAGGCGCGCGCGCCCGTGCCACCCACGGCGGTGGCGAAGGTGGGGTCGCCGTCGACGCGTGTGGCGCCCGGGCGCACGTGGCCGTCGTCGCCTTGGTCTTCGCCGAGGTAGCGAGGCGCTGCGGCGAGCGGGAAGCGCCACTCCCAGGCGCCTTCGGCGAGCCAAGCGAGCGGCTGATCGAGCTCGACCTCCACGGTCACCGCCTCGCCCGGCGGTACGTTGCCGAGCTCCTGCGTGAAGAGACTCGTGCGCTCCTGCTCGAGCAGAGCCGCGGTGCGGCCTTGGGCGGTCGCCTGCTCGAAGCGCTCGCGCGCCTTGTGCTTGGTGTCGACCACACCGACGCTGCGTTGGTCGCCGATGGTGAAGGCGAAGCCGCTCACGGCGGCGTCGGCCGGCAGAGGCAGCTTGTAGGTGACGCGCAGCGGCACCGAGGCGCGGTTCACGAAGCGCTGCTCGAAGACCACCCTTGCGAGGCCCGCTCGGGCTGAGGCGCGCAGGCTCGCGCCTTCGAGCGGCAGAGCCGGGCTGGTGCTGCCCTGGGGCGAGAGGTGGTCGGGGTGGGTCGAGGTCGTGGGCATCGCTTGCATGGCTTCCTCCGGGCGGGGCGACCCGAGGAGCCGGGTCGCGAGCTTCGAGCCGCCGTTCTGAGCGGTCAACGAAGCGGGCCCGGGTCTTGTGACATCGGGGCAGGCGATTTCTGGAGCGGCTCCGAACAGGGCGCAGGGAGGCCCTGCCCGGGTCACCCGCCCCGGAGCAGAGACTTCGCGCTCGAACGAACCACCGTGTCGATGTGCCGCACCAGGGGCGTGTCCGACAGCATCACCTCGACATCGCCCCACGCGGCGACGGCACGCTCGATGGTGTCGGCCGCAACATCGCGCAGCGATGGCCCCGGACAGCCCAACTTCGCCTGGAGAGCAGCGAAGGTGCCCAGCGTCACGTTCTCGAATCGCTTCGAGCCCCCGAGGCGCAGTCCGAGGTCCTTGTCGACGTCGGCGTACACACCGACGCATACGAGATCGTAGACAGGGGAGAGCGTAGGCACGCGCGGGTTGCGGTAAAGGAGCGACCAGTTCTTCAGGTGTGCATCCGAGTTCCGGATGAGCACGTTGAAGGCGATTCGTCTCGCGAGCTCCTGGAGCGAGGCCACGTCTCGTCGGCGGTAGACCAAGCTCGCGACGGTCTCGAAGCTGCCGGAGTACTTCGCGTCGGGGTAGAACCCGCGGACCTGTGCGAGATCCTCGGCGTGGACTCTCAGGCCGCCGGGGCCGCGGTCGAAACGCCGGACGGCGAAAGCGAAGGTCTCACCGTTGGGCCAGAGCGAGTCCGGCAGAACGGGTAGCGCATCGCGATGGACCAGACGCGCCTCGGGGACATCGAGACCCGCGCGCCGGGCAAGATCCATCATCGCGTGCTCGTTCCTGGGAACGAGGCCGAACTTCGCGTCGGGCAGCTTCACGATCCAGTCTCCACCCTGTCCGCTTGCGGGCAGCGTGAACCGCTCGGCGGACTGGAGCAGCGAAAACTTCATCTGGACGCCGGCCAAGGAGAAGCGCCACTGCACACTGTCGCTGCCTGGCGGCGCATGCTCCACGATCCGGGCCGGCGACGCAGCCATCTGGTCATCGGTCTGCGCGACCACGACGGCACCAGGCAGGTCGTGGCCGACCTCGGCCAGGAGCTCGAGCTCACGCGACACGGCCACACCGCGCTGCTCGGCGATCCAGTCGCGCAGCGACCCCTCCGGCAGCAGGTTGGAGAACCAAGGAGGCAGTCGCTTCGTGCTCCGCCGCTCCGCGCGCAGATCTTCTTCGAAGCGCAGCCCGAGCACCGCCCGATCCGGGTCTTCGATGTACTCGGGATCGAGCACGAAGCGGGTCGTCTCGTCTCTCGCGTGCAGGATGCCGACCCTGCGCCCCTGGAGCGACACCGAGTAGCGACGCTCAGGAGAGGGCATGCGCGCTCGGGTCGGGCGGGTCGTCATCGAGGTCCAGCTCGTCGAGCGGTGGCGTGTCTTCGAAGTCGCTCTCGGTCTGGCGCTCGAGAAACCGCCTCGTGACCTGCTCGAGCATCCCCTTCCGCTGGTCGAGGAAGGCTTCCACCCCCATGTTCGCCTCCGGGTCGACGAGCTCCGGTTCGAGCGCGTGTGATCGCAAGACCTCCGCCCACGCATCCTCCGAGATCGTGGCGGGGCGCATCGAGAACAGCCCCTCGGGCGCACCGCTCGCGTCGTCGTCGAGCAGGATCACACGGCTCGCGGTCGCACCGCGCGCCCCCGCAGCGCGCGCGAAGAAGATCTCCACCGCTTCGGTGGCGGTCGCGCGGTCACCCAGTACAGCCGCCAGCTTGGTTCGATCGTAGGGATCTCCCGATTGAGGTGAGCGCGGTCCCAGCGCCCAGAGAGCACAGAGGACGAAGCGCGCTTCGGCCATGGTGCTCTTGAAGCGCTCGGGGAAGGCGAAGCTCGGCTTCGAACACCCGAGCGCCTCGAGCAGCGACCGTATGGATCCGGCCTCATCGCCCGGGATCACCGCGGATCCCAAGCTCCGCATCGCGCTCGTATAAGCACCACGGGCGATCGAGGGGCCCAGCATGGCGGAGCGCCAGAACCACCTGCGCAGAAGCTCGCGGTTGCGCACTCCTGGGGAGGGGTGGTGCGCGAAGAAGCGCGTGAGCACGACGAGCAGGTAGCGGTAGGCGAGGAAGCCGAAGTGCGGGACCTGAGCGTCGTCCTGCAGGAACGAAATTGCGCGTGCTAGCGCGTCTTCGGCGCGCGCGAAGGCCTGCTCCTTGGTCTCGTCCGCGAAGTCCCTCGCGCCGCGCGAGCTGCCGTCGAACTCGGTCCGGATCTCGCGCGTCACGTCGGCGCCTCGCCTCGCGAGGAAGGCGCGCAAGATCGTGTCGTCGTCGATGCGACCGAAGCCGCTCTGGGCGTCGAGGCGCTCAGCAAGCGACTCGAAGCTGGGCGGCTGCCCGGTCGACTCCTGACCTGTGTGCAGCGCGGTGAACACCTCGGCGCGCGAGAGCCGGTGGCCGAAGTTGTTCATGCGGTCGAAGATGTCGCGCAGGACCGCTTCGTCTTGCTCCTGCACGATCGACGCCGGCAAAGCGTAGTCGTTCAATGCGCGCGCGACGCGCGTCGCTTCGTCGAGGTGCTCGGACGCCTCGGGGTGGGCTGCGAACCACTTGAGGAGGCGCTGAAGATCGAACAGGACAGGCAGGGGCAGGCGCAGCGGAGCGTCGTAGCTGGGCTTCACCAGCTTCTTCGCCTCGTCCTTGGCCTCGAGATCGTAAGCCAAAGCGAACCGAGCTTCCGACGAGCCAGCTTCGGTGAGCGCGTTCGCGAGGCTGGTGAGGCGCTGCTGGCCATCGACGACCCAGAGCGCCTCCGGGTTGGCCGGCGCGCGGAGCTTCAGCGCGCCGAGCTTCACATCCGCCGCGGGTGCGGGGCGGCGCCAGAGCAACAGGCTCCCGATGGGGTAGCCACGCAGGATGCTGTCGAACAGACGGCGCACGTCCTCCCACTGCCAGCGAAGGCCGCGCTGAAAGGGAGGGATGCGGACGCGCCCGCTCTCCACGAGGTGGACCAGGTCCCTCACGCGGTACGTCGTCGCGTTCGGCTGGGTGAAGGCTGGGTCCGTCATGCCTGCCGATCCTAACTGAAGCTCACACGAAGGGCCCGCGCAGGCGCTCCGCGCTCGGGCGGCGTCGCGCCCCCAAGGAGATCACTCGGCAGGCCTGCGCGGTCCGGTCGCGACACTGCGCGGAGGGGTCGCGACACTTCGCGGAGGGGTCTCGAGATCTTGGCGGAGGGGTCTCGAGATCTTGGCGGAGGGGTCCAGAGACTTCGCGGAGGGGTCCAGAGACTTCGCGGAGGCCTCTCGAGCTCGCGCGAAGGGGTCGAGAGCTCGCGTCGCGCGAAGCGCGCGAAGGCTCGACCCCTCGGCCTGAGTTCCGGAGCGCCGACGGCGCATGCTCGCGGCACCGAGCATCGCCATGCGATGCTGCTTCGAGACATGCGCACCTCGAAGCTCCGCACCCTGCTCGCGTCCGTCGCTCTCCTGAGCGGCGCGCTCGTGGCGCTCGCCTCGTGTGGCGACGAGCTCGAGGTGCCCGGATGCACGAGAGGTCCGTGGCACGAGCCCGAGTGCGGCCGCGCGCTCGACGAGCTGTGCAGGTCGCAGCGCAACGAGGCCTCGTGTGTGGCCCAAGGCCCCTTCGACTTCGACGATACCTTGCTCTACGGCTGCAGCTGGGCGAGCAGGGTCGTGTTGGGCGAGCTCGCGTCGTGCACGGTCGAAGAGGCCGAGCACGTGTGCGTGGCGGTGACCCTCGACTCGGAGCGCGACTGCGGAGACCCCTGCGTCGAAGGCGCTGCGGGCTTCCGGGGCGTGCTGGCGAGCACCACGCGCGACGAGCTCTTGAAGCTGCGCTGCGTCGGAGGTCAGGGCGTCGGAGGGCCGGTCGACGAATCCATCGCGCTCGACGACCCGAGCTACTCGTACTTGATCTGCTCTCCCGACGTGCTGCCCGAAGCCCCTCGAGAGCTCTGCGCCTGTGTGCCCCAAGCCTGCGCGGCGATGGCAGCGCTCGACGGAGGCTGAGCAGGACGGCGCCCTCGGGTGGACGCCCCCACCCGAGCAGGGTTAGAACCCTCCGCGATGAGCGACGAGGCGCCCGCCCCCGACGACCAGGCCGAGGTGCGCCCCGAGCCGAAGCCCGCTGCGGCGAAGCCCGACGCGCCGAAGCCCGCGAAGCCCGCGAAGCCGAAGCGCAGCCTCGCGAAGAAGATCGGCCTCGGTGTGCTGGTCGCCACGCCGGTCGTCGGCCTCGGCCTGTGGATCGCGATCCACAAGGTGGAGTGGCTCGGGCCCGCGCTCGCGGATCTGGGGCGCTCGATCATCGGCAACGACGCAATCGCCAAGCTCGAGGACTGGGCCTACGGCATCGAGGACCAGGTGAACCAGGCCACGCGCGGCGACGAAAAACCCGTCGCGCGCTGGGAGGTGCCACAGGTGCCCTCGGCGGTCGCGAGCGCCGACGCACCCAAGGCGCTCGCCTACCCGAGCTTCAGCGTGAAGAACGTGGAGCCGATGCACACGAGCTTCGCGGCGCCCGGCGACGGCGTGTGGGTGGCCGTGCCCGACGCGCGCCAGCCGGGCGAGCCCGCGCCGATGTTCAAGACGCTCCTGCACCCCGACGCCAAACGCGGCTGGGCGAACGTCGCCGTCGTCGCGGTCGACCTGCGCCAGGTGCGCCTCTCGCTCGTCGCCGGCAAACACGAGCCGATGAGCAAGAAGCCCGAAGCGAAGGCCTTCACGCGCACGGGCGTCGTGGCGCCGGAGGACTTGCCGCGCGCGCTCGCGGCCTTCAACGGCGGCTTCAAGACCACGCACGGCAACTACGGTATGAAGTCCAACGACATCGTGTGGGTCGACCCACGCGTGCGCGCCTGCACGATCGCGATGTACGCCCAGGACCGCATCGCGATCCGCTCCTGGGAAGACCTCGAGCCCACGAAGGCCGACATGGTCTGGTTCCGCCAGACGCCGATGTGCATGTTCGAGAACGGCACGATGCACCAGGGCCTCACGGTGGAGCAGAACACCCACTGGGGCGCGACGCTCGACAAGGACACGGTCATCCGCCGCAGCGCCATCGGCCTCGATCAGGAGGGCAAGGTGCTCTACGTCGGCATCAGCGAAGCGACGACCGCGACGGCGATCGCCAAGGCGATGAACCACGCGGGCGCGGCACACGTCGCGCAGCTCGACGTGAACTGGTCGTACCCGAAGTTCGTGACCATCGAGCCGCGCGAGGGCGACGCGAGCAACCCGATGGTGAAGGCGATCATCGACGGCTTCGAGTACGGCGAAGACGACTACGTGAAGAAGCCGATGAGCCGCGACTTCTTCTACCTCACACGCAAACTGCCGAGCGAGGTCGCGAAAACGGGCGAGGCGCCGAAGCCCGAGCCGAGCGCGCAGCCCTCGGCCGAGCCCGCGGCTTCGGCAGCGCCCAGCGCGCAGCCCTGAGGCGCAGGCGCGCCGCTCAGCCGCCGGCGCGCGCGCAGAGGAAGCGCTGCAGCTCGAGCCCGAGCTTGCCCCAACCGTCGGGCCCGGCTTTGCCGGCAGCCACGTCCGAAGCGCCGGCTTCGGTGGGGCAGATCGACTCGTGGTCGCCGGTCGCGTCGAGGTAGAGCTTCGGCCCGCCGTTGGTGAGCTCGACGACCTTGGTCGTGCCGATGAAGCTCGAGCCGCGTCGGAAGGTGCTGCGCAGCACGATCCACTTGCGCCCCTCCGCGCCGGCGCCGACCAGCTCGACCTCGCAGCCCTCGGGCGTGCCCTCGAAACGATCCGTCGAGAGCTTCAGCGAGGTCGCGCCGAGCTTCGCCGCGCAGGCGCCTACGGCCTGCGCCGCGATCTCGTGGGGCAGGCAGGCGTCGTCGTCGCGCACGCCGAGCGCGAGGAAGAGGTCGTCGACCGTCGGTGTGTAGCCACCGAAGTGCGCCCCGCCTGCTTCACAGCTCGCGATCTCCGAGGGCATCGTCGGCGCCGCGCCTGCGCCGGCCTTCGCCTGCGGACCGGCTGCGCTGGCGCTCGGCTGGGCGCTCGGCTGGGCGCTCGGCGTGGTGAGGGCGCTCGGCGCGGGCTTCGCCGAGGCGGCCCCGGGCGCGCCGGAGCTCGGCTCGGAGCAGGCCGACGAGAGCGAGGCCGCGAGCAGCGAGACGGAGAGCGCGGAGAGCGAAGAGGAGCGGTTCACCGAGCGAGAGATACCAGCTCGGCGAACGCGCGCGCAGCGAGGATTCGCTTGCTCCACGCTCACCTTGGTGTCACACGCGGCACCGTGACCGCGACCGACCCCTCGCGCGCCGACCGCGCGCCGCGCGCCGACGCCCTCCCCGCAGAAGCCCCCACGGCAGAGCCCGCCAAGGCAGAGCGCCCCAAGATCGACCTCTCCGCCTTCGCCCGCGACATCGACGCGCTGCGCGCCGAGCTCGAGGCTGGCCTCGGTGAGCGCGACCTCGCGCACTTCCGCAAGATGGAGCGCTGGGGCAAGCTCGCCTCCACGCTCGGCTACGCGACGGCGTGGATCGCACCCAACCCGGTCTCGAGCCTCTTGCTCGCGCTGGGCTCGAGCGCGCGCTGGACGATCGTGATGCACCACGTCTCGCACAAGGGCCTCGACGCCGTGCCCGGCGCACCCGAGCGCCTGCGCAGCAAGGTCTTCGCGCGTGGGCTCAGGCGCAGGCTCGTCGACTGGCTCGACTGGGTCGACCCCGAGGCCTGGGCCTACGAGCACAACGTGCTGCACCACTACCGCACGGGCGAAGAGGCCGACCCGGATCTTGTGGAGCAGCACATGCAGACCGTGCGCGATGCCGCGATCCCTCGCGCCGCGAAGCTCGGCGTCGTGGGCTTCTACGCCTTCACCTGGCGGCTCAGCTACTACGCGCCGAACACCTTCCAGGTGCTGCGCCAGGCCGAGCGCGACCGCGCCGCGCGCAAGAGCCAAGCCGAGCGCGCCGCCGACGCACCCGCCGCCGAGACCCGCATCCTCGCTTCCTTCGACCCTCGCACCGAGGAGGGCCGCGCCTTCTACGAGAGCGTCGCGCCCTACGCGCTGGGGCGCTTCGTCGCAGGGCCGCTCGCCTTCTTGCCGCTCGGCCCGGGCGCGGTGGCGAGCGTCTTCGCCAATACGCTCGCCGCCGAGGCGATCTCGAACCTGCACACCTTCTGTCTCATCGCGCCCAACCACGCGGGCAGCGACCTCTTCCGCTTCGACGAGCGCCCCGAGAGCCGCGCCGAGCTCTACGCGAGGCAGGTGCTCGGCTCGGCGAACTACACCGGCGGCAGCGACTGGGCCGATTTTCTCCAGGGGTACTTGAACTACCAAGTGGAGCACCACCTCTTCCCCGAGCTGCCGCCGTCGAAGCTGCGCGAGGCCCAGCCTCGCGTCGAAGCGCTGTGCAAGAAGCACGGCCTGCCCTACGTGCGCGAGCCCATCGGCCGGCGCGTGAAGCAGCTGGTCGACGTGATGACCGGCCAAGGCTCGATGCGCCGCGCCAAGAACGCGAAGGCCGCCGCCGAGGCGATCGCTGCGGGCTGAGACGGCCCCGGGGCTCCGCCCCGCGGCGGAGCCGTTCATGGAGCGAGCGCGGCCGCGATGACCTCGATGCCGAGGAACATCGGCGTCGGCTCCGAAAGCAACAGGCCCTCGCATACACCTCGAAGCGCTTGGAATCCGAGCCCCTCGTAGTACGTCACAGCCTCGGGCTTGGCGTCCGTGACGACGCCGACGCAGCCGAGCTGGTTGCGCTGCGCCATCGCCAACTCCAGCACGTGCCGCAGCAGCGCTCTGCCCACGCCCAAGCCCTGCGCTCGAAGGTCGACGCCCAGGCGGGCGAGCCGAAGCACCGGCAGGGGATGGCCCGGCAGCCGCTTGCGCAGCCGTGCGCTCGGCACCGTCGCTCGTTCGATCGAAGACGGCGCCACCGTCGCGAAGCCGACGATCCGCCCCTCGATCACCGCCACGTAGGTGACCGACAGGCGCAGCTTGAACTGGTTCTGGGCCGCGTAGTGCTCGAAGTAGCGGTCGAGCTCCGCCTGACCGCAGGAGAAGTCGCCGCGCTCGTCGCCTGGCGCGAGCGGGCGGATCTCAGCGACCCGGGCCACGCATCAGCTCGCGCAGGGCCGGCGTCGGTGCGGCCGGTCGCTCGAGGGCGTCGGCGAGGCGATCGAAGGCTTTGTCCTCGAGCACGATCCTCGCAGGCACGAGCGCCTCGTCCGGGAGCTCCCTGCGCGCCTCCATGAAGTAGAGCAGCGCCTGCTCGACCACGAAGTTCTTCCTCAGCCCGTGGCTCTCCGTGAAGCGATCGAGCCGCTCCTTGGTCGCGACCGACACCGTCGCCGAGATCTGCGATTGCTCACTCATCGAGCCTCTCCACGTCGACACGGGTTTGCCATGCCGGACCATGGAAAAACTAGCACCGAGCGCCGGAGGCGGCCAGCGCCTCGGCGACGACCGTCGCCCAGCTCTCCTCGGCCCCTCACCTCAGGAAGCGCGTATCGCCCTCGACGAGCCACGCATGCATCAGGACAGCTTGGCCGCCTCCTCGCGGATGCGCTCGACGATCTCGCTGACCGGGCGACCAGCCTCGAGCGAAGCGACGACCTCGGCGGTCACGGGGCGCAAGGGCTCGACATCGGCGGCCCAGCCCCAAGCGAGCAGCAGGTCGAGCTTGTCGAGCAGAGGGTTGAACCTGGCCAGCGTAGGCACGCTGGCATCTCGCGAGGGGAGGCCCTCGGCTGCGCGATCGATCGCAAGCCGCTCACTGAGCACGAGGCGCTGCATCTCTTGCTCGAGCTGAACCACGTAGGGCGCCAGGCCGAGGCGGCCGCCCGCGGGGCGGACCGAGACCGCGTCGACGCCAGCACACCAGGGCGCGAGCCGCTCGGGAGGCTCGACGTACCAGCGAGACGCGAGGCGCGGCGCGCTGCCTGCGAGCAGGCTCACGGGAGCGATGCTGCCCACACGGAGATCGAAGGAGCGGCCCAGATTCGCGGCGTCGCTCGTCACATAGGCGAGCGCGCCTAGAACGCGGAAGAGCTGCAGCGTGGCTCGGGGTGACGTCGACTCGGAGGCGTCCCCGATGACGATGGTGGGCCGTGCACACGAGACGGCGAGCACCAGACGTCGCTCTCCGTCGACGAGCACGCCATAGGCTGCGTCACGATCGGCGCCCACCTCTCGCGTCGGCCCACCCGCACGCGCGACACGCCAGAGGTGCACGATGCCCTCGAATAGGCGGCGTTGCGGTGAGGTCAGCCCATCCCCCGTGCCCTCTTCCAGCGATCGGTCGCGTCGCGCCCGCTCTCTCTCCATCGCCTCGCCGACCGCTCCGGCCGCGACACCGAGATATTCGTCGTCGGACCGCGCGCAGGCCCAGGCATCGCAGGCCTCCCAGTCATCCGCTTCCACCGCCGAGGCCAGCTCCGCCAGTGCGTCGTCCGTCGTCATGCGCGCATGCTACCCGGCAGAGCCCCCGCCTCGCCGGCCCAGAGTGCCGTCTACCCCTCACCTCTCGAACCGCGTATCGCCCTCGATCACCCACGCATAGGCCTGCTCCACGAGCTGGCCCACGGCGCCTCGGTAGGTGTGCCGTGCTCCAACCGTGCACGCGACGCGAGGCCGGGCGCTCTCGAATGCGCGCGACCTCGTCCTTCGCTCGAGCGGCGACGCTCACTCGGGCGGGCAGGGCTCGCCGAAGTCCTGGAATCCGGGGAGGGTCTCGCAGGTATCGGCAGCGCGGTCGTTCCAACATTGGCCGACCTGCTCCCCAATGGGGCCAGGACAGCCTCCGCCGCATGTTGCATCGACCCGCATCATGCAAGCGTAGTAGCGCTCCAGTACATCGATATCGCAGCCATACGCTGCGATCTCTTCCACGTAGTCCGCGTCGCAATTCTTCGTGCAGACGTCCAGGTCGCAACCGTGTCGCTGCTCCAGCCATTGGCAGAAGTCCTCACACTGCACCCGCTCGGGCACATCCGCGGGTGCGATGTACCCCTCACCATAAACGGCATCCAGGAGCGACGATTCACCCTCCCCGCCTTCTGTTTGGCGCACCTCGCTCCCGCACCCATGGAGAGCAGCCGAGGCAGCCCACAACGCCGACAGCCATACCCGGTTCACCATGTGAACCTCCGGGCGTAGATCACGTTGCCGAACGTGTTGGTCGGGCGCGTGTCCGGCCAAGTCGCCAAGAATGGGATACTGGGGTACGCAAAACTCCCCGACTGCGGACACCCCGCGATCCCCAGCTCACAAGGCTGGTACACCGCGAGCCCGAGCTGCAGCCCTGCGTCACCCTCCCAAGCATTCGGCACGCCCGTGCCGTCGACCGTGAGCCTCGCCTCCGTGTAGGTGTTGCTCTGTGACTGCGCCGTCGTGGCCATCGTACGCGTTCCATTGCTGAAGCCCGCGCGGTGCACCATGCCGATGAGGTGCTCGTCGCCAGCGTTCACGAAGGGCACCGTGCCCGAGCCCTGCATCACCGCGAGCGCGGGCGCCCAAGCGTCGGTCACACTGCCGCCTCCCTGCGGGTCGGTGTCCGGGGAGCAGTAGAGCTCCTTGAAGTACTCGAGCGCCCCGTTGGTCACGTAGCCCGTTCCGTAGATGCACACACGCATGCCGCTACCGCTCGTGTCGCTGCGCTTGGTCACGGCGAAGTACCAGCCCTTGCGCTCCTCGTCTTCCTGCGAGCCGTCGAGCGCGAAAGCTGCCATGTTCATCGCCACCTCGGGCCGGTCGGTGTTCCGCGCGCGGCGGGCCGACTCCCCAGGGCCCACGCACAGCTTCCACTCCTTCTCCTGCATGATCTCCGTGCGCCGCTGGACCGTGTCGCAGCCGACGAAGTCGCTCAGTGGTCCGGGGTACAAGTGGAAGGCACCATCGAAGCAATCCCACGCGTCGCCGAAGGTGTCGGTCTGGCTGGCGTACCAGCTCACGTTCGTCGTCGCGGCCGGGTCGTCGTCGCACTCGGTGCTCGCGCCGCTGTCGCGCTCGGACCACGCGACACCGATGCGTTCGCGGCCTACGATTCGGTACCCGAAGATCGACACGTGCGTGCCCGGAACCGCCGGCACGAACTCCAGGCGCCTGGGACGCATGACCTCGGCGACGGTGCCGGAGGCCCCGACGAGCACGCGCGTGAACCACCAGCTCGAGGCGTTGAAGGCGTCGGTCGCGCGCCAGGTGACGTAGATCGGCTGCGCGACCGCGCCCGCGCGTGGGGTGTTGTTCTCGCCGACCTGCGCGACCGAGGCGTGCACGCTCTCCGGATCGACCGCGAAGCCCGTATCGAGGCCGCTCGACGAGGGGATGCTCAGGAGCAGGCTGCGTGTGAAGGTCTGGCCGGCGTCGACCGACGTGACGATCAACACGTCGCTGTCGTCCTCGCCATAGCCGCCGGTCGCGACGATCGCCGCCACATCGTCGAGCCCCGTCGCGACGGCCTTGGCGGCGTAGTTGTAGCGACCGAGCTGCGCCCAGGTGTCGCCGCTGCCTCCACACTCGCTGGCGTTGGCGTACACGTCGCAGAGGTTGTCCGGCCCCGGCCACCGAAGCAGCGCATTCGAGCTCGCCGAGCTCGTGGGCGTCCAGGTCGGGCTGGTCGCGCTCCAGTTGAGCGAGTAGCTCCACCACGCTCGCCCGCCTTGAGTGTAGGCGATGAGACCGTTGCCCGGCGACTGCCCAGGGTTGTTGGGCCGGCGGATCCACGCCGCGCTCGGCGCGACGCCATTGACCGCGGAGGTACCGGCGAGCACCTCGCTACCCGCCGTGGAGAAGGCCAGCTGCGCCCGGCCCAGTGGTTCGGCTTCCGCCGATGTAAGCGCCCCCCCCTACATCATGAGCGATGGGACTTCGCTCTTCGCAGCTCGCGCCCATGGCGACGAGCGCCACCCCCAGAATCAAATCTCGGTTCATGCGTACCCCTCCACGCCCGCTCAGTCTCGACGCTCGAGCTCCCGCGGGCGACGGCAGAGACCATAGAGCCCAAGATGGCCATGGGCAAGCTCGCATCATCGTCACATCAACGATCTTGATCTTCTTGGATCGGCTTGCCCGGCCAAGTGTCCTCTACAGGAGACAAACTGCTCGCTGAGTGTCCTCGATTGGAGACACGCAGCCTGCACAGCGCGGGTTTTCCCGTCGCCCTCGGCCCCTCACCTCTCGAACCGCGTATCGCCCTCGATCACCCACGCATAGGCCTGCTCCACGAGCTGGCCCACGGCGCCTCGGTAGGTGTGGCCCGCTCCGCGCGCGTAGTCGACGCGCAGGGGCAGACCGGCACGCGCGAGCCAGGGCTTCGAGGTCTGGGCGGCGTCGATGCACGAGGCCTGCCCGCAGACGAAGGCCACGCGCCGCACGCCGAGCCTCAGCATGCGCTCGCTGAGCGCGACGTTCCAGTCGCCGGTGCCTCCTTCGACCAGCAACACGCCGCCGAAGCGCGCGGCGCGCTCGGGCTTCTCGTGCAAGGCGAGGATGCCCATCGCCGCGCCCTGCGAATAGCCGGCGAAGATCGCGGCCCGGGTATCGAGGCGCGCGCCATAGCGCCGCTCGAGCGCCACGAAGCTTTCGTCGAGCTCGCGGCCGAGCTCGTGGTGGCCGTCGTAGAAGTAGCCTCGCTCGGGCTCGGGCAGGTGCGTATTCATGCCTCGTCCGCGCGTGCAGGCGATGAACGCCGAGCTGCCCACGATCTCCTCCCAGCGCTCGCAGTGCGCCTCGGGCCTGCCGCCCGCGCCGTGCGTGACGACGACGAGCGGCCGCACGCGCCCGTCGTCGGGGGGCTCGACGACCACGGCGCTCTCGAAGCCCTCGACGGGCAAGAGGGCCCAGGTCGAGCGTTCTGGCGCGGCGCCGTGCGGAGGCGCCGGCTGCGCCGATGACGTGCCTGCGAGCGCCGAGGCCGAGCTGGCGGTGCTGAGCTCGAGCTGGGCGGCGCTCGCGTCGCCGCGCACGGTGGCCGGCGCTCCTTGCGCCCTGCGCCCGGCCTCGGAGCGCCCCGGCACGCGGCCGCGTGCCTCGCTCCCCGTGCCCCCGCAGGCCGCGCCTGCACAGGCCACGACGCAGCCCGCCAGCGCGACGAGCAGCGCCGCGCGCCTCATCGCTCGAGCGAGCGCTTCGAGACGAGCGGCGCGATCTTCTGGTGGAAGAGCCCGGGCACGAGGCGCTTCACTACGAACATCGCCTTCGACTCGTTGTGCGGCAGCGCGTAGAGCTCGCCGCGATCGCAGGCCTGGAGCGCGAGGCGCGCGACGTCGGCGGCTTGCACGGAGGTCTTCTCCATGAGCTTGCCGACCATCGCCTGCGACTTCTCGACCTTGCCGTGCGCGCGCGAGGCGTTGTGGATGTTGGTCTTGAAGAAGTAGGGGCAGAGCACCGTGACGCCGATGCCGAACTCGGCGAGCTCGCCGCTCAAGGTCTCGCTCAGCGAGATGACGCCGGACTTGGTCACGTTGTAGGGCGCCATCTGCGGCGCCTGCGCGATGCCCGCGATGCTCGCCACGTTGAGGATGTGCCCCGTGCCCTGGCGCTTCATGAGCGGCACGAAGCTGTGGCAGCCGTGGATCGGCCCCCAGAGGTTGATGCCCATGATCCACTCCCAGTCGGCGAGCGGGACCTCTCCGATGGGGCCGGCCACGGCGACGCCGGCGTTGTTGATCAAGAGATCGCAGCCGCCGAGCTCGGCCTCGGCGCGCTCGCGGAGCTGGTCGACCTCGAGCGCGTTGGCGACGTCGCAGCGCATCGTCTCGACCCTCTGCGCGCCCGCGCTCTTCGCGAGGCGCGCGGTCTCTTCGAGGCCGCTCTCGTCGACGTCCGAGAGGAGCAGGCGCGCGCCTCGCCCGGCGAGCTCCAGGGCGAAGGCCCGCCCGAGCCCACCGGCCGCACCCGTCACCACCGCCCGAGCTTGCTTCGCGATCATGCGCTCCCGCGTGCCCCGCTGGGCCGGCGTCGTCAAGCCGGACCCCGGCCTCGCGGCCAGGCGCGTGCTAGCTTGGGCCCCATCTGAGGCATGGCCCGCGTCCTCGAATTGCTCGTCGAAGAGCCCCGCCCCTGCTCCTACCTCGATGACCGCGAGGCCTCGCTCGAGCACCACCTCCTGCTCGACGTGAGCCCGGAGGAGCTCGAGGAGCGGCTCGTGCGTGGCTGGCGTCGCTTCGGGCCCGACTACTTCCGCCCGGCCTGTGAGGGCTGCCGCGCCTGCGTCTCCACGCGGGTGCCGACCGAGAGCTTCCGCCCGAGCAAGAGCCAGCGGCGCGCCGCCAAGGCCTGCAGCTCGCTCGAGATCAGCATCGCCCGCCCCGACTTCGACGAGGAGCGCCTCGCGCTCTATCACCTCTGGCACGAGAACCGCGAGGACGCGCGCGGCTGGGGCGAGCAGACGCTCACGGAGCGCAGCTACCGCATGCAGTTCGCCTTCCCCCACCCGGCTGCGCGCGAGCTCAGCTTCCGCGAGCCCGACACGGGCAGGCTCGTGGGTGTGGCGCTCTGCGACCAGACGCCACACTGTTGGAGCGCCATCTATTTCTTCTACCACCCCGACTGGGCGAAGCGCTCGATCGGCACGGCCAACGTCGTCTACCAGATCGCGATCGCGCGCGAGCTCGGCATCCCGCACCTGTACCTCGGCTACCGGGTGTCGGGCTGCGCCTCGCTCGCCTACAAAGCGAGCTTCCGGCCGCAGGAGCGCCTCGTCGACTACGTCGAGCCGAGCGAGGAGCCCAGGTGGGTCCCCCTCGAAGAGGGCGCCGACACGGAAGACTGAGCGCTCCGCGCGGCTGCCAGCGCGCAGCGTTTCAGGCGGCTTCCTTCCTCGCGGACAGCTTCTTGCTGAGCATCGGCCCGAAGCTCAGCACGAGGATGGCGCCCACGAGGAAGCTCGCGCCGACCAGCTCGGTGAGCTCCGGTGCCGCGGCCGCACCGGCCCAGAGCAGCACGTAGGAGGCGACGATGCCCGCGAGCACGCTCGAGGCGCGGTTCACGGGCACGCAGTAGGTGTTCTCGCGTGGGTCGAGCAAGACGAGCCCTCCGAAGACGCCGGTGAGCTGCGAGAGGAACCCCACGAGCGCGACCCAGAGCGCGGCCTCGCCGAAGGGCACCTCGAGGAAGCCTCGGCGGATCGAGTCGCCCGCCGCGCCCGGCAGGAGCAGCGCGAAGGCGGCGAGGCCGAGCACGGCCGCCGGCGTCGCGACCATCTGCTCCTCGACGAAGAAGCGCCGGTTGTCGTTCACGCCGCCCTTGGCGAGCTTGCTCATGAAGCGCAGGCGGAGGAAGTACGCGCCGAGGTAGACGGCGATGTCGACCACGGCCCAGAAGCTGAGGTCGTAGGTGTCGACGGCGAAGCCCGCGGCGGCCATGGCCATCGCGCTGAGCGCGAGCGCGACCCAGGAGAACCAGCGCACGACGCGGCCGCCCACGAGGTCGGCGATGGGCGCGATCGCGAGCACGCCGCCGCGCATGAGCAGCATCATGAAGACGATGCTGGTGTTCTCGAAGGTGTAGGCGAGCGTCGTCGTGAGCACGACGCCCGCGGTCGCGAGACCCGAGAGGAAGGTCCAGCGCGTGGGCGTGGGCAGATCGATGCCTGCGACCTGGGTGCGGTGCGCGTAGCGGAACCAGCCGAGCAGCTTCAGCAGCGCGAACATGCTCACGACGGAGGTCGCCACCGAGAGCGGCAGCACCGCGAGGCCATCGAGCCCCGCGCCCGGGGCGAGCTTGCCGTTCGTGAGCGCCTTGGTGATGGCGCCGTAGGGTGCGTAGGCGGCGAAGTAGCCGAAGGCGAACCACCAGATCGAGGCGTTGTTGTGGACGGGCGCCTTCATCCTTGGTGGAACGTGAAGCTCAGCACGTGGGCACCGATCTCGAAACGATCGCCTTCGACGATGCGTTTGCGTGCGATGCGGTGGCCGTTGTAGCCCACACCGTTGCGTGAGCCGAGGTCGATCATGTACGGCACGCCGTGGTGGAACTCGACGGCGGCGTGCTGCCTCGAGACGTTGTTGTCGGGCAGCACGAGGTGGCAGGCGCCTCGCTCGCGGCCGATGATGAAGCGCGCGACCATCACCGGGTAGCGCCGCCCGGCGTAGTCCAGGTAGAGCGCGGCCCGCATCGGCTGCTGGGGAGGAGGCGGCTGGCTGTACACGACGAAGCCTCCTGATTAGCAGAAGCCGGCCCGGGCCGGGCAAACACGATGCGCGGCCTCGGACTTCAGGGATCGACGAGGCGCGGCTCGCTCACGTGGCTGAGCTCGAGCTCGCGCTTCGCGCCGAGCGGGTGCCTCGCGAAGGCCTCCTCGGTGTCGAGCACGACCTCGTGGCGCTCACCCTCGCCCTCGAGCACGAGCGTGTAGCTGCCCTTGCGCGTGGCGCGCTCCTTCTCCTCGCCCGTGCAGCCCACGCCGAGCGCGACGCGCGCGTCGTCGGGCCAGGTGGGCTCCTCGTCGTCTTCGCCCTGATCCTCGATCGAGCGGTGGTGCTTCCAGCGCCAGGCCTTCCACGCGTAGTAGGTCTGGTACACCGGCACCGACTTGTACTTCGGCACCTGGCGCGTCTTGCTCACGCTGCAGTAGCGCGTGGAGCACACGCGATCGCCGCCCGAGCAGGTCTTGAAGCCGTTGTCGTTCACCGTGCAGCTCACGGGGCTCGTGCTGCAGTCCTGACCGCAGGCCTCGCTCTCGGTGTAGCTCTCGGTCGTGTAGCCGTCTTGGACCTGCTCGTCGTGGTGGTGGCGCTCCCCGAGCGAGCGCTGCGAGAAGCCGTCGCTGGGCACCGTGAAGCCCTCTTCGTCGATGATCTGGTAGCGCTCGACCTCGATCGACTGCTTCCAGCTGCGGCCGACCACCACGGCGTCGATCGTCCAGGTCCGGAAGAGCAGCCAGCCCAGTCCGAGCAGCACCGAGCCGAGGACCGCGAGCACGATCATCCAGCGCGGCGGCTGCCACGGCCCGCTCGGCTGGGCCCCGGCCGTCGCGCGGGCCGCGTGCGCAGCGGGCGCCCCTCGCTGGAGCCCGTGCGCCTGCCCCGCGCCGCACTGCGCACACTCGCCCGAGTCGCGGCGCTGGTGCGAGCCGCAGAAGTTGCAGCGCCAATCGGCGCCTGCGGTCGCCTGCTGGACCAGCGCCGCGTCGGTCACGGCGTCGGCGCGCGTAGGCTCCTCGTGGCCGGGCGCGTCGTAGAAGGGCTCGCCCTGCTTGGGTTTGCCGCACTGCTGACACTGCTTGTGGCGCCCGAGGTTCTCGCGCTGGCAACCTGCGCAGCGCCAGCGCATCTCGACATGGAAGACCGGCATGGGTGAAGCCTCGAGCCGGCACGATAGCCGCTCGATGGCCGCGAGGGCCACGCGCGGTCTTGGCTGAGCTCAGCCGCGGCCCTCAGCCGTCGAGGAGGGCCGCGAGAGCCGCCGTCCAGCCCTTGGCGACGCCTCCGAGCTCGTAGCCGCCGCCGCCGAGCACGAGCAAGCGCCCCGAGGCGTATTCGTCGGCGATCGCGCGCACGCGGCGCGTCACCTCGGCGATCGCCGCGACGCTGAGGCGCTGGTTCGAGAGCGGATCGGCCTCGAGCCCGTCGACCCCGCACTCGAAGATCACGAGCTGGGGCTTCGCCGCGCGCACGTGCGCATCGGCCTCCTCCGAGAGCGCGAGGTACGCTTCGTCGCTCGTGTAGGGCGCGAGCGGGATGTTGAGCTTCGTGCCGAGCGCAGCGCCGCTGCCACGCTCGCTGCGCCTGCCGGGCATGGGCCCCTCGCCGGGCGCCTCGGGCGTGAAGGGAAAGAGCGTGCGTGGATCTTCGTGCAGGTCGGCGATCCACACACGCGGCTCGGCTTCGTAGCCGAGGTACACGCCATCGCCCTGGTGGATGTCGATATCGACGTAGGCGACGTGGCCCTCGAGGTGCTCGAGCGCGTAGGCGATCGCGATCGCCGGATCGTTGTAGAGGCAATAGAGGCGCGCGGCGTCGCGGTAGGCGTGGTGGAAGCCGGCGATCGGCACGAAGGCGCTCTTCGCTTCCCCGGCGATGATCTTCCGCGTCGCGTCGAGCACGGCCCCCACCACGAAGCGTGCGGCGCGCTCCACGTGCGCGCGCGCGAAGGTGGGCCCGTGATCGAGCGCGCCTTCGTTCGTCGCGCAGCGCGCGCGCACGAGATCGACGTGCGCCTCGGTGTGGAAGAGCCGGAGCTCTTCGTCCGTCGCGGGAGGCGCGCTCGCCCGTGTGATTCGCGACGAGAGCCCGTTGCGCTCGAGCTCCGCGAGGAAGGCCTCGAGGCGCACGTGCGGCAAGAACCAGGGCTTCTCGTCGTAACCGTAGGCGCCGAGCTCGGGGTCGGCGTAGAGCAAGGGAGGCGCCTTCATCGAAGCGGAGGCTAGCGTGCCCGACGTCGTCGTCGCTTGTCCTCGGGCGCGGTCCCGTGAACGATGTTCGCGTGAAGCGCCGCACGCCTCCCTCCGACGATCCCACCCAGCTCACGCGCCGCCAGGCCCTCGCCGCGACGCTCGCCGTCGGAGGCGCAGCCGTGGTCGGCTGCTCCGACGACGAGGACGGCACCAGCGGCGGCGGTGGCCAAGGCGGGGCCGGCGGCAGTGGGAGCGGCAGCACGAGCACGACGAGCTCGACCAGCACGAGCACCAGCACGTCGAGCGGCGGTGGTCAGGGCGGTCAGGGTGGTGCGGGAGGCGGGGCCGCGGATCTCTGCGCCCCGAGCGGCAACTACTCGCCCGAGACGCTGCTCGCGCCGATCGAGACGATCGTCGTCTTGATGATGGAGAACCGCTCCTTCGACCACTACCTCGGTGCGCTGCGCCTGCTCGAGGGCCGCACCGACGTCGAGGGCCTCGTAGGCACCGAGACCAACCCCGCGCCGGACCAGACGCCGGTGCCGATCTTCAACCTCACCGACTACACCGTCGAGGACCCGCCCCACGGCTGGGACGACTGCCACGCGCAGTTCAACGGCGGCGCGAACGACGGCTTCGTGAAGGAGCACGCAGGCGCGCACCAGCACGAGGTCATGGGCTACCACGTGCGCGAACAGATCCCCGTGACGTACGCGCTCGCCGACCATTACGCGATCTGCGACCACTGGTTCGCGAGCGTGATGGGGCCGACCTGGCCCAACCGTTTCTACCTGCACGGCGCGACCTCGAAGGGCATCCAGTCGAACCTGCCGGCCTTCGGCTTCGAGAGCGTCTTCGGCCTGCTCGACGACGCCGGCGTGAGCGCGAAGAACTACTTCCACGACATCGCCTGGTGCTCCGGTGGCTACCTCAAGCTGAATGGCCTCGCGGGAGTCGAGCAGTTCTTCGTGGACGCCCAGGCCGGCGCGCTGCCACGCTTCTGCATCATCGATCCGCAGTTCTTCGGCGGCGGCGCCAACGACGACCACCCCGATCACGACATCCAGCTCGGCCAGGCCCTCATCGCGAGCGTCTACGCCGCGCTCGCGCAGAGCCCGCACTGGGGCAGCTGCCTCTTCGTGATCACCTACGACGAGCACGGCGGCTTCTACGACCACGTGCCCCCGCCCACGACCATCGACGAAGACCCGGACTTCGAGCGGCTCGGCTTCCGCGTGCCGAGCCTCGTCATCGGGCCGCACGTGCGGAAAGGCTGCGTGGTGAAGACGCAGCTCGAGCACGTGAGCGTCATCAAGACGCTGACGGTGAAGCACGGGCTGCCTCTGATGAACGCGCGCGTCGAGGCCACGGCGGATCTGTCGTGCTGCATCCAGCCCGCCTACCTCGAGGATCCGCAACCACCGGTCCAGCTCCCGCCGGTGACCGTGAACCTCGCCGCGCTCCGCCCGCCGAGAAAGCCCTGACCGGGCCAAGCCTCAGCCCGGCCGCATCGCGCCCCGGTCGAGCCGGATCGGGAAGCGCGCGCGGATTTCGCGGTCGGCCTCGGCGGAAATCCCCTCGACATGGTGGGAGGCAAGAAGCTCTGCCGCCCGCGCCCGGGCGCGTTCCTCCACCGTCAGGCTGCCCGTCGCCGTCCAGAGGGCGACGGGCGCGCGGTCGGCGAGCGCGGGATAGAC